>JBEHYF010000239.1:0-5915 GCA_048498315.1 Actinomycetota bacterium
CCGGCCAAGAACGCGAACACCCCTCGCGCAAGCACCCCGCCCGTGAACTGAAAACCCGACGGGGATGCACGCACCGACTGCCGCACCAAACGGGTGCGCCGGGCACGTCGGGCACCCGGGCCGACTCCAGCACGCGCCCGAACGCCCGTGGCAAGCGCGCGGGCAAGCGTGCTGTGATGCGCTTCACAACGTGACGGAAGGATCAACCTCCGGGCCGTCTGCCGCGGTCAAATCGGATATGGACAAACCCCGTGCTGGTATGAGCCGGCTCGGCCCCGCAGCCGCCGGCCTGGCGCTGCTCGGCGCGACCGCCTGCCAGAACAACGGCGGCGCCAAGGCCGCCGCTCCGTCCTCGTCGGCCCCGGCGGCGTCCGCCTCCCTCGGCATTCCGTCCTCCTCGGCGGCACCGGTTCCGACCAGGACCGCCGGTTCCGCGGGCGCTGCGGCCCCGGCATGCACGTCCGCCGATCTGGAAGCCGTACTCGGGCCCGTCGACTCCGGCGCCGGCCAGCGCCACACCACGCTCGACTTCCGCACCACGAAGGGGAAGGCCTGCGTGCTGACCGATGACCTGACCGGCTTCCGATTCCTGAGAGGCGACGGAGCACCCCTGCCGACCAGCGTCTCCGGACCCAGCGATCCGCACGTCTACGTCATCCTGCGGCCGGGCACCGTGGGCCGCCTCGATCTGACCTTCTCGGTCGTCGGCGGGAAGCCGTTCACGCCGCACCTGCTGAAGTTCACCGTTCCGGCCGACGGCGGGACGGACACCGTCGCCTGGAACGCCGGGCCGGTCAACGGCGACGGCGGCATCCGGCTCGGGCGCCTTCACTTCTGAAGCGCGGCCCCGACGGATCAGTTCCACGGCCACACCGGCGGGTGCCCGGCCGGTCGAGGCCGATGACGTGTCTCGGCCGCCGGGGACGGCCAAGTGGCGGGGGTTGGCGACGATGAACTTGTCGGTCACGGCGTCCCGGACCGCGGCGGTGACCTCGTCGAAGCGGTCGTCGAGGGCGCCGTCGCGGATGGCGCGGGCCAGTTCCGCGTCGTCCCGGCAGCCGAGCGCGGCGAGGCGGCGACGGTGGGCGTCCCGGTGTGCGGCCCCGAGCAGCAGTTCCCGGCAGGCGATGCGGAGCGCCGAGGCGGCGACCAGGGCGTGGAATCGGAGTCGTTCGTCCGCCGTCCGCGCCACCTCCTGGGACAGGAAGGTGCCGACGGCGTCGATCAGGGCGTACGCGCCGAGACGATCGTGCGGGGCATCGGCGAACTCCGCCAGCCCGGCGGCGGTCCCTCCCTCCCCGGCGGCCACTTCAGTCCCGACGATCACTTACCAGCGGTCACGATCGTCCCCAGCGGTCACCGACGAGCACATCCGTCCCCGGCGGTCGCCGCGAGGCAGCCCGTCGCCGTGAGGCGCCGGTCCGGCCGCGGCACCGGGCGACGGACCGTGACGTCGCCCGCGACGGGCGGCCCGGGCGGACCCGCGGCCGCCGCGTAGGCTGAATGACGTGGCCATCGCCGCCGTCCGCGCGCACGACGTGTCGGCTCCGCTGCACACGCCGTTCGTGACGGCGCTGCGCCGGGCGACGAGGGTCGACACGCTCGTCGTGGAGATCGTGGACGGCGACGGGCGGTCCGGATTCGGCGAGGCGCCACAGGTGTGGCAGGTGACCGGGGCGTCGGTCGCCGGCTCCCGCGCGTGCGTGGACCAAGTGCTGGGCCCGATGCTCACCGGGCGCGACCCGGACGACCTGCTGGCCCGCTGCGACGAGGTGCGTCGCGCGGTCGCCGGGAACGAGGCGGCGAAGGCGGCCGCCGACACCGCCCTGCACGACCTGGCGGCGCGGCGGCTCGGCGTTCCACTGGTGCGCCTGCTCGGCGGCTCGCGCCTGCGGGTCCCCACCGATGTCACGTTGCCCGCGGGCGACGCCCCGGACCTGGCCGCGACGGCGAAGCGGCGGGTCGCCGAAGGGTTCGGCGTGCTCAAGGTCAAGGTCGGCACGGACATCGCGGGCGACCTGGCCCGGGTCCGCGCCGTGCGCTCGGCGGTCGGCCCGGAGCCGCGCATCCGGCTCGACGCCAACCAGGGCTGGACCCCGCGCGGGGCGGTACGGATCATCGGGGCGATGGCGGACGCCGACCTGGGCGTGGAACTGGTCGAGCAGCCCGTGCTGCGCTGGGACCTGGACGGGCTGGCCTGGGTCAGCGACCGGGCCGACCTGCCGATCCTCGCGGACGAGGCGGTCTACGGCGTCCGTGACCTGGTCGCGCTGATCCGCCGCCGGGCGGCAAGCATGGTCAACGTCAAGCTCGCCAAGTGCGGCGGGCTGCGGGCCGCGCGGACGCTTCTGGACCTGGCCGCCGAGCACGGGATCGGGACGATCGTCGGGTCGATGATGGAGAGCCACGTCGGCGTGGGCGCCGCCGCGAGCCTGGCCGCCGCCTACGGCACGACCGCCACGTCCGACCTGGACGCCGCGTGGTGGCTGGCCCGCTCCCCCGTCCAGGGCGGGATCCGCTATGACCGGGCGACGGTCGTGCTGCCGGACGCGCCGGGGCTCGGCGTCACCGGCATCGCCGGCGCCGCCGCCCCATCCGGTTGGTGACACGACCGGTGGGCGGGAGCACGGAGACGGCCGGACCATGAGCGGCGATGCCGTGGCCGGACCCGCGCGCCGTGTCGGCACGGGCGGCGGGGACGCGTCCCGCAACCGCTACGCCGATCTGCTGCGCGTCGCGGCGATCTTCGCCGTGGTGCTGGGACACTGGCTGGCCACGTCGATCACCTACCGGGGCGGTCATCTGGGCGGGCAGGACGTGCTCGGGCTCCTCCCGTGGACCCGGTGGCTCACCCTCGCATTTCAGGTGATGCCGGTGTTCTTCCTGGTGGGCGGGTTCGCCAACGCCGCCTCCTGGACCTCGCACCGGGCGCGCGGGGAGGGCTGGGCCGGCTGGCTGTACGGCCGCGCCGTCCGGCTTCTGGCGCCCACCACCGTGTACGTCGTCGTGGCCGTCGCCGCCGCGGCCGCCTGCGCCGCCGCCGGGATGGACCGCGCGGTGCTCGGGCAGGCGGCGTGGGCGGTGGCGCTGCACCTGTGGTTCCTGCCGGTGTACCTGGCCCTGGTCGCAGCGACGCCCGCGCTGCACGCCGCCCACCGGCGGTGGGGCCTGCCGGCGGCGGCCGTCCTCGTCGCGTGCGGGGTCGCGGCGAACGCCGCGTTCCTGCGGTTCCGCCCGCCGCTGCTGGGCTGGGTGGACTACGTCCTGGTCTGGGGTTCGGTGCACCAGCTCGGCTTCGCATGGCACGACGGCACGCTCACCCACGACCGCCGGCGACCACCGGCCCTGGCCGCGGCCGGCGCCGTCGCGCTCGCGGCCCTCGTGTGGCTGGGACCGTTCCCGGCGAGCATGGTGGGGGTGCCCGGGGCGCGCGTGAAGAACTCCGCCCCGCCGTCCGCCGCGCTTCTCGCGTACGCCGTCGGGCAGGCGGGGCTGCTGCTGGCCGCCGAACCCGCTGCGCGGCGCGTCCTGCGCGCGCCGCGCCTGTGGCGCGCGGTCACCCGGGCGAACCGTACGGTGCTGACGCTGTACCTGTGGCACATGGCGCCGGTGGTCCCCGCGGCGATCCTCCTGTACCCGACGGGCCTGCTCCCGCCGGCGGCCGTCGGGTCGGCGGCGTGGCTGTGGCAGCGCCTGATCTGGGTGGTCACGCTCGCCGCCCTGTTCGTGCCGCTCGCCGCGGCGCTGCGGCCGGCCGAGCGTCTGCTGCCCGCCGCGCCGGCCACCGGGCCGTTCGGTCACGGCGCGCGCGTCCTGCTCGCGGCCGGGACCGGCATGGCCGGGTACGCGCTGGCCGCGATCGCGGCGCACGGGTTCGCGCCGGGCGGGCGGCCGCCGGCCGGCGTGCTCGCCGCCTACGCCGCCGGGCTCCTCCTGCTCGCCGCGGCCGGCCGGGCCCGCGTCCGCCCGTTCACCCGCTCGCCCGGACTCCCCCGCTGACATGCCGTCCTCGCGGAGGACAAAACAATGGCCAACATCGCTGAAAAGGATGCACAGGTCACGTCATTGAGATGCCACTTCGGGAGGGTAAAAGGACTTTGGTCCCTGACTGCGTGACGAAAGCGCGGTGAACATTCGTGGAGTAGTGGGCGAACCCGCCCCGGTGCAAAAAGGAGGGACCATGCTCGGAAACATCGCTCGTCTCATGCTGGCGGCCGTCGCCGCGGTCACCGTCGCGACGGGGATCGCCACGGCACCGGCGAGCACCGCGTCCGCGGCCGCGAAGAACGCTCCTTCGGTGGCGCTGCGCACGGTCGCAAAGCCCCCGCCTTGCACGCGGTGTTGCCTGAAGATGAACAAGAAGACCCACCGGTGCGCCAAGTACGGCTACCACCGGGGCAAGGGTAAATGCACCGCGAAGTGTAAGTGATCGTCGTTGCCGCCGCGCGGGCGCGCCAGCAGTGGCTCCGCGCGGCGGCGAAGGCCGCGCCGGGTGCCCCCGGACGCTGTCAGGCCACGCGGCGATCGCGGTGCGGCCGGCGCCGCGGGCTCAGGTCACGGTGATACGGGCGAGGCGCCGCTCGTCCGGCCATCGGACGCTGTGGACCCAGCCGAGCCTCTCGAACAGCCAGATCACCCGCGCGGAGATGTCGATCTGACCCGGCCGTACGCCGTGCCGGGCGCAGGTCGGGTCGGCGTGGTGCAGGTTGTGCCACGACTCGCCCATGCTGAGGATCGCCAGCGGCCAGACGTTCGCGGACCGGTCCCGGGCGGCGAACGGCCGGTCCCCGATCATGTGGCAGATCGAGTTGACCGACCACGTGACGTGGTGCAGGCACGCCATGCGCACGAGACCGGCCCAGAAGAACGCGGTGAACGCCCCCCACCACGACCAGGTGATGAGACCGCCGATCAGCGCGGGCCCGGCCAGCGTGACCGCGGTGCACAGCCCGAACAGGCGGTGCACCACCCGCATGTCGCGGTCCGCGAGCAGGTCGGGGACGAACCGCCGCTGGTTGGTCAGGTCCCGCTCGAACAGCCAGCCCATGTGCGCGTGCCAGAAACCGCGGGCGATCGCCAGCGGCGAGGAACCGAAGAGCCACGGCGAGTGCGGGTCGCCCTCGCGGTCGGAGAACGCATGGTGGCGTCTGTGGTCGGCGACCCAGTGCAGCACCGGCCCCTGCACGGCCAGGCTGCCGGCGATGGCGAGCACGACCCGCATCGGCCTGGGCGCCTTGAAGGACCCGTGCGTGAGGTAGCGGTGGTATCCGACGGTGACGCCGAGGCAGGTGATGACGTACCAGCCCACGGCCAGGCCGACGTCGATCCAGCTCAGCCCCCATCCCCAGGCGGCGACGGCGGCGCCCGCGAGGGCCAGCAGCGGAAGGATGACGAAGGCGTAGACGGCGACGTGCGCGGCCATGCCGCGCCGGCCTGCGATCAGCGGCGCGGGCCCGCGGCGGGTGCACGGGCGCGCCGGGCTTTCGGAGATGTGGGACACGGAACTCACCTCGGATCGGGACGCGGCTTTGAGCCGCGGCTATCCCAGCAGTGACGCGTCTAACATCACACTTCGGATAAAAGAACGGTTGGCGACGGGCGCAAGACCCCCTGACCGGCAGGCACCATCCCATCCTCAAGGGTCCCGCCGGAAGGCGCGGACCGGCAGGGACCAAGGTCCCGCCTCTCCGGGCCGACACACCGTTGCGGACCGCCCCGGTCCGGTCCCGACCGGACTGAGGCGCCCCCGCCGGCGCACCGGGCCTGGCTACCTCGGCCCGGGCGCCGTCGGCCGGGCGGGCCGGGTGCACGGGCCGCGGCGTCACTCCGGCCCGGTCTCCTCCTGCTCCTGGTGGTCCTGCTGCCCTTGCTCTTGCCGTTCCTGCCCTTGCTCTTGCCGTTCCTGCCCTTGCTCT
>JBEHYF010000240.1:0-5847 GCA_048498315.1 Actinomycetota bacterium
GGCGGTGGGGGGGGCCGCATGCCGCTGGGCGGGCCGGGCCGTCCGGCCCGGCGCGCGCAGCTCAGTCGAAGATCGGGCCGCGGGTCCGGCTGCGCTTGAGCTCGAAGAAGCCATCGGTGCCGGCGACCAGGCGGACGCCGTCCCACAGCCGCACCGCCGCCTCGCCGCGCGGGATCGGCGACACGACCGGCCCGAAGAACGACGCGCCCTCCACCGAGATCACCGGGGTGCCCACCTCGTACCCGACGCGGTCCATGCCGTCCTTGTGCGATGCGCGCAGCGCCTCGTCGTACTCGTCGGTGTCGGCCGCGTCCGCGAGCGAGCGGTCCAGGCCGGCCGCCTCCAAGGCCTCCTCGATGACCTCGCGGCTCTGCTGCCGCTTCTCGTTGTGGAAACGGGTGCCCAGCTCGGTGTAGAGCCGGCCCAGCACCTCCGGGCCGTGCCGTTGCTCGGCCGCGATGCAGACCCGGACCGGCCCCCAGGCTTCGTCCAGCATCTTCCGGTAGTTCTCCGGCAGGTCACGGCCCTCGTTGAGCACGGACAGGCTCATCACATGCCACCGGACGTCGATCGGCCGCAGCCGCTCGACCTCGGCGATCCACCGGGAGGTGATCCACGCCCAGGGGCACCGGGGGTCGAACCAGAAGTCCACCGGCGTGCGTTCCGTGTCGGTCACCGCGACCTCCAAAGCGTCGTCGTCGTTCGAGCCGTTCGTGTGTCGTGCCGCCCGGCCGCTCCGCCGGGCCGCTGCGGGCGCCCCCGGCCGGACCGGCCGGGACGGGCGCGGACGTACTCCCGCAACAACCGCCAACCGGTGCATGCGCGCGCGCATTCCGCCTCGGGGTTTCGCGGAACGAACGTCATGATCACGGTCGGCGGGTTAGATGGTGCCGGACGGACCCGCGGTTCGTGCACCCTGCCACCGAACCGTACGGTGGGGGAACAAAGATGTCGTGCAACGAGGCGAGGAGTTCACTTGGCTGGCAACCTGACGCGTGACGAGGCGCGCGATCGCGCCCGGCTGCTCACCGTCGAGTCCTACAGGGTCGACCTGGACCTGACCACCGGAGCGGAGACCTTCGTCTCGGATACCACGATCGGCTTCCGGTGCACCGAACCCGGCGCGTCGAGCTTCGCCGACCTGCACGGCGCCACCACCGTCCGGGAGATCACGCTCAACGGGACGCCGCTCGACCCGGCCTCCTACGACGCGTCCAAGGGGCGTATCCCGCTGCCCCGCCTGAACGCCGAGAACGAGCTGCGGGTGGTCGCCGACGTCGCCTACTCCCGCACCGGCGAGGGCCTGCACCGGTTCATCGACCCGGTCGACCAGGAGGTCTACCTCTTCACGCAGTTCGAGACCTGCGACGCGCACCGGATGTACACCTGCTTCGACCAGCCCGACCTCAAGGCACCGTTCGAGCTGAGCGTCACCGCGCCCGAGCACTGGCAGGTCGTCACCAACAACGCGGCCGACAGCGCCGAAGGCGGCCGCTGGCACTTCCCGGCGACCCCCAGGATCTCCACGTACATCACCGCGCTCGTCGCCGGGCCGTACCACGTCGTCCGCGACGAGTACCGCGGCGGCGACCAGGTGATCCCCCTCGGGGCGTACTGCCGGGCCAGCCTCGCCGAGCACTTCGACGCCGAGGCGATCTTCGAGGTGACCAAGCAGGGCTTCGACTTCTTCCGGAAGATGTTCGCCCGGCCGTACCCGTTCGACAAGTACGACCAGCTGTTCGTGCCGGAGTTCAACGCCGGGGCGATGGAGAACGCCGGCTGCGTCACCTTCCTGGAGGACTACGTCTTCCGGTCGCGGGTCACCGACGCCGCGTACGAGCGCCGCGCCGAGACGATCCTGCACGAGATGGCGCACATGTGGTTCGGCGACCTGGTCACCATGCGCTGGTGGGACGACCTGTGGCTGAATGAGTCGTTCGCGACGTACATGAGCGTGCTGTGCCAGGCCGAGGCGACCCGCTGGAAGAGCGCCTGGACGACCTTCGCCAACCTGTGGAAGACCTGGGCCTACCGTCAGGACCAGCTCTCCTCCACGCACCCGATCTCCGCCGACATCCCCGACATCCGGGCGGTGGAGGTCAACTTCGACGGCATCACCTACGCCAAGGGCGCGAGCGTGCTCAAGCAGCTCGTCGCCTACGTCGGCCGCGACAACTTCTTCAGCGGCGTGCGCAGCTACTTCGACCGGCACGCGTGGGGCAACACCGCGCTGTCGGACCTGCTCGACGCCCTGGAGGAGACCTCCGGCCGCGACCTGACCTCCTGGTCGAAGGAGTGGCTGGAGACGGCCGGCGTCAACACGCTGCGCCCGTCGTACGAGGTCGACGCCGACGGGAACATCGCCTCCTTCGCCGTGCTGCAGGAGGCGCCGTCCAGCCACCCGACCCTGCGCTCGCACCGCGTCGCCATCGGCCTGTACGACCGCACCGGCGAGGGCATCGTGCGGCGGCGCCGGGTCGAACTCGACGTCGTCGGCGGCCGCACCGAGGTGCCGGAGCTGACCGGCGAGCGCTGCCCCGACCTCGTGCTCGTCAACGACGACGACCTGACCTACGCCAAGGTCCGGCTCGACGAGGGCTCGCTGCGCACGCTGATCGACGGCATCCGCGACATCACCGAGAGCCTGCCGCGCGCGCTGTGCTGGTCGGCCACCTGGGACATGTGCCGCGACGCCGAGCTGGCCGCGCGCGACTACGTACGGCTCACTCTGTCCGGCATCCGCGGCGTGACCGACATCTCGGTCGCCCAGACGCTGCTGCGCCAGGCGCGCATGGCCACCCTCCAGTACGCCGACCCGGCGTGGCGCGACACCGGGCTGGAGCTCATGGCCGACGCGCTGCACGAGCTGATGCGCGATGCCGAACCGGGCTCCGACTGGCAGCTCACCTACACGCAGGCGTTCGTGGCGGTGGCCCGCTCGCCCGAGCACGTGGAGTACATGCGCGGCCTGCTCGACGGGTCGACGGACCTCGACGGGCTGGTCGTCGACACCGACCTGCGCTGGACCCTGCTGCGGCGCCTCGTCGTCCTCGGCGCGGCCGGCGACCAGGAGATCGACGCGGAGCTGCGGCGCGACCCGACCGCGGCGGGCGAGCGGCACGCCGCCGCCGGCCGCGCGGCGATCCCGTCACCGGAGGCCAAGGCGGCGGCCTGGGAGCGCATCATCGGCGGCGAACTGCCCAACGCCGTGTTCCGGGCGACGCTCGGCGGCTTCATGGACGCCGACGACGTGGCGCTGCTCGAGCCCTACGTCGAGCGCTACTTCGCCGAGGTCGGGCGCATCTGGTCGTCGTGGTCCAGCGACATGGCGAGCCGGTTCGCCGAGTTCGCCTACCCGCACCAGGTGATCTCGGAGGCGACGGTCGAGGCGACGACCACCTACATCGACGGGCAGAACCCGCCGCCGGCGCTGCGCCGGCTCCTCGGCGAGGGCCGCGACGGGCTCACCCGAGCGCTGCGCGCCCGCGCGAAGGACCGCGCCATGAGCTGACCAGAGGCCGCCAGGCGCCCGGGCCGGTGAACGGCCCGGGCCCCGCCCATCGTCCGGCCGCCAGTCCCCGCCGTCAGGCTGCCGGGCCCAGGCCTCGCCGTCCGGCGGCCCGGCTCAGAAGACCGCGGTCTGCCGCCGGCGCTGCCGGGTGCCCAGCACGTGCTCCACGAGCGTGATCAGGACCTGCTTGACCGACTCGCGCTCGCGGGCGTCGCAGGAGATCACCGGGACGTTCGCGTCCACGTCGAGGGCGTGCCGGACCGCCTCGATGTCGGGCTCGGCGGCACCGTCGAAGCGGTTCAGCCCGACGATGAACGGCATCCCGCGCCGCTCGAAGTAGTCGATCGAGGAGAAGCAGTCGGCGAGCCGGCGAACGTCGGCGAGCACCACCGCGCCGATCGAGCCGACCGCCAGCTCGTCCCACATGAACCAGAACCGCTTCTGCCCGGGCGTGCCGAAAACGTAGAGGACGAGGCCGTTGCCGAGCGTGATGCGGCCGAAGTCCATCGCGACGGTCGTCGTCGTCTTCTGCTCGATGCCCCGGGTGTCGTCGACGCCGACGCTCTGGGTGGTGAGCATCTCCTCGGTGCGCAGCGTCTGGATCTCGCTGACCGTATTGACCAGCGTCGTCTTCCCCGCACCGAAACCGCCGGCGATGAGGACCTTGACGGAGAGCTGGGTGGGCATCTGCATCGCTCACGCACCTCCGGCCGCGCGGGTTCGCCGGGTCGCCGTGCCTGTGGTCATCCGGTGCACGGCCGCCCCGCCGGGCATCGTCGCCGCTCGTCTCACCTCGGGCACGCGTACGGGCCCATGCTCCAGCCGGTTCGTGTTGCCGGCCGAATCGGCTTCCTGCGGCGTCACAGCCATCTCCCTCTTCCGTTTTTCTCCCGGACCGGGTCCGATGCCACGCTGACCGCGTTCCCGGCGCCCGGTCACCCGACGATCGTGTCTGCTGCCCGCGATGCCTCGCGGCGAGTGATCACCGCGTCAGCCGACATGATCCCACCCGGGCGTATCCAAGATCCACGAAACCCCCTTCTCTGTTGGACGGAGTGTGACCGGCACCGCGGACCGACGGCCACTGCGGAACAAGCGGCACGTACGGTCCGGACGGTGCAGCGGTGCGGCACCGTGGCCGGAGCGGTGTGGCGGTCCGGGCGGCGGGCGCGCCCGTCCCGCGTACCTCGCGACCGTGGCAAGGTGGGACGGGTGGAGACGGCGCACGAGGTACTCACGACGCTCGCCGACCGGTACGCCTTCGGCGACCTGGCCGCCCTGTGCGCGGCCGGCGTGGCCGGCGTGGCCGGCCTGCCCCCGGATGTCGCCACGGAGGTGCGCCTGCTGTGCTCGTTCGGCCAGCGGCTGATCGACCTGGACGCCGAGGACTTCGGCGTGCCCGAACGCACCGGCGATCCGGC
Organism: Actinomycetota bacterium; assembly: GCA_048498315.1. GTDB lineage: Bacteria > Actinomycetota > Actinomycetes > Streptosporangiales > Streptosporangiaceae > Actinoallomurus. The sequence continues at coordinate 4,933 of JBEHYF010000240.1, forward strand.
CGTCGACGTGCACGAGGTGCCCGGCCATCTCCTCTCCCGCGCCCGCGCGTGCCGCATGCCGCAGTCGGCCAAGGAACGCACCCGCGGTGCCCTGCGCACGCTCCGCCCGGCGTACGCGCTGCTGCTGGAGGTGATCGAGGCCCGGTGGCGGCGCCGCGAGATGGCCGCGCTGGTCGCGGCGGTGCACATCGCGGCCGAGTACCTTCCGCTGCTGGCGTGGGAGCCGGTGCTGGGCCACGCCGGCGACCCCGCGCTGCTGCCCGAGGCGGTGGCCGGGCCGGGCAGCAGGTTCGGCGTGCCTCCGCAGCCGGGCCGGCACCGCAAGTGCGACCTCACCCGGCCCGAGCAGTCCGCGGCCGAGCGTGCGCTGCGCGTCGCCGGCGAGCCCGGGCCCGGCTGGCGGGCCTACCTCGACCGGCAGCACAGCACGCTGGCGTCCGCGCTGGGCAGGTGCGCGACGTCCTGCCGCACGCCGTGCCATGTCGTCACCCGGCTGCCCCGAGACGTGCTCGCCGCCCTCACTGAGCGATGCCGGCTGGCCGCCGAGTTCGCCGACGGCGCCCTCGTCCGGCTCCGGCACGCCGCGCCCGTCGGGCACGGCTTCGGCGTGCCGAGCCCCGAGGAGGTGGAGGAGGCGTGGGCGCGCACCCGCGCGTCGCTGGGCAACCAGCCGCTCGGCCGGGCGGTCGTCGAACCGGCCACGGCGTACGCGCTGCCGGGGCTGCCCGAACTGTTCTCCGCCGTCGCCGGCCGCCCGATCGCCCCCGACACCCTGCTCCGCGACGTCGCCGACCACATCATCACGGTCCTGCACCGATAGCGGTGGTAGCCGGGCCCCTGCCCGGCGTCGGCCGATGCGACCGGCCACGGGCCGCGGCGCCGGACCGGTTCAGCCGGACGCCGGACCGGTTCAGC
>JBEHYF010000241.1:0-5843 GCA_048498315.1 Actinomycetota bacterium
CCGTTGATCCAGTCCGTTGATCCATCTCATTGCTCCACAACAGGAGGCGACCGGCATGTCGGCACCCGTCAGCGAACCCGGCCCCCGCCCGGTGCGGGCACCCCGCGGCACCCGGCGCAGCGCGCTCGGCTGGCAGCAGGAGGCCGCGCTGCGGATGCTGCAGAACAACCTCGACCCCGAGGTCGCCGAGCACCCCGACCGGCTCGTCGTCTACGGCGGCACCGGCAAGGCGGCCCGCGACTGGCGCTCCTTCGACGCGATGGTGCGCACCCTGCGCGGCCTGCGCGCCGACGAGACGATGCTGGTGCAGTCCGGCCGGCCGGTCGGCGTCATGACGACCCACGAGTGGGCGCCGCGGGTGCTCATCGCCAACTCCAACCTCGTCGGGGACTGGGCGAACTGGGAGGAGTTCCGCCGCCTGGAGGCCCTCGGGCTGACCATGTACGGGCAGATGACGGCCGGTTCGTGGATCTACATCGGCACCCAGGGCATCCTCCAGGGCACCTACGAGACGTTCGCGGCCGTGGCGGCCAAGCGGTTCGGCGGCTCGCTGGCCGGGACGGTGACGCTCACCGCGGGCCTGGGCGGCATGGGCGGCGCGCAGCCGCTGGCCGTCACGATGAACGGCGGCGTGGCGATCTGCGTCGACTGCGACCCGCGCGCCATCGAACGCCGCATCGCCCACCGCTACCTCGACGTGCGGGCCGACTCCCTGGAGCACGCCCTCGAACTGGCCGGCGAGGCCCGCGACCGGCGCGCGCCGCTGTCGATCGGCCTGCTCGGCAACGCGGCCGAGGTGCTGCCCCGGATGCTGGAGATGGGCGCGCCGATCGACATCGTCACCGACCAGACCAGCGCGCACGACCCGCTGGCGTACCTCCCGGTGGGCGTCGCGTTCGAGGACATGGCCGAGTACGCCCGCGCCAAGCCCGCCGACTTCACCGAGCGCGCCCGGCAGTCGATGGCCCGGCACGTCGAGGCGATGGTGGGCTTCATGGACGCCGGCGCCGAGGTCTTCGACTACGGCAACTCCATCCGCGGTGAGGCCAAACTCGCCGGCTACGAGCGGGCGTTCGCCTTCCCCGGCTTCGTCCCCGCCTACATCCGGCCGCTGTTCTGCGAGGGCAAGGGGCCGTTCCGGTGGGCGGCGCTGTCCGGCGACCCGAAGGACATCGCGGCGACCGACCGCGCCATCCTGGACCTCTTCCCCGAGAACGAGTCGCTGGCCCGCTGGATCCGGATGGCGGGGGAGCGGGTGCACTTCCAGGGGCTGCCCGCCCGGATCTGCTGGCTGGGCTACGGGGAACGCGACCGGGCCGGCGAGCGGTTCAACGACATGGTGGCGAGCGGGGAGCTCGCCGCGCCGATCGTCATCGGCCGCGACCACCTGGACTGCGGCTCGGTGGCCTCCCCGTACCGGGAGACCGAGGCGATGCTCGACGGCTCCGACGCGATCGCGGACTGGCCGCTGCTCAACGCCATGGTCAACGTGGCGTCCGGAGCGTCCTGGGTGTCGATCCACCACGGCGGGGGCGTCGGGATGGGGCGGTCGATCCACGCCGGGCAGGTCACCGTGGCCGACGGCACCCCGCTGGCCGGGGAGAAGATCCGCCGGGTGCTCACCAACGACCCGGGCATGGGCGTCATCCGCCATGTGGACGCCGGCTACGACCGCGCCGAGACCGTCGCCGCCGAGCGCGGCGTCCGCGTCCCGATGCGCGAGGACGGCACCCCCGGCGCCGGTCCGGCCGGCGAGCCCGTGCCCGGGAGCGCCGAGTGACCGGGCCCGTCCGCGTCACCGCCCGGCCCGGCCCGGCGCGCCCCGGGACCGAGACCTTCCCGCGGATGTGGCGCGAGCTGCTGCCGGTCGGTCGGGCGGCCACCGGCGGCTACCGGCGCTTCGCGTGGACCGCCGCCGACGCCGAGTGCCGCGCCTGGTTCCGTGAGCAGGCCCTCGGCCGCGGCCTGGCCTACGAGGTGGACCGCAACGGCAACCAGTGGGCCTGGCTGGGCGATCCGGACGGCACCGGCGCCGTGGTCACCGGCTCCCACCTGGACTCGGTGCCCGACGGTGGCGCCTTCGACGGTCCGCTGGGCGTGGTGTCGGCCCTCGCCGCGCTGGACGAGCTGCGCGCCCGGGATGCCGCCCCGAGCCGCCCGCTGGCCGTGGTGAACTTCGTGGACGAGGAGGGCGCCCGCTTCGGGCTGGCCTGCGTCGGCTCCCGGCTGGCCGCCGGGCAGCTGACCCCCGCCGACGCCGCCGGGCTGCGCGACGCCGACGGCGTGCGGCTGCCGGAGGCGATGGAACGCGCAGGACACGACCCGGGCGCCATCGGCCCGGACCCCGAACGCCTCGCCCGCATCGACGCGTTCGTCGAGCTCCACATCGAGCAGGGCCGCGCCCTGGACCGCTCCGGCCACCCGGTCGGCGTGGCCTCGGCGATCTGGCCGCACGGCCGCTGGCGCTTCGACTTCCGCGGCGAGGCCAACCACGCCGGCACCACCCGGCTGGAGGACCGCCGCGACCCGATGCCCGCCTACGCCCACACCGTCCTCGCCGCCCGTGACCTCGCCCGCCGCGCCGGGGCCCTGGCCACCTTCGGCAAGGTCGCCGTCGAGCCCAACGGCGTCAACGCGATCCCGTCCGCGGTCCGCGGCTGGCTCGACTCGCGGGCCGCCGACGAGGAGACGCTGGCCGCCGTCGTCGCGGGCATCGAGCGCGCCGCCGCCGAGCACGGGGCCCGCGAACGGGTGACCGTCGACGTCACCCGCGAGTCGTTCACCCCCGAGGTGCGGTTCGCGCACGCGCTGCGCGACCGGATCGCCGGGCTGCTGCCGCCCGCGGAAGCCGGCGCCCCCGGCGACACGACACCCCCCGTTCTGCCCACCGGCGCGGGACACGACGCCGGAATCCTGTCCGCCGCCCTTCCGACCGCGATGCTGTTCGTGCGCAACCCCACCGGTGTCTCGCACTCGCCGGCGGAGAGCGCCACCGAGGACGACTGCCTGGCCGGCGTGCGCGCGCTGGCCGACGTACTGGAGGACCTGGCGTGCCGCTGACGTACTGGATGGAGAACGCCTGGCTGAACGGCACGGTGGAGCCCGGCGTGGCCGTGACGGCCTCCGGCGGCCGGATCACCGACGTCCGCACCGGCGTCCCGGCCCCGCCGCCCGGCGCCACCGCGCTGCGCGGACTGACCCTCCCCGGCCTGGCCGACACCCACTCCCACGCCTTCCACCGCGCCCTGCGCGGCGCCACCCAGGTCGGCAGCGGCACCTTCTGGACCTGGCGCGACACCATGTACCAGGTGGCCGCCCGGCTGACCCCCGAGACGTACTACGCGCTGGCCAGGGCCGTCTACGCCGAGATGGCGCTCGCGGGCGTCACCTGCGTCGGCGAGTTCCACTATGTGCACCACCAGCCGGACGGCACGCCCTACGACGACCCCAACGCCATGGGCGAGGCGCTGATCGCCGCCGCCGGCGAGGCCGGCCTCCGCATCACCCTCCTCGACACCTGCTATCTGTCCTCCGGCTTCGGCGCGCCGCCCGAGCCGCACCAGCGGCGCTTCGCCGACCCCGACGCCGACGCCTGGGCCGAGCGGGCCGGCCTGCTCAAGGAGAACGACCTCGCCCGGATCGGCGCCGCCGTCCACTCGGTGCGGGCCGTGCCCGCCGCGCACCTGCCCACCGTGGCGCGCTGGGCCGAGGAGCGCCGGGCCCCGCTGCACGTCCACCTGTCCGAGCAGCCCGCCGAGAACGACGCCTGCCGGCAGGCCCACGGCTGCACCCCCACCCGGCTGCTCGCCGACCACGGCGTGCTCGGGCCGCGCACCTGCGCCGTCCACGCCACCCACCTCACCGGCGAGGACATCGCCCTGCTCGGCGGCAGCGGCACCGGCGTGTGCCTGTGCCCCACCACCGAACGCGACCTGGCCGACGGCATCGGCCCGGCCACCGAACTCGCCGCCGCCGGAAGCCCGTTGAGCCTGGGAAGCGACAGCCACGCGGTCATCGACCTGCTGGAGGAGGCGCGCGCCATGGAGATGGACGAGCGGCTGCGGACCCGCACCCGCGGCCACTGGACCGCCGCCCAACTGCTGCGCGCGGCGAGCGAGACGGGTTACACGAGCCTGGGCTGGCCGGAGGGCGGTCGCATCGAGCCCGGCGGGCTCGCCGACTTCACCACGATCGCCCTCGACAGCGTTCGCACGGCGGGCACACCGCCCCGGCTGGGCGCGGAGACCGCGGTATTCGCGGCCACGGCCGCCGACGTGCGGCACACCGTGGTCGCCGGCCGCCCCGTGGTGCGCGACGGGGAGCACCTCCTCGTCCCCGGCGTGCCCGCGGCCCTGGCCGCGGCCGTCGCGGCGGTACGGGGGAGCCGGTGAGCGGCGGCCCGGCGAGCAGGCCGGGCGCGGCGGCCGACGCCACCAGCACGGCGGCCGGCGCGAGCAGCGCCACCACCGCGAGCAGCGCGGTGAGCGGCAGCAGCGCTCCGGCCAGCACCGCGGCCAGCACCGCCATCACCGGCATCGCCCACCTGGTCACCAACGATCCCTCCCTCGGTCACGGCCCCCTCGGCGTCATCCATGACGCGGCCGTCGTCATCGACGGCGACCGCATCGCCTGGGCCGGCCCCACCATCAGAACACCCCCCACTGACAACCGGGTCGACGCCGCGGGCCGCGCGGTCGTCCCCGGCTTCGTGGACTCCCACTCGCACCTGGTCTTCGCCGGCGACCGGACCGCCGAGTTCAGCGCCCGGATGTCCGGCCTGCCCTACACCGCGGGCGGCATCCGCTCCACCGTCGCCGCCACCCGCGCCGCGGACGACGCCCAACTCGACGCCACCGTCGCCCGGTTCACCGCCGAGGCGCTGCGCCAGGGCACCACCACCCTGGAGACCAAGTCCGGCTACGGGCTGACCGTGCGGGACGAGGAGCGCGCCCTGCGCATCGCCGCCCGCCACACCGAGGAGACCACCTACCTCGGCGCCCACGTCGTCCCCGCCGAGTACGACGACGATCCGGCCGGCTACGTCGCCCTGGTGACCGGGCCGATGCTCGACGCCTGCGCCCCGCACGCCCGCTGGATCGACGTCTTCTGCGAGCGCGGCGCCTTCGACGGCGACCAGGCCCGCGCGATCCTGGTGGCCGGTGCCACCCGCGGCCTGGCCGCCCGCGTCCACGCCAACCAGCTCGGCCCCGGCCCCGGGGTCCGCCTCGCCGTGGAGCTCGGCGCGGCCTCCGCCGACCACTGCACCCATCTGACGCCCGCCGACGTCGACGCCCTGGCCGCCGGGGAGACCGTGGCCACCCTGCTGCCCGGCGCCGAGTTCTCCACCCGCTCCCGCTACCCCGACGCCCGGCGCCTACTGGACGCCGGGGTGACCGTCGCCCTGTCCACCGACTGCAACCCCGGCTCGTCCTTCACCAGCTCCATGCCGTTCTGCGTGGCGCTGGCCGTCCGCGAGATGGGCATGACCCCCGACGAGGCCCTGTACGCGGCGACCGCGGGCGGGGCGGCGGCGCTGCGCCGCACCGACGTCGGCCGGATCGCCCCGGGGGCCCGCGCCGACCTGGTGCTGCTCGACGCGCCCTCCCCGGTCCACCTGGCCTACCGCCCGGGGGTGCCGCTGGTGGCGGCCGTCTGGAAGGGCGGAGCGCGGGTCACCCCGGCCTGAGGCCGGCCCTTCACGGACCCTGGCCCTTCGCGGACCCGGCCCCGGCCCTTCACGGACCCGGACCCGGACCCCGGCCCTTCACGGACCCGGACCCGGCCCCGGACCTGGGTCCGGCGGCCGGCTCCCGCGGCGTGCGCCCTGCGGCGTTCCCAGCATG
>JBEHYF010000242.1:0-5814 GCA_048498315.1 Actinomycetota bacterium
GAGGTCGTGCGGCCGGCGCTGCTGTGGAACGACACCCGCTCCGCCGGCGCCGCCGCCGACCTCGTCGCCGAGCTGGGCGGCCCGGAGGCGTGGGCGCGGGCGGTCGGCAGCGTCCCGGTGGCGTCGTTCACGGTGACCAAGCTGCGCTGGCTGGCCCGGAGCGAGCCGGACGCCGCCGCCCGCACGGCGTCGGTGTGCCTGCCGCACGACTACCTCACCTGGCGGCTGACCGGCGCGTTCGTCACCGACCGCGGCGACGCGTCCGGCACCGGCTACTGGTCCCCGGCCACCGGTGAGTACCGGCCCGACCTGCTGGAGCTGGCGTTCGGGCGGGTGCCGGAGCTGCCGCGCGTGCTCGGCCCGGCCGAGGCGGCGGGCCGTACGGAGGCGGGCGTGCTCGTCTCGGCCGGGACCGGCGACAACATGGGCGCCGCGCTCGGCCTCGGCGCCCGCCCGGGTGATGTGATCGTCTCGCTCGGCACCTCCGGCACGGTGTTCACCCCGTCCGAGCGGCCGACCGCCGACGCGGCCGGCGACATCGCCGGGTTCGCCGACGCGACCGGCCGGTACCTGCCGCTGGTGTGCACGCTCAACGCCGCCCGTGTGCTGGACGCGGCGGCGGCGATGCTCGGCGTCGACCTGCACGAACTGTCGCGGCTTGCACTGTCCGCGCCGGCCGGTGCGGACGGGCTCGTACTGGTGCCGTATCTGGAGGGCGAGCGCACCCCGAACCGCCCGGACGCGACCGGCTCGCTGCACGGCCTGCGCCTGGCCACCTCCACGCCCGCGCACCTGGCGCGGGCCGCGGTCGAAGGCATGCTGTGCGGCCTGGCCGACGGCCTGGACGCGCTGCTCGCCCAGGGCGTCCGGTGCGACCGCGTGCTGATCATCGGCGGCGCGGCCCGCTCGGAGGCGGTCCGGCGCATCGCCCCGACGATCTTCGGCCGCCCGGTGCTGGTCCCGCCGACCGGCGAGTACGTCGCCGAGGGCGCGGCCGTCCAGGCCGCCTGGGCACTGTCCGGCGCACCGGAACCACCCCGCTGGGACCGCTCGGGCCTGGAGACGTACGAGGCCGACGCCGTCCCGTCCATCCGCACCCGCTACGCCGAGGCCCGCGACCACGTCCTGAACCGCTAGTCCGCACGGCCGCGCGCCGTCGCGGACAGCGCGTCGGCGCTCCTGCCGGGGATGGATTCGGCAGGAGCGCCGTACCGATGTGCCCGTGTGTTACGGCCGGGGTCAGAACTGGTCGGTCGGAAGTTCCGCGCCGCCGGCCAACTGCGCGATCTGGGTGTCGCTGAGAACGCCGCTGAACGCCCACACGTCGTCGATCATGCCCGGCCAATATTCGCCGTACTGCCCGTCGGTCTTCGTACGGCCGATCTGGAACGGGCCCGTCGCGTCGAACGTCACCGTGTCATCGCGGGTGCTCACCGACTGGTCGAGCTCTCCGTTGACGTACAGCCGCACCTGGCGGGCGGGGGCGTCGTAGACGACCGCAACGTGGTCCCAGTCCCCCTCCGACTGGAACGATCCGTGGTTCGCGACCTGGTGCGTCGCCCCGGCGGCATCCCTGTCCGGGATGTCGATCTGATAGCCGCCCGCTTCCTCCGGGTCGGACGGATCGGGCGCGTAGCGCAGCGTGAAGGCGCTGTTGACCGAGCCTTCCTGGCTGAAGATCGCGGCATTGTGCGTGGGGCGTCCGGACGTGTACACCCAGCCGGTCACGCTGAAGCTCTGCTTCGTGTGTATCACCGGAGTCGCGGTGGCGGCATAGTCGCCGTCGCCGTCCAGCACCAGGGCTCCGGGCGGGTTCCCGACCCAGCCGCCCTGCGGATCGACGTACGCGTCGCCCGCCAGCGTCAGATCGTGGCCGAAAGAGCCCTCGTCCGGACTCGTGGCGGGCTTGTCGCCGGTCTGCTCCTCGTTCAGCTTCCACCGCGCGGCGACGGTCAGCGGCCGGGCGGACAGGGTCACCGCCTTCCGAGCCGTCACGGCCCGGTCGTGGATCCGTACGCCATCGACGCCGTCGGCGACGAAGCCGCCCGGCGCCGCCGCGGCCGAAGCGGGCGTACCGCCTGCCGCTCGCGCCGTTGCGCCGGCAGCGCCCGCCACGGTGGGTGCCAGGGAGGCGGCCAGCGCCAGCGCGACCAGGCCGGCCATCCGCCCTGTGCGGCCGCGCAGACCTCTAATGGGAGCACTGCGAGATGAGGTGCCGGGCCGCAGCCGAGCTTTCACGTCCGCCTCCACCGTTTAAGCGTCAGGTAAACAAACGGAGGCAACGTAACATCGTTGTGACAACCGACAAAGTCCTTATCGAGGACTTTGATCCGGCAGGCCAGACATAGTCAACGGACAGAGTAAACCGGACGATCTCTCCAGGCATCTTCCTCTTAACCCTTTTTCCAGGCGGCGTACCGGTACGACGATCGAGCTGCGGCGATCCGGCCGCCCGCGACGGCGCCGACGTCATTCGAAGCCGTCGAACAACCGCCGTAGCCTGGTTCGTGCTGGCCGTCGTCGGCCGATGTGATCTGGCCCGCAGTGCCACTACCACCAATGCGTGGCCCAGGCCGCTGGAGCGTGTTGCAGTTCATTCGGCCTGGTCGAGGATGAACTCGGCCAAAGGACGGGCGGCGCGGGCCGGGTGGGTGTCGGGGCGGGTGACCGCGTGGGCGAGCACGCCGTCGACGAGGACGGCGAGCTGGGCGGCGCCCGCGTCCGGATCAGGGTGGCCGAGGCGGGTGAGCTCGCCGGCGAACAGGGCGTGCAGGCCGTCCTTGAAGGCACGCACCTCCGCATGCGCCGGGTGCTGCGGGCCGAGTGCGAGGTCGGCCGCGGTGAAACGGCAGCCGTGGAACGCCGGCCGCGTGGTCACCCGCTCCAGCTCGTCGAACACGGCCAGCACGCGCTCGCGCGGGTCGTCGCCCGCGGCGTCCATCGTCTCGCGATAGCGGGCGACACCCGGCGCGGTGCGCAGCGCCTCGGCGATCAGGCCGTCCTTGCCGCCGAAGTGCTGGTACAGCGACCGGCGGGCGACGCCGGCCGCCTCCAGGATGGCGTCCACGCCGACGTGGACGCCCTGCCGGTAGGTCAGGTCGCGGGCCGCTTCGAGCAGGCGCTCCCGCGGAGAGGGCCGTGCTTGCGCGCTCATGCGAAAAGTGTGCCACGGGTTGACTAGTAGATCGATCGTTCTATCTAATACAGTAGACCGATCGTTCTACCGACTCCAGCGAGGACATCCATGCGACCACCGGACGGCCTGGCCACCGCAGCGTCCGACCTGACGATCGCCGGGCACGGCCCGGACACCGCGTACCGCCCGGTGGCCGCCGTGCGCGGTGCCGGAAGGCGAGAGGAGGCGGCCCGATGACCGCGGTGACGCCTGCGGCCACCGCCGCCCGTGCCGCGCGCGGGCCGGGCGCCGCCACGCTGCCCGTGCTGCTCACCGGCGTCTTCATGCCGGTGCTGGACTTCTTCATCGTCAACGTCGCCATCCCCGACACGCAGCGGAGCCTGCGGGCGGGTCCCACGGCCGTGCAGTGGATCGTGGCCGGCTACGGCCTGGCGTACGCCGCGGGGCTGATCACCGGCGGCCGGCTCGGCGACCTGTACGGCCGGCGTCGGATGTTCGCGGCCGGCCTGGTCGTGTTCACGGTGGCCTCCGCCGGCTGCGGGCTCGCGCCGACCGCGGGCACGCTCGTCGCGGCCCGGGTCGTGCAGGGTGTGTCCGCCGCCGTGCTGGCCCCGCAGGTGCTGGCCCTCATCCGGACCGTGTACGAGGGCGCGGCCCAGGCCCGCGCGATCGCCGCGTACGGTCTGGCGCTCGGGATCGCGTCGGTGTTCGGGCAGCTGATCGGAGGTGCGCTCATCGAGGGCGGGCTGAGCTGGCGCGCCTGCTTCCTGATCAACGTGCCGGTCGGGCTGGCGGCGCTCGCGCTGACCCGGCGCACGGTGCCGCCGGTGTCGCGGACGCCCGGCGCGCGCCTCGACCCGGCCGGCACGGTGCTGATCACGCTCGTCCTGGTCGCCGTGGTGCTGCCGCTCATCGAGGGCCGGGCACAGGGCTGGCCCGCCTGGACGTGGGTCTGCTTCGCCGCAGCGCCGCTGCTGCTGACGGCCTACGCGCGGCGCCGCCATCCCGCGCCGCTCATCGACCTGGGCATATTCCGCGAGCGGTCGTTCACGGCCGGCGTGCTGGCCACGGTGGCCTTCATGATGGGCATGGCCGGCTACTTCCTGATCTTCGCGCTGTTCACGCAGGAGGGGCGCGGGCTGGATCCGCTGCAAGCCGGGCTGCTGTTCACCCCGATGGGCGTGGGGTACATGGCGACGTCCCTGGCGGGCCCGCGGCTGTCGGCGCGGCTCGGGCGCCGGGTGATCGCGCTGGGCGGCCTGACGCGGATCGCCGGGCTGGCGCTCATGCTCGTGACGCTCGCCGCGGCCGGTTCGGCGCTCTGGCTGATCCCGGCGCTGCTGGTGGACGGCGCCGGCATGGGGCTGGCGCTGGCCCCGCTGGCGGGCGTCGTGCTGTCCGGGGTGTCCGCGCGGCACGCGGGGCTGGCCGCCGGCGTGCTGGCCACCGCGCAGCAGGTGGGCGGGGCCATCGGGGTGGCCTTGGTCGGGATCGTCTTCTTCGGCGGCGTCGCCGGGGGCTACACCCACGCGTTCCGGCTCGGGGTGGTGTACGTGATGGCGGTGGCGGCGGTGCTGACCCTGCTCTGCCGGTTCCTGCCGCGACGCTGACGGGCGGCCCGCGTGTCCGCGGGCGGCCCGACCTGGGTCAACCCTTGTGCTGGGCGCGGTACTCGGTCGCGGTCATGCCGTGTACCGAGCGGAAGCGGCGGGAGAAGTAGAACGGGTCGGCGTAACCGAGGCGGCGGGCGATCTCACCGATCGGCAGGTCGGTCGTGTCGAGCAGCTCGCGGGCGCGGGCCATGCGCAGGCGCGTCTGGTAGCGCAGCACGCCGACCCCGGTGGCGCGGCGGAACAGCGCGGCGAAGTGCGACGGGCTGAGCCGCGCCAGCGCGGCCAACTCGGCCACGCCGATCCGGGTGCCGACGTGTTCGCGCAGGTACCGCTGCGCCTGTCCGATGACGTCGGTCCCGCCGCGCGGCGCGCGGTCGGCGGCCAGCAGGGCGAGCAGGTGCCAGGCGGCGCCGGCCGCCGCCCGGCGGCTCGCGGCCGAGTCGTCGCGCTCCATCCGGGTCAATGCCTCATCGATGAGCGAGACCGCCCGGTACGGGTCGGCCACGTCGATCACCGGGCGCCCGGCTCCCGGACGGGCCGTGCCGGATCGCCCGGTCCCCGCCCGGTCGCCGCCGGAGGTGTCGATCCCGGAGCGGGCGGCGTCGAGCAGGCCGGCGGCGTCGGCGCCGGCGACGTGCAGCCACCAGATCGTCCAGGGATCCTCCTCGTCGGCCCCGTAGGAGTGCGGCACGCCGGGCGGGATGAGCAGCGCCTGGCCCGGCCCGACGTCGTAGCGCCCGGAGGGCAGGCGGCACCAGCCGGCGCCGGCGGCGCAGAAGATGACGATCGCCTGCGGGCTGCCCGACGGGCGGTCGCGCCGGTGGTCGGCGGCGGTCGGGAAGTACCCGCAGTCGGTGACGAGCAGCCGTGCGGTCAGCGGCAGGCCGAGTGCCTCGCGGACGAGGGGGCGCGGCAGCACGCTGATCCGTTCCCCGGCGAATCCCTGCATGCGCGGCATGGCGTCATCGTGGCGACCCATCGTTGTTTCGTCCAGGTCGACCGTTCTTTCCCACATTCCGCGCGGCAGCGCCCGTCCGTACGCTCGGGGCCATGCCCACCACGCCG
>JBEHYF010000243.1:0-5709 GCA_048498315.1 Actinomycetota bacterium
CGGCGCAGGATCGACACGAACGCGCGGACGACGTCGCGTTCGGCGGCGGTCGCCCAGTCGACCGAGTCGAACACCGCGGTGGTGGTGACGCCGCCGCGCGGCGCCCACACAAGGGCCCACCAGCGGCCGTCGGTGGCCAGGCCGAGCGGCACGCCGTGGTGGCGGCAGAGCTGGGCGAGCCGGTCGGCGGGGGTGGCCGCCCAGGCCTCACCGGGTATCCGCTTGGTCGGGGAGCCGTCGCAGATCAGGCCGAGCAGGCGTACGTCGCCGGGCTTCACCCCGGCCGCCCCGGGAGCGGGCGCGGTGCCCGGCTCGACCAGGGCGAAGGACGGGGTGAGCGTGGTGTCGTACTCGGCGACCTGCACGGCCAGGTCGTCCAGGCCGGTCGTGACCAGGGCGTCGCCCCATTCGAGCAGCTCGCGCAGCACGTAGTCGATCCACGCGGGGCCGGTGCCGTGCATGACGCGGAGGCGTTCGCGGGCCTGCCGGTCCAGCGCGTCCAGCTCCGGCCATATCCTGCGGAGCACGGGGATGGACAGGAACGGGCCGGAGACGTCGACCAGGCCCAGCCAGTCGGAGTGGTCGAAGCCCTGCCGGTGCCGGGGGAAGCGGGCCATCGCTAAAGCACCTCTCGCTGCGGGACGACGAAGATCACGGCGACGGGGAAGGAGTGCGGTTTCGGGTCGGCGTAGCGGGCGTCGACCTGCTGCAGCTCGCGGGCGCGCTCGCCGTCGAGGCGGCGCAGCCGCTCCTCCCAGGAGCGGCGGTCGCGGTGGTATTGGGCGATCTCTTCCTTGCTGCGCGCCTCGATGGCGGAGAACAGGGCGTCCTCCTCGTCGCCCTTGGCGAGCTGGGCGCGCAGGGTCGCGGCGAACTGGTCCAGGTTGGCCTCGATGCGGCGCTTCTCGGCGTCCCGCCGCTGGGCCAGGCGGTTCTCCAGCGACTCGCGGCGGGTGCGGGTACGCCACTCGATCGCCGCGGACAGGCCCTCGAACGCGCGGGTCGCCTCCCAGCGGCTCGCCATCATGGCCTGGACGCGGGGCGTGGCGGGCGTGCCGGTGGTCAGACCGCGGTCCAGCAGGTCGCCGAGGCGGCCCAGGTTCTCCAGGCGGCGGAACCGGCCGGTGCCGGGCGCCCAGCCGCCGGCGTACAGCACCTCCTCGTGCAGGCGTACGCCGTCGGCACCGACCAGCACGAACCGGGAGTACGCGCCGATGAGCACGGTCTCCAGGTCGGGGTCGTCGCTGACGACGGCGGCGACCCGGTGCAGGCCGATCTCGTCGTTGGACACCGCCGCGCGCAGCAGGCGGGTGGACATGGCGACCAGCGGGTGGCCCAGGTGGGCGAGCACCACGTCGTCCTTGCGGTCGCGGGCCACGGCCGCATCGAAGGTGACCGGGAGCTGCCGCGGCTCCTTCCCAGGCTCGGGCAGCTTCTCCAGCAGCCCGGCGGTCGCGCGTTCCCACGAGCCGGTGAGGGTCGGCACCTCGTAGATCGGGTCGGGGTCGGCGACGTCGCGCAGCGGCTGCTGGTGGGCCAGGGCGAGGGCGGTGTCGACCACCCGTTTCACCGCGGCCGGGGTGATGCGCAGCTCGGCGACGGTCTTGTCCAGGTCGGCGCGGAGGCGGCGCACCTGCGCGCCGACGTCGGTCTCGGCGGGCACGTCGGCGCCGGTCGCCGCCTTCTTCTCGGCGTGCTCGACGTCGAAGTCGGAGATCTGGCCGGTCAGCCGCCGCTGCACCGCGTCGGACAGCACCGCGTTGACCGGGCCGAGGTCGGCCTCCATGCGGGCCACCTTCGTGGCGACCCGGGACAGGAACTCCAGGTCGGCCTCGTACGCCCCGACGGCGCGGTCCCATCCGGTGCCGACGAAGTGCCGGATCTGCGGCACCTGCTTCTGGCCCCACCGGTCGATCCGGCCGATGCGCTGTTCGAGCTTGTTCGGGTTGAACGGGATGTCGTAGTTGACCAGGCGGTGGCAGTGGTCCTGCAGGTCGATGCCCTCGCTGGCGGCGTCGGTGGCCAGCAGGATGCGCACCGGGTGCTCGGACGGCGGCTTCTGGAACGCCAGGCGGACCCGCTCGCGCGCCTCCGCGCCCATGGCGCCGTCCAGCTCGGCCACCCGGTCGGCGCCCATGCCCGCGCTGCGCAGCAGCTCGCGCAGCCAGTCCTTCGTGTCGCGGTACTCGGTGAAGACGATGACCCGCTCGTTCGTCCAGTTCTCACCGTCCGGGATACAGACCGCCCGCAGGTAGGTGATGAGCTCGCGGGCCTTGGCGTCGGGCGTCGCCTCGTGCGCGTCGGCCCAGTCCTTCATCTCCTGCAGCAGCGCCACCTCGTCGTCGCCGCCCTCGACGAGGGGCTTCGTACGGGCCAGCGCGTCGCGCTCGGCCTCCTCCAGCTCCTCGTCATCGAGCGTGGCGGTCTCGTCGATGAACTCCTCCAGCCACTCGTCCTCCGGCGGCAGTGCCCGGACCGGGGAGGCGAGCGTGTCGGCGTACGCCGCGATGGTCTGCCCGAACGCGTACGGGCTGGAGAACAGGCGCTTCTTCAGCAGGAGGGTCACCAGGTCGGCGGCCTTGCGGCCGCGCGCCTGGCCCAGGCGCCGGCGGCGGGCGGCGGCGAACTCCTCCAGCAGGCCGTGGACGCGGCGCTCGTCCTCGGGGTAGACGACCGGGATCTCGCGCGCGTCGCGGCGCTGGAACCGCGGCGTGCCGTCGGCCTCCACGATCTGGCGCTTGAGCCGGCGCACGACGACGTCCTCGACGGCGCTGCGGTCGGGCTCGACGCCGCGGGCGAACCGCTGGTCGTCGAGGATCTCCAGCAGCGCGGTGAACGACGCCTGGTAGCCGTTGTGCGGGGTGGCCGACAGGAACAGCCGGTGGGTGAAGTGCGGGGCCAGCCGGCGGATCAGCTTCGTCTGCTGGGAGTCGACGGCGTACACCTGCTTGGGCGCGGCCGGCGCCACGTGGTGTGCCTCGTCCAGGATCAGCAGGTCGAACGTGCGCGGGTAGGTGGGGCCGCCGGGCGGCAGCACCTCGTCCAGCAGCCGCTGGGCCTTGGGGCCGCGCAGCCACGGCAGCGACACGATGGCCAGCGGGTACACCTCGAACGGGTTGGCGGCCGAGCCGTGCGTGCGGCGCACCTGGGCGCAGCGGTCGGCGTCGATGACGGTGAAGTCGAGGCCGAACTTCTCGGCCATCTCGTCCCGCCACTTCACCGTCAGGCCCGCCGGGCACACGATCATGACCTTGCGGCCGCGGTGGCGCAGCAGCAGCTCCTGGACGACCAGGCCCGCCTCGATGGTCTTGCCGAGGCCGACGTCGTCGGCGAGCAGCAGGTTGACGCGGGGCGCGTCTAGGGCGCGGGCGACCGGTTCGAGCTGATAGTCCTCGATGGCGACGCCGGAGCGGAACGGCGCCTGCAGCGTCTTGACGTCGGCGGAGGTGACGGCCGACCAGCGGATCGCGTCGAGGAAGGCGGCCAGCCGCTCGGGCGGGTCGAAGGCGTCCTTGCCGATCTCGGGCAGGGAACCGCCGGGCAGCGTGCGGCGGCCGGGCTCGATCTCCCAGATGACCGACAGCGTCTCGCCGTACCGGCCGTCCTCGACGCTGCTCAGCGTGACCCGGGTGCTGCTCTCGGCGGGCGCCACGTCGCTGACGACCCAGCGCTGGCCCCTGATCTGGACGAGGGCGTCCACCTGGGGTGGTTCCGGCGTAAGCGTCGTCACGTCAGTCCTCCGGCCATGGATCGGGCACCCCGTCATTCGTAGCGCACTTCGTGCCGCCGTGGCCGCCCGTACCGGCGGCGCGTTCGCGCATCGACACGGTAGAGCAATCGATCACCGATGTCCACGGGTGACTTGATCGTGAGTCGAGCACACGTCGATAGCTTGTGTACTCGATACACATATGCTCTACTGGTGTCCTCGCTGCGCCGCCCGGCTTCGCCGCCGGCGCTTCGCCCTCCCCCGGCACGCGCGAACGGAGTGGTCCCCATGTCCGCGTCCTTCACGGCCCCCGGCGAGTTCGCTAGTGCGCTCCGGCTCCTGCCCGCCGACCTGGCCGAACGGGCACGCGAGGCCCGCTACCTGCGGCCCCGCCGGGACGACGGGCCGCCGACGCTCGTCCGGCTCGCGGGCCGGGTGTCCGCCCGGCCCGGCATCCGCTTCGAACACGTCACGGGCCCCTCCGGCCACCTGCTCAACGAGGCCGCCGGCGCGCCGGCCTCCATCGCCCGGCGCCGCGGAGAAGATGGCGGCGCGCGCGTACGCCGCCGAAGCGGCGCTGCAGAAGGCCGGCCGGTGATCCGCGCCCGCATCCTGCGCGCCGCCGCCTGGTACTGCGCGCTGCTCGCCCTGCTCGCGCTGCTCGGCCCCGCGACGGGGTGGTGGTCGGCGTGATGGACTACGGCCCCGACT
The DNA here is from genome assembly GCA_048498315.1 of Actinomycetota bacterium. Lineage (GTDB taxonomy): Bacteria > Actinomycetota > Actinomycetes > Streptosporangiales > Streptosporangiaceae > Actinoallomurus. The sequence continues at coordinate 4,421 of JBEHYF010000243.1, forward strand.
GGCCGCCCCGCGAGCCACCGGCCGAGCCCGCGCCGCGGCGGCGCATCGAGCTGCCGATGCTGCGGCCCTTTCCGCTATCGGTGCGGGCCGGCGTGCTCGCCACCCTGCTCGCCCTGTTCGTCTGGGCCGGCGTGCACGGCGGCTATGTGCGCACGGTGCGGGGGCCCGAACCGCGTGGCCCGCACCGGGTGCAGGCCACCACCAGCCTCGGCCCGCCGGCGGCCGGATTCGGCCACCGCGTCACCGAGTCGTTCCACGCCGCCGCGCGAGCCGCCGACCTGGCGGCGTCCTTCCTGCTCAGTTGGCACGAAAAGGCCCGCGCCGCCTGACCCGCTCGCGGGCGCACCGTCCTCGACCACCGTGCCGCCCGCGTTCCACCCGACCAGAGCACCCGACCAGAGGAGATAACGACCCATGCACCCCCAGCCCGGACCGTACGTTCCCCCGCCGCCCCGCAGCCGCTCCCCACTCAAGGGCTGCCTCATCGCCGTCGCGGCCGCGGTCGGCGTCCTCGTCGTCCTCGGCATCGCCGGAGCGGCCCTCAGCGGCGGCTCCTCCGGCGGCGGCTCCGCCGCGACGCCGCCGGTGAACACCGGCGCGGCCGGGACCGCGCCGGGGACGGCGAAGAGCGCGAAGAAGCCGGCCAACGGGATCGGCCGCGAGTACCGCGACGGCAAGTTCGCCTTCACCGTCACCAAGATCAAGAAGGGGGTGCACCACGTCGGAGACCAGTACCTCGGCAGGACCGCCCAGGGGCAGTACGTCCTGATCTACGTGAAGGTCAAGAACATCGGCGACGAGGCGCGCACCTTCGACAGCGGCTCGCAGAAGCTCAAGGACACCCGGGGCCGCGAGTTCAGCGCCGACACCGAGGCCGCCATCGCGATGGGCGACCAGAGCAAGGCGTTCCTGGAGGACATCAACCCCGGCAACGGCGTGCACGGGATCCTCGTCTTCGACGTGCCGCGCGACGTGCACATCGCCTCGATCGAGTTGCACGACTCGCCGTACTCCGGCGGCGTCGTCATCCCGCTGCAGGCGTGAGGGGCGGCAACTGCTCCCCACGTTTCGGTGAGCTCCGACATCACGGTGAGCGGCCGACCCCGAACCGGGACGTTGCCGGGCCCCAGCCGGGGCCGCGAGGCGGGGAACGCGCCCCCGGCATCACCGGCGCCCGGCCGCACCGCGTCCCGGAGCCGGCGCCTGCTACCGCCTGGAACATCCCGCCTGTGGCGGGGGGGGGGGGGGGGGGGGGGGGGGGGGGGGGGGGGGGCAGGGGGAAGGGCCAG
>JBEHYF010000244.1:0-5676 GCA_048498315.1 Actinomycetota bacterium
ACCGGCGCGGTCAGGTCGCGGTGGGCGGCGAACGCCGCGATGTGCGCGCTCTCGGCGCGCAGCCGCCGGAGCTGCTCGTGAGCGTCCATCGGCACCAGCGTGGCCCGTCATCACCGGCTCCGTCAAAGCCGGGACGCCGAAGCCGGTGGCGGGCCGGACGTGACGGGCTGGAGCTCCTGATGCGCGAGCACTACCGCCGGGCCGCCAAGACATACGGCCGAACCCGGACCTGGTCGCCCGCTACCGGCGCGCCGCCGTGCGGTAGTGGTAGCCGCACAGCTCGCTGAAACCCGCCCGCTCGTACAGGCGGAGGGCTGGGGCGTTGTCGCGTTCGACCTGGAGGTAGAGGTGGCCCGCGCCGTGAGCGGCGGCCCACCGGGCCAGGGCGGCGAGCACGCGGCGGGCCGCGCCCTGCCCGCGCGCCGCGGGAAGCGTCGCCATGCCGAACACCCCCGCCCAGCCGGTGTCGCAGACGACGCGGCCCACGGCGACCACCTCGTCCCCGACCATGGCGCCGGCGTAGCCGCCGGGCAGGGCGACGCGTTCGAGCATCTCCCACTCGGCGCGCGGGTCCCCGCCGTGGTGCTGCACCGCGTGCCAGACGTCGAACCACGCGCGGGTCGGCCGGTCGTTCACGGCGACCCGCAGCGGGCGGGCCGGCAGCCGGTCCAGCACGCACGCGGTCGGGGCCACCCGCAGCGACGCCGGGCTCTCCCGGCGGTAGCCGCGCTCCGCCAGCAGCGCGTCGAGCCCGTCCGGGCACGCCCCGGGGGTGATCTGGAACCGGGCGACCGCGTCGTGAGCGGCATAGAACCGCTCCGCACGGGCGACCCGGCGCGGCAGCTCGTCCGCCGGGACCTCGCCGTGCGGCAGCACCGTCCCCGTCCACCAGGCGCACCTGGGGGAGTGGCGCAGCCACCAGCCGTCCGCGTCCTCGACGTGCTGTGCGGGAAGCGCGCGGGCCGCCCGCTCTTGCAACTCCCGGATCATCTCCGGCCCGGCCACGACCGATGGCGCCGTCACGCAGCCCCCTCACACACCGGCGGCCGGGAGGCTCGCGGATCCCGGCGCGTCGAGCATGCCACACCCGGCAGCGTCTCAGCCGCGGGGGACGCGCAGGCGGACGGTGGTGCCGTCGGGGCCGGTGCGGAGCTGGACGAGCGCGCACAGCATGCGCACCCCCCACAGGCCGAACCCGGACAGCGAGGCCGGGTCGGGCGGAACGAAGCCGGGCACCGGGTCGGGGCGCCACCAGCCGGTGTCGGTGACGTCGACGACGATGTCGTCGGCGTCGCGCCACAGGCGGCAGGAGACCGGGGGCCGGCCGTGCCGGATGGCGTTGGTGACCACCTCGGTGGTGGCGACGAGCAGGTCGTTCAGCCGGGGCCGGCTCATGCCGTGCCGGCGGGCGTGCTTGCCGGCGAACGCCCGCATCGCGCTCAGGTCGTCGGTGTCGACGGGAAGCGTGACCGCGTCGGGCGGCGGGGCGGGCAGCGGGTCGCGGTCGATCCACGCGTTCAGGGACGGCGGGTCGACGTAGGCGTCGTTGGGTCGCGCGCCGCATCCGTCGACGACGTGGGGATGGGTGTACAGCGCGCCGTCGAGCAGCCCGGAGTCGGTGCGGCGCCGGTCGTACAGGCACAGCACCGACGCCTGGATGTCGGCGAACGCCTGGTTGATGATGCACTCGTAGCGCGTCCACTCCCTGATCTCGTCGGGCGTGCCGGTCTCCCAGCCCGGCTCGGCCACCACGCGGATCCGGGCCGCGGCGTTCTCGGCGATGAACGAGCTGTAATTGGCGATCGTGCGGGTGGGGCGGAAGTACCAGTCGGCGGAGTCGGCGAACTCGACCGCGTCGGAGTCGGGCCCGAGCGCCTGCCGCAGGCTGCCGACGTTGGCGACGGTGCCGACCGCGAGGACCGCGTCGCCGGCGTCGATCCCCTCGCGTACGAAGGGCACGACCGTGTCGAGGAAGCCGTTCTCATGGTCGTACATCAGGACCTGATGGATCAGCTTCGTCATGTTTCCTCACCCGCGCCGATCTCCAGCCACGGCAGCAACCGGCTGCTCACGATCTCGACGACGTCGGCGAGATCCGGAGACGGGTCGTCCAGGATGACGCGGGTGCCCATGTGCATCGCGGCCCCCGCCATCATGCTGAGCGCGCCGAGGTCGATGAACCGCAGCCCGGCGAGGTTGAGATGGACGTCGGCGTCACGGCCGAGGACCTCGCGCAGCGCCTCGGCGAAGACCGCGTGGCGGGCTCCGTCGAGCTCGCCGGAAAGCCGCAGGCCGCGTGGCCGGAAGGTCGGCGTGATGGTGAGCACTCCATCGTCGAAGTAGGGGTCGGCGCCCACAAGAACCTCGTGTCTCTCCTTCACCGCGGTGAGCTCGTCGCGGGTGCAGGAACGCTCGTCGATCTGGCAGATCGCCATCGCCATGGTGCTGGGCGAGATCGCGGCGTCGACCCGCGACTCGCAGTCGAGCACGCGGTCGTGGCCGCGGCGCTGCCGCAGCGCCCAGCTCATGTCGACGGTCACGCGGACGCCACGGAACCGCTCGCGCTCGGCCCGGGCGATCAGGTCGTGCAGGGAGGCGGCCAGCCGATCGGGGTCGAACACGCCGTCGCTGAGGCAGGTCTCCGACCGCGGCAGCACGGCGAGTTGCCCGCTCCGCAGGTGCGGTGCCGGGTCGATGTGGTACCGCCCGGCGAGCCCCGGCAGCTCGCGCGGATCGTCGTCGGTGATGTAGACGACCTTGTCGGCGCTGCCCAGCCCGTCGCGCATGAACGCTCCGACCACGTGCTCCTGCTCCTCGTGGCTGGAGTAGGAGAACCAGGCGTGGTCTCCGGGCAGCATCTGTCCGACGGTTCTTTCGGCGAACCAGCGTTCCATTGCGCTCCCCCCGGCCCCTGAATCCGGCGGTGGCACCACTGTACGGCGAACGACACAGCGTGGTGATCCTTTCACGAAAGGGCGGCGGCGTGAATTGTCGCGTCATTTCATCCGCAATCGGCCAAAAGGTTGACTGAGTAGTAGATTCGGATATTTCCTTGTGCAGTCCACGGGGGTTCCTGCTGACGGCCGTGACCGACCCGGCCCGGGTCGCGCTGGCATAGATGTCCGACGTTCGGCTCAGGAGGTCGAATGGAACCCCGCCGCAGACCGGTGATCGTCCTCGTCGCGCTGGCCACCCTCGTGATCGCGCTCGTCGCCGCGCCGCCCGCAGGTGCCGCGACGAGCGGTTCGAAGCTCAGCATCGGCTTCGGCTGCGCGACGGCTGCGTCGCCCGGCCGGATGCACTGCCTCGGCCGGATCCGCGCGCACCGCGCGAGCAACGGCCGGATCGCCCCGCTGACGGTGACGAGCCCGACCGGGCTGCTTCCCGCCGACCTGCAGTCGGCGTACAAGCTGTCCGGCGCGCACGGCGACGGCCGTACGGTGGCGATCGTCGACGCGCAGGACGACCCGAACGCCGAGTCCGACCTGGCCGTCTACCGATCCAAGACCGGGCTGCCGCCGTGCACGACCGCGAACGGCTGCTTCAAGAAGGTCAACCAGAACGGCCAGACCTCGCCGCTGCCGGCCCCCGACTACGGCTGGGCCGAGGAGATCAGCCTCGACCTGGACATGGTCTCGGCGATCTGCCCCGACTGCCACATCCTCCTGGTCGAGGCGGACTCGCCGAACACCGACCCGCTGGCCACCGCCGAGGACACCGCCGCGAGGACGCCGGGCGTGGTGGCCATCTCCAACAGCTGGGGCGGCTCGGAGGACGGCACCGTGACGGCCGCGGACACCCACTTCAACCATCCGGGCGTGGCGATCACGGCGAGCTCCGGTGACTCCGGCTACGGCGTGATCTGGCCGGCCTCGTCCCCGTACGTCACCGCGGTCGGCGGCACGTCGCTGTCGAAGGCGAGCAACAGCCGCGGCTGGACGGAGACGGCATGGTCGGGCGCGGGCTCGGGCTGCTCGTCGGTCGAGGCGAAGCCGTCGTGGCAGCACGACTCCGGCTGCGCGAACCGCTCGGTCGCGGACGTGTCCGCGGTCGCCGACCCGAACACCGGCGTCGGCGTCTACGACACCTACAACGCCTGCGGGACCAGCTCGTTCTGCGACCTGCTGATCTCGCTCGGGCTCGTACAGGGCCTGGACGGGTGGGCGACGGTCGGCGGCACGAGCGCGTCCTCGCCGATCATCGCGAGCGTGTACGCGCTGGCCGGCAACACCGGCAGCATCACGTACGGCTCCTATCCCTACGGCCACAGCTCATCGCTGTTCGACGTCACGTCCGGCTCGAACGGAAGCTGCGGCGGAGGCTATCTGTGCACGGCCGGCCCCGGCTACGACGGGCCGACCGGTCTGGGCACCCCGAACGGGACGGGAGCCTTCTGACCCGCGGTCATGCGCGGTCCCGCGGCGTGCGGGGCCGCGCATGACCGGCGCCTCGCTGACAGATCCTGTCGCTGACAGATAGGGCAACTGTTGCTGAAAAGGCGGGAAAACAATGTGCTTTTGAGAGATATGCGTCAAATGAGGCCTATGTGAGGATCTGCAGCGTCGTACCCCCGCCGGCTCTGAAGGAGAGCACATGCGACGACGCGTTTCCGGGGTCCTGCTGGGCGGGCTGATCCTCGCCCTGGTCCCCTCCCTGTCCACCACGGCCTCAGCCGCGACCGCGGCGGCCGGTGCACCGGCGTCCCCCGCCGTGGCGTCCCACTCCCACGCGTTCCACCACGCCTGTTCAACGCCCAGCAAGGGCCGGGCGAGCTGCAACGCTCTCGTCCGCGACGACGTCGCCATCGCGGAGTCGCAGGTCAAGCGCGCCGCCGCCGCTCCGTCCGGGCTCACGCCCGCCGACCTGCGCAGCGCCTACAAGCTGCCCTCGTCGGGCGGATCCGGCCAGACGGTCGCCATCGTCGACGCCTACGACGATCCGAACGCCGAGGCCGACCTGAACACCTACCGCAGCCAGTTCGGCCTGGGCTCGTGCACCACCGCCAACGGCTGCTTCAAGAAGGTCAACCAGAGCGGCGGCACGTCCCTGCCGAGGGCCGACGGCGGCTGGGCCCAGGAGATCTCCCTCGACCTCGACATGGTCTCCGCGGTCTGCCCCAGTTGCAAGATCGTCCTCGTCGAGGCCAACTCTCCGACATTCGCCAACCTCGGCGCCGCCGAGAACACCGCGGCCGGGCTCGCCAACGTGATCAGCAACAGCTACGGCGGCTCGGACGCCTCCGACTCCTCCTACGGCTCGTATTACAACCACCCGGGCAAGGCGATCACCGTGAGCTCGGGTGACAGCGGCTACGGCGTGGAGTACCCGGCGTCCTCGCACTACGTGACGGCCGTCGGCGGCACGTCGCTGTCGAAGGCGAGCAACAGCCGGGGCTGGACCGAGACGGCGTGGAGCGGCGCGGGCAGCGGCTGCTCGGCCTACAACACCGCGCTGTCCGGTCAGGCCGGCGTCGACACCGGCTGCTCGCGGCGGGCCGTCGCGGACGTGTCCGCGGTCGCCGACCCGAACACCGGCGTCGCCGTCTACGACAGCTACGCCTACCAGGGCCTGAGTGGCTGGCTGGTGTTCGGCGGCACCAGCGTGGCCGCGCCGATCATCGCCGGCGTGTACGGCCTGGCCGGCAACGCCGCCTCCATCGACAACAACTACCCGTAC
>JBEHYF010000245.1:0-5618 GCA_048498315.1 Actinomycetota bacterium
GACATTCGGGGTAGCCCATGGCCGTCGGCGCTGATTGCCGAAAGGGACTCTTTCCAAGATGCGTGAGGCGCAGGCGCCCCCACCGTAGGCTTGCGTGGTGAGCATCGACACGCCCGGGACATCCCCGACGGGCCTGCGGAATGCGATGGTCGATCGGCTCTTGCGGTGGGGGTCGCTTCACACCGCCCGGGTCGAGGCGGCGATGCGGGCGGTCCCGCGGCATCTGTTCGTCCCCGACGCCTCGCTCGAGGCCGCCTACGCCCACGACGGCGTCGTCACCCACCGCGGCGCGGACGGCCGGCCACGCAGCATGGCCTCCGAACCAGGCATCGTCGCGCAGATGCTCGAACAACTCGACGTGCGGTCCGGCCACCGCGTCCTGGAGATCGGCGCCGGGACCGGCTATAACGCCGCGCTCCTCGCGCACCTGGCCGGCCCGGACGGGCACGTGACGACCATCGACATCGACGACGACGTCGCTGATGCGGCCCGCCGCAACCTTGCGGCGGCCGGCTACGGCGACGTGCACGTGGGCTGCGGGGACGGCGAGTACGGCCATCCCGACAATGCTCCCTTTGACCGGATCATCGTCACCGTCGGGGCCTGGGACATCCCGCCCGCCTGGGCCGATCAGCTCACCACCGGCGGCAGGATCGTCGTGCCGCTGCGGGTGCGCGGGCTGACGCGCTCGGTCGCCCTCGAAAGCGAGGGCGGCTTCCTGCGAAGCCGCTCCATGACCTACTGCGCCTTCATCCCGATGCGCGGGGCCGGGCACTGCCCCGAACCCACGCTCAAGCTCCGCGACGACATCGAGCTCTACCTGCGCCTGGACGACGGACAATCCGCCGACGCGAAAGCTCTGGCGGCGGCCCTCGGGAGACAGCGACCAGTCAGTCGATGCGCCACTGCTGGCGTACGTGGCTGCCGGGGCATTGGTCGCGGGTAATTTCCGTTATAGAGGTAGAGGGACGCTAGCGGGGCCGAGCGCTGAAGGAGCGGATGGGGCATGGCCGAGGAGGGAGAGCCGGTCGAGAGGTCGGCCGGTGGCCGCGGCTCGGGCCGTGCCTACCGGCTAAGCCGGTGGACCGACCCGGTGAGGTTGCTGCGTCGCGCGGAAGCGGATCCGGCGGTCGACCCGTTGATCGCGGCGCACAAGGCGTTCTTCCCCAAGGCAGATGTGCGGTTGCTGCGGCGCGCGTACGCGGTGGCCGAGCGGTACCACCGGGGGCAGCTGCGCAAGTCCGGGGCGTCGTATGTGACCCATCCGCTGGCGGTGGCGATGATCTTGGCCGGGCTGGGGATGGACACGACCACGCTGGTCGCCGCGTTGCTGCATGACACGGTCGAGGACACCGAGCTGACGCTGGGACAGGTGCACGCGGAGTTCGGTGAGGAGGTCGCCGTCCTGGTGGACGGGGTGACCAAGCTGGACGGTTCGAAGTGGGGGGAGCGGGCCGAGGCCGAGACGTTCCGGAAGATCATTCTTGCGGCTGCCGACGACTTGCGGGTCTTGGTGATCAAGCTTGCTGACCGGGTGCACAACCTGCGCACTCTGCAGTTCCATCCCAAGCCGGAAAAGCGCCGGCGGATCGCGCGGGCGTCGCTGGAGTTGCTGGTGCCGTTCGCCGAGCGGCTGGGAATCTACGTGCTCAAGCGCGAGATGGAAGACCTGGCGTTCGCACACCTCCACCCGGTCGAGTACGAGCGGACGCGGGCTGCGCTGGCCGGTAGCGCCGCTGACCGCGCCGCGCGGCTCGGTCAGCTGATGGGCCAGTTGCGCACGGCTCTGGAGGCCTCGCGCCTGCATGCGCGGGTGATCACGCGTGACCGGCACCTGTACTCCTTGTACCAGGACCGCCGCACGCCGGCAATCAGCCCCGCGGCCCCGCCCCGGGTGGGGGAGGCGAGCCGGATTACAGTGCTGGTCGAGGGGGAGGCCGCCGACTGTTACGTCGCGCTGGGGGCGATCCACGGGCTGTGGCATCCGCTGCCGGGCCGGCTGAAGGACTTCATCGCGCTGCCGAAGTACAACATGTACCAGTCGCTGCACACCTCGGTGGTCACTCCGTGTGGAGAGACTTTGGAACTGGCGATCCGCACGCCAGGCATGCACCGGGTCGCCGAGTACGGCATCATCAGCCAGATCCAGGACGCCGCCAAAGCGTCCGAGACCCAGGCCCGTCAGGCGGCGCATCGTGCCGACCTGCAGTGGCTGCGGAATCTGCTCGCCTGGCAGGCGCATGCCCCTTCGGCGGAGTTCCTCGACAGCCTGCGCGTGGATCTGCGCAGCGCCGACATCGTCACCTTCACCCCGGCCGGAACGGTTGTGCCGCTGCCGGCCGGTGCCACGGCGATCGACTTCGCCTACGCCCTGGACCCCGACACCGGTCACCGTGCGATCGGCGCGATCACCAACGGCCGCCTGTCCCCGCTGACAGCCGCGCTTGATGACGGGCAGGTGGTGGAGATCCTCACCGCCGCCGAGTCCGGGCCGTCCGAGGCGTGGCTGGAGGCCGCCCGCACCGGCCACGCCCGTGTCCACATCGCCCAGTGGCTGGCCGACCGGCGTACCGAGACCGCAGGCACGGCCGGGCGGCGCATGGTCGCTGAGGCCCTGGCCGCCCGCGGGGTGAACCTGCTGGATCTGGAAGGCGACGGCACGATGCTGGCGCTGGGCGCCGAGCTTGGCTACCCCAACTTGGAGACGCTGTATGCGGCCGTGGCCGCCAATGCCGTCACCGTTGAGACGCTGGCCGACCACGTGGCGCCCGCCACCGGGCCGGGCGGGACGGACGCTGAGGCGGGCGAGGAGTAGCACCCCGCCCGCCTTGACGCCCACCCCGGGCGCGGTGCCGATTCGGGCCGCTACCGCGCCGGTCGGCTCGCCTCGTGCCGGTCCAGGTCGGCGCTCAGGATACGGGCCCGGTCGGCCAGCGGCACGATCCCGTCTGTCAGCGTGCGGATCCGGCTGATCGGCCACCGCCCCTGGGCATCGGGGGCCGGGTAGACCTCCAGCGCCCGGGCGAACGCGGTGTAGAAGGCGACCGCGTCGGCGTAGGGGCGGCCGGTGAACTGGCCGAGCCGCACCGGCATCTGGTTGCAGGCGATGTACCGGCAGGCGTGGAACAGCGGCCCGGCCTCGGTGACCAGCCGATCCGTGTGAGCGCGCAACGCATACGGCGTCGCGGGGCACAGATGCGCTGATGCGGCCATGTGCTGCAACTGGTTGCGGGCCGCGTCCTGGCGGACGCGCCAGCGCCGCACGTCGGGGTCGTAGTCGGCGTAGGCGTCGGCGACCGGGTCGCGGTCGATGCTGCACAGCGACAGCGTCCCGCGACCGGCCGGGCCGCGGTTGGCCCACACGTACACCTGCGGCACATCCAGCGCCGGGCAGGCATGCACCGGCTTGACCGACTCCCGCCCGGCCTCGATCGCCTCCACGTGCTCCAGGTAGGCGTCGGTGAGCTTGTCATCCCCGATCACGGCCTCGCGCAGTTCGGCCTCGGTGAAGTACAGGAACGGCACATTAAAGTGCCACAGCGTCTCCCGGTGAGCCTCCCGGAAGGCCATCAGGTGTTCGGTCAGCGCCCGCCAGGCCAGCGGGTCGACCGGCATCAGCCCGGCCCGGTCGGCCTCGGCGTCGGTCACCCCCTCCAGCGAACCGGAGTGGAAGGAGAACGCCCGTACCCCCAGCCCGTACAGCGCTTCGACGCTGTCGAGGATGGTCGGGTAGTTGACCGGCCACACCGTCATCTGCACCTTGAACGGTGCCTTGCGGGCCACACAGTGCTCGATGACCTGAAGCGTCCGCTGATGCGCATACGAACGGCCCCGCAGCCGGTTGTTCACCGCCGCGTCCATCGAGTCCAGGCTGATGATCAGCATGTAGATGCCGCCGGAATCCAGCGCCTCCCCGAACGTGGCCTCGAACCGCTCGATGCTGACCGCCCCGTGCGTGATCACCTGCTGCGGCCAGCCCCGCTTGCGCGCGTAGGCGAGCTTGGCGGCCGTCCCCGCCGGATCCATGGTCGGCTCGGCGCCCAGCACGTACAGGTCCTGCATCCCGTCCCCGAGCGCCTCGACGTGCCCGACGAACTCGGTGACCGGGGCGACCTTGCGGCGTCCCGCCCGCGCAGCGGCCGCCGGCGTGATCTGCAGTAAGTCCCGGGTGTAACACCCCGGGCAGGCGAGCTGACACCGGTCATCGCCCTGATAGGTGGCCCGCAGGATCTCCCGCTCATCGGCGAACGCGGGCGTGAACGCCTCCGGGGCCTGGGTGACCCGCTCGACCGCCGGCGGGAAGTTCAGCTGCTCGGCGGACCTGATGCCGGCCCGATCCTGGACCGGGCTGTAGCGGCGCACCCGCCGCCAGGTGACCACGTTGGAACCGGCCGTACCGCCGACGGTACTGCCAGTGGTGATGTCGCTGTCCATTCGCGCTGATCCTTTCAAGCGATGGTACGGGGGTAAGAGAGCCGTCGCTGGCGACGGGCATGCGCACAGCACTGCGTGCTCACACCACGCAGATCAAACCGAGATGTTCGACTGCTGACTGGATCGACAACATCACTGCATTCCGAACGCATCGGCCGCTTCAACCAGGTGCCGGGCGACCACCGTCACACTGTGCTCGTCCCGGGCGGGATCGGGCATCCAGCGGGCCGCCTGCTCGATGTACCAGGCGACGATCCACACCCGGCGCCAGCCGAGCGCCCACTGCGTCGCCGGCAACCCGGCCCGATCGCCCAGCACCGCCGCAGAGCCGCCCGCGGCGGCGTAGGCGTCCAGCAGCGCGCGCAGCGCCGTGCCATCGGGCGGGTGCTGCGTGCCTTGCCAGGAGACCAGGTCGAGCAGCCCGGGCCCGGTGAAGGCCCGCGCCATGTCCAGCACCCGCCTCTGTCCAGTGGCGTCGACGTGCAGCGACGTCGAGTGGAACTCGCTGTGACACATCCCGAACGGTGACCGCTCGGCGTCGCGGGCCAGGTCGACGGCGACATCGGCCAGCATCTGCAACCGCTTATTCACCGTCGGCACCTGCCATCGGCCCGCCGCCTGCAGCCCAGCGAGGCGCTTGAGCGCTCGGCCGGGCAGGGCAGCCAGATTCGCCGAATCCAGGCCGGGGCGGCCAGGCAGCGGCGGCACCGCGTGGACGGCGACCGCCGCGGCGGCCGCCTGCGCCAGCGTCGGCGTTCCGGCGGCCGGATCCAGATCCTCCATGACCATGCCGAGCATCTCACCGCTGGCGCCCATGGCCGGGTCGTACAGCGCCCGGGCCGCCAGAACACGCGGCACCGGCAGCCCATACGCGGCCGCGTGCCGCAGCACCAGATGCTCGTCGGTGAACGGACCTCGCGCGCGCACGGACCTTCGTGCGGGCCGGAGAGGCCTCATCGTCCACGGTCACGTGGTCGTGGCGCTCAGGGCTCATGCGCTGAGCACTCCTCCTGGACGTGGCCGGTAGGCGTCGCTGTTCCACGTCACGGCCTGCACGGTCGATCGCCGGGTCCGGGCACGACGCAGCGGGGGCTGGTCGTCGGCCGCTCACCGTTCGGCCCCGCTGATGTGAAGGACGCGGGTGATGCGGCGGGCGGCCTCGTCGACGTCCCCGGCCGGGACCA
>JBEHYF010000246.1:0-5601 GCA_048498315.1 Actinomycetota bacterium
GCGAGCGCCTTGTTCGTAGCGCAGATAGGAGAAACGACCAGGGCGTTTGCCACAGTATGGACGACGGTCAGGAGCCCAGGTGGGCGGCGGCGAAACGGGCCGCGCCGTCCGCGTCCTCGCCGTAGCTCAGGTGCGCCAGGGCGTTCGTTCCCGCGCCGCACACCGGGTCGCCGTTCGCACAGAAGTCGTCGGTCCGGGAGGCGTAGGTCCCGGCCACTGACGTGCCGAGGGCGCGGATCGGATTGCCGAACAGCAGCACCGCGGCGACGCGGGGCTCGGCCGAGGCCGGGATCGTCGCGACGATGGGACCGCCGACGAGGGCGCCCGCGCTGCTTATTCCGATGGAGTTGTCGACGACATTCGCGCCCTGCGAATAACCGACGAGGACGAAACGCTGCGCGGGGCATGCGGCGGCTCTCGTCGGGGGACCGTGTGATCGCTTCGGACAGCGGACCGAGCGCGTCCGGCAGGGCGAGACCGCTCGGCGATGCGCCGCCGGACGCGCTCCCCCGGCTCGACGATGCGCCGCCGGAGGCACTCCTTCGACCGGCGGACCGGTTTCGCCGGGTGAACGGCCCGTCCCGGTCCCGGCCGGGGCAGGGACGCGCGCGGGCGGTGCCGGCGGCCCGTACCGGTGGCACTGTTGGCGAGTCCGTGTTCATTAGTGCATGATGCAAGCGCGAATCGCGCACCAATGAGCAGCGTGGAGGCAGGCCTTGGCGCGTCATCACGTAGTAGCCGAGATCGAGAGCCAGCCGTCGTGCTGGCGGGAGGCCGCCGCGCGGGCCGCCGGCCTGCAAGACGCCCTGCCGTGCCCGGGCGAACGGACCGCGGTGTTCGGCTGCGGCACCTCGCTGTTCATGGCCCGCGCCTACGCCGCGCTGCGCGAGTCGCGCGGCTTCGGCGTCACCGACGCGTTCGCCGCGTCGGAGCTGCCGTCCGGCCGCGACTACGACCGGTACGTCGCGATCAGCCGTTCGGGCACGACCACGGAGGTGCTGCGGGCGCTGGAGCGCCTGCCCGGCGCGACCGTGATCACCGCGGTGCCCGACGCGCCGGTCCCCTCCGGCACGCGCACGGTCGTGCTCGACTTCGCCGACGAGCGGTCGGTGGTGCAGACGCGGTTCGCGACGAGCGCGCTGGTGCTTCTGCGCGCCTCGATCGGCGACGCGCCGCCGCTGGCCGACGGCGAGCGGGCGATGGCCGAGCCGCTCCCGCCGGAGTGGCTGGCCGCCGAGCAGATCACCTACCTGGGCCGCGGGTGGACCAACGGGCTGGCCGAGGAGGCGGCGCTGAAGGCCCGCGAGGCGGCGCAGATGTGGACCGAAGCGTACCCGGCCATGGAGTACCGGCACGGCCCGATCAGCATCGCACAGCCGGGCCGCATGACGTGGATGTTCGGCGAGCCGCCGGAGGGGCTGGCCGATGACGTCGCGGCGACCGGCGCGACGTTCGTGACGAGCGACCTCGACCCGCTGGCGCAACTCGTCCTGGCGCAGCGGCTAGCGGTCGCGCACGCCGAGGCGCGGGGCCTGGACCCGGACCGGCCGCGCGCGCTGACCCGTTCGGTCGTGCTTCCGTGATCGTCGCTCTGGATGTCGGCGGCACCTCGATGAAGGGCGCCGTACTCACCCTGGAGCTGGAGCGCGTGCAGGCCGTGCGCCGCCCGACGCCGCACGGCGACGCGGCGGTCGGCGCGGTGGTCGACACCGTCGCCGAGCTGGTCGCGCAGGCGGCGAAGGCCGGCGGTGCGGACGCGGTCGGGGTGGCCGTGCCGGGCATCGTCGACGACGAACGCGGCGTGGCCGTCTGGTCGGAGAACATCGGCTGGCGCGACGTGCCGTTCCGCTCTCTCATCGCCGAGCGCACGGGGCTGCCCGTCGCGGTCGGGCACGACGTGCGGGCCGGCGGCATGGCCGAGATCCGGTTCGGCGCGGCCCGCGGCGCGCGCAACTCGCTGGTCGTCCCGATCGGCACGGGCATCGCGGCGGCGATGATGATCGACGGGCACCTGTGCGTGGGCAACGGCTACGCCGGAGAGATCGGCCACATGTCGGTCGGCGTGGACGAGCCGTGCGTGTGCGGTGGCACCGGCTGCCTGGAGGCGGTCGCGTCCGGTCCGGGGATCGCCCGCCGATACGCCCGGCGCGCCGGCCGTGCGGCGGACGCCGGTGCGGTCGCCGCGCTGGCGGCCGAGGGCGACCCGGACGCCACGGCGGTGTGGGACGAGACGATCGGCTTTCTCGGCACCGCGCTGGCCGCCGCGTCGGCGCTGCTCGCGCCGGAGGTGATCGTCATCGGCGGGGGCCTGTCGCGCGCCGGCGACCGGCTGCTCGGCCCGCTCGCCGTGGACATCGACCGGCGGCTGACCTTCCACCGCCGGCCGCGCCTGGTGACGGCGCGGTTCGCGGACGAGGCCGGGTGTGTGGGCGCCGGCCTGTGGGCACGGGACCTGCTGGAGCAAGGATGACGGTGCTGAGCGCGGACGTGGTCGTCACCCCGGACGGGGTCCTGGAGCCCGGCCGGGTCCGGGTCGACGGCGGCCGGATCACGGAGGTGGGCGCGGGCCGCCCCGGGCGCGCCGACCGGCACGCGCACGCGATCGTGCCGGGCTTCGTCGACATGCACTGCCACGGCGGCGGCGGGGCGTCCTTCGACTCCGCCGACCCCGATGAGTGCGCCCGCGCGGCCGCCTACCACCGCGAGCGCGGCACCACCACGCTGATGGCCAGCCTGGTCACGGCCGCGCCGGACGCGCTCGAACGCCGCGCGTCCGTGCTGGCGGAGCTGGCCGATGACGGCGTCGTGGCCGGGACCCACTACGAGGGGCCGTTCCTGTCGGCGGCGCGCAGGGGCGCGCACGACCCGGCGCTGCTGCGCGCGCCGGAACCGGCGATCGTGGAACGCCTGTTGAAGGTCCGCAACGTACGGATGATGACGCTCGCCCCCGAGCTGGACGGCGGCCTGGACGCGGTGCGCCGCGTGCGGGACGCGGGCGTGCTGCCCGCGGTCGGGCACACCGACGCAACATACGAGGTCGTGCGCGACGCCGTGCGTGCGGGGGCGCGGGTGGCCACCCACCTGTTCAACGGGATGCGGCCGCTGCACCACCGCGAGCCCGGTCCGATCCTCGCGCTGCTGGAGGCTCCGGACGTCGCGCTGGAGCTGATCGGCGACGGCGTGCACCTGCATCCGGCGATCGTGGCGCACGTGGCCCGTACGGCCGGCGCGGCGCGCACGGCGCTGGTCACCGACGCGATGTCGGCGGCGGGCATGGCCGACGGCGGCTACCGGCTCGGCGGGCTGGACGTCGAGGTGCGCGACGGCGTGGCCCGGCTGGCCGGTGGCGGGTCGATCGCCGGCGGCACGGCGACCGCCGCGACCGTGTTCCGGCGGGCGGTGAAGGAGTCGGGGGTGCCGCTGGCCGAGGCGGTGCGACTCGCGGCCACCACGCCGGCCGCGGTGCTGGGCCTGGCCGACCGCGGCGCGATCGTCCCCGGACTGCGCGCCGACCTGGTCCTCCTGGACGAAGACCTGCGGGTGCGGGAGGTTCTGACCGGGTGATCGTCACCGTCACGCCGAACCCGGCGCTCGACCTGACGTACGAGCTGCCCGACCTGCGCCCCGGGCAGGCCCACCGCGTCCGTACGGTGCACGCCCGCGCGGGCGGCAAGGGCGTCAACGTGGCGCGGGTGCTGGCCGCGCTCGGCCACGAGGTGCTCGTGGTCGCCCCGGTCGGCGGGCCGGCGGGCGAGGCGGTGCGCGCCGACCTCGACGCGGCGGGCCTGCCGCACGCGCTGGTGCCGTGCGCGGGCGAGACCCGCCGCACGGTGACCGTGGTCGCGGGCGGCGAGGCGACGCTGCTGACCGAGCCCGGCCCCACGCTCGCGCCGGACGAGTGGGCCGGGCTGGAGGCCCGGATCCCGGCCGGTGCCGACGTCGTGGTGATCTCCGGAAGCCTGCCGCCGGGCGTGGACGCCGACGCCCTGGCGCGGATGGCCGCCCGCGACGTCCCGGTCATCGTCGACACGTCCGGCGAGGCGCTGCGGCGGGCCGCGCCGTACGCGTGGGCGGTCAAGCCGAACGCCGCCGAGCTGGCCGCGGTCACCGGCACCGACGATCCGGTGGCGGGCGCACGGGAACTGCGCGCCGCCAACGTCGTCGTGTCGCTCGGCGCGGACGGGCTGCTCGCCGTGGCCGGCGACGAGGTGCACCGCGTACCGCCGCCGGCGGTGGTCGAGGGCAACCCGACCGGCGCGGGCGACGCGGTCGTGGCGGCGCTCGCCGCCGGCGTCGGCGCGCCATGGCCCGAGCTGCTGGAAGACGCCGCGGCGCTGTCGGCCGCCGCGGTGCTGTCACCCGTCGCGGGATCGTACGACCCCGCCGCCTACGAAGGATTCCGCAGATGCCCCTCGTCTCCGCCGGAGAGATCGTCGTTCCCGGGCGCGGTATCGGCGCCTTCAACGTCATCCAGCTCGAGCACGCCGAGGCGCTGATCGCCGGGGCGGAGACCGCGGAGCGGCCGGTCATCCTGCAGATCAGCGAGAACTGCGTGCGCTACCACGGCGCGCTGGAGCCGATCGCGGCGGCGACCCTGGCGGCGGCGCGGGCGGCCGGCGTGCCGGTCGCGGTGCACCTGGACCACGCGACCTCCGCCGACCTCGTACGGGAGGCGGTCCGGCTGGGCTTCGGCTCGGTGATGTACGACGCGTCGGCGCTGGAGTACGAGGCGAACGTCGCGGCGACCGCCGAGGTGGTGGCGTACTGCCGGGAGCGCGGCGTGTGGGTGGAGGCCGAGCTCGGCGAGGTGGGTGGCAAGGACGGCGTGCACGCGCCGGGCGCGCGCACCGACCCGGCCGAGGCCGCACGGTTCGTGGCGACGACGGGCGTCGACGCGCTGGCGGTGGCGGTCGGCACGTCGCACGCGATGACGGACCGGACGGCGACGATCGACCTGGAGCTGATCGCGCGGCTGCGCGACGCGGTGCCGGTGCCGCTGGTGCTGCACGGCTCGTCCGGGGTGCGCGACGCCGACCTGAGCAGGGCGGTCGCGGCCGGGATCGTCAAGGTGAACATCGCCACACATCTCAACCACGTGTTCACCGACGCCGTTCGCGGGTACCTGGCCGCACATCCGGACGTCGTCGACACCCGCAAGTATCTCGCGCCGGGCCGGGATGCGGTGGCGCGCGAGGCGGCCCGGCTGCTGGGTTCGGTGCTCACGCTCCGCTGACGTCGCCGTTATCCACCGTGTCGTAGTATCCGGGTGCCCCGGGTGCCGGCCACGGCTGGTCGGACCGACCGCGCCCTTGCGGTACGCCCGCGGGTCCAGGCAGGACACGGGGGTCGAGTGAGCCAGAACGAGCACCGTACCCAGGCCGACGAGCCCGAGACGCCCGGCACACCGGGGAGCGACGACGCGGGCCCCGCGCCCGCCGACGCGCCGTCCGTACGAGCGGAGCCGTCCGCGTCATCCGAGCCGTCGGAGCCATCCGAGCCCGGGCCATCCGAGCCCGGGCCATCCGAGCCCGGGCCATCCGAGCCCGGGCCATCCGAGCCCGAGGCTTCAGAGTCCGAGGCTTCCGAGCCGTCGAAGCCGTC
>JBEHYF010000247.1:0-5578 GCA_048498315.1 Actinomycetota bacterium
CCCCTGGGACGCTTTGTTCCGCCGTGGGTTCTTCTCCTTCCCGCCGGCGGGACGGGCGGCGGGCGGCGGGCGGCGGTCCTCAGGCACCGGTCCTCAGGCACCGGTTCGGTCATGTTCGGTCACGGGGCAGGGCTCCAGCACATCCTGGCCGCTCACGGAGGTGATCAGCACGCGAAGCGAGATGGTCACCAGGTCGACGTCGGCGATGGACAGGGTCAGGTCGCCGGACACGACGACGCCGCCGGCCAGGAGCCGGTCGAGCAGGTCGACCAGCACGATCCGCCGTTCCGGCACATAGCCTACGGACCGTTCAGGCGTGTATCCGGCTCGGGCGGATCGGCCGGGCCCGGCTGGGACCGGGGCGGCCCGCGGGGAGCGTTCGACCGTCACGCGCCGGCCTCCCGGCCCGGATCGGCGATCGTGAAGGAGTACGGCGCCCAGGGGCCGGTCAGCTCGACGTCGAGCTGGGGTTCGCGGAGCCGTTCGACGGTGGCGGTGAACTCCTCGCCCCGGTCGTCGTCGACGAGGTAGGCGCCGTTCAGCACCATCCAGTCCGTCCGGCCGGACAGCTGCGGGTTCTGCGGCCGGTGGTGGCGGGTCGCGACGGCCAGCGCGGACAGCACGGCGTCGACGTGCTCGGCGCGTGCGGCCGCGCGCCGCCACGCCTCCTCGCGGCTGCGCAGGCCGCTGCGGCGGCGCTTCAGGTAGGCGGCGCCGGGCCTCTCACCCCCGGCGCCGGCCCCGGAGCCCACGGCCCGCGCGCCGCCCGCGGCACGTCCGCTCCCCGCCGGTGCCTCCGGCGGCGCCACCGCGTAGACCTTCACGCCCCACTCGCTGCGCCCGCGCACCCGGTCCAGCAGGGCCGCGAACTCCTCGGCGTGCCGGCGCAGCAGGTCGCGGACCTGCCCCTCGCCGCGGTACACGGTGACCAGCCGCACCGGGGCGACCGGGCCCTCGCGCGCCACCACCTCGACGACCCGGTGGTGCACGCGCGCGGTCGCCTCCAGCCACCCCAGGTCCTCGAGGTTGCGGCGCAGCGCCTCCTCGCCGAACTCCGCCAGCGGCACCGGGCCGACGTAGGCGACCAGCCCCGCCTCAGCGAAGGTCCGCACCGGCGCGCCGAGCAGCCCGGTCGGCTGCGGCGGCGGACGGCCGGTGTCGGCGCCGATCGCGTACAGGTACGTCCCGATCCCCGCGCCGAGGTCCACCTCAGTCATCGCGGCGCTCCCTCTCGTACGGGCGCTCGTGCGCGCGGCGTTCGGAGTAGTCGGAATAGCCGGGGTGGTCGGAGCGGTCGGGGTCGTCGCGGGGGGCCGCCACCGGCGGGCGCTCGCGACGGACCTCCAGGTCGGCGACGCGGTCGCGCAGCCGGCGGTTCTCCTCCTCCAGCTCGCGGCGACGGTCGCCGCCGCTCAGCCATGGGTCGTGCTCCCACCAGTCGATGCCCAGCTCGCGTGCGGTCTCGACGGACACGACCAGCAGCCGCAGCTTGATCGTGAGCAGTTCGATGTCGAGCAGGTTCACCTGGATGTCCCCGGCGATCACGATCCCCTTGTCGAGGACCCGTTCGAGGATGTCGCCAAGGTTGGTCGACTCGCGGCCGGACATCCGGCCGCCTCCGTACGGCCCGGAGGTCACTGGGCGGTTCCGTTCGTCTCCGTACATGTCAGGACGCCTCGCTGCTGCCGCGGGCACGCGAGTACCGCCCGACCCGCTGGTAGGACGTCAGCTCCCCGCCCGCGTCGATCTCGACCCTGTACAGGGCGAGGGTGTCCGACGACGAGGGGATGTGCCGGGCGTCGAGCAGCTCGACGCCGACGATCCAGCCGTCCTCTTCCGGCCGCACCGACGTGACGCCCTCCGCGCTCTTGCCCGTCATGCCGGTGATGTGGCCGAGTGCGGCCTGGGCCGCCTGCGTCGCCGACACCCGGCGTCGCCGCGCCGGTGCCGCACGCTCGTGGCGCTCGTCGTCGTGGTCCTCGTCCTCGTCGTACTCTTCGTCGTCGTACCGGTCGCCGTCCTCGTACTCTTCGTAGTCCTCGTCGCCGTACTCGCCGTACTCGCCGTCGTGCTCGTGGTCGCCGGGGCGCTCCGTGCGCGCGACGGCGGCGTACTCTTCCTCGCCGCGGCCTTGCCGGCCGGGCCGGCGCACCGTCCCGCGCCCGTCCCGTTCGCGGCCGGCGGTCACCGCCTCCCCCTTCTCGCGCCGGCTCACGGTGGCGGCTCCCCGCGCTGCCATCCCGGCCCGGTGGACCGGCCGCCGGTCAGCCGGTCGAGGACCGCCTGCTCCGCGCGGGCCTCTTCCTCATCGGAGATCAGCCCCTCGTCGTGCCGCCGCTGGATGTCCTCCAGCTCGGCGCGGATCGCGGCCGGGCTGTACATCTCCTGTTCGACCTGCTCCCGGATGATCTCGCCGATCGCGACGACGCCGCGCACCGGCGCCAGCGGAAGGGTCAGGATGAAGGTGATCAGTCCCATCGCTCAGCCCTCCGGCCGTACGGTGACGACGAAGTCGTAGGGCGCGAGCGGTCCGAGCAGGCGCACGTTCATCCGGTCGCGCCCGTCCCGGGCGATCTCCTCGGCCGTCTTCTCGAACCGGGCCCGCTGCGCGGTCCCGACGAGGAACGCCACGTGCGCGGCGTCCTCGTGGTGGGTGGGTTCGCGCTCGGCGTGCGCGACCGCATAAGGTTCGAGCATCTCGACGATGCGGTGGGTGTCGGCGGCGCGCCGGGCCGCGATCTCCTGGTTGATCAGCTCGCCCAGGCGGATGCGGACCTCGCGGGTCACCTCCTCCGGCTGCTCGCGGATCTGCCGGCGCAGCCGAGCGGCCTCGGGGTTGTCCGCGAGGATCTCCCGCAGCACCGCACGTTCCTCATAGCGGGCCTTGAGGAGGTACTCCACGCGTCCCTCCAGTTCCTCCAGCGCGGCGCGGAACCGATCGTGGTGGGCGGCCAGCAGCTCCTGGGTGACGGCGTCGGCGTCGGTGAGGACCGCGCCGAAGCGCACCGGCAGCACCGGCACCTCGGCCGCGGCGGCGTCGAGCAGCCGCTCGTGCGCGGCCAGGTCCTCCGGGCGGCCCAGCGGCCCGGTCACGTCGACCTCGCTGACCAGCGCGGCGATGTCGCCGTGGCGTACAAGGTCGACGTCGCGGCCGCCGATGCCGTGCGCGTCGGGGGTCATCTCCACGTCGGCCGGGACGATCCCATACACGTAGCAGCCGAGGTGCTCGTCGCGCCGCCGCTCGTCCTGGCGTGGCGCGGGTTCGGACACCGGCATGTCAGCCCTCCCCCCGGCGCCGCGCCGGCTCCTCGTATTCGCCGCTGCCGATCAACTCCTGGAGCTTCTCGCCGGCGGCGTCCAGAACGCCCTCGGTCTTGTCGTGGGCACCGCCTTGCCGGGTGTCCTTCACCAGGTCGGGCAGCCCCTTGCTGCTGCCGCTCTCGACCAGGTCAAGGCGGTTGACGGCCTCGGCGAACTGCAGATACGTCTCGACGCTGGCGACGACGACGCGTGCGTCGATCGTCAGCACCTCGACGCCGACAAGCGACACCCGCACGTAGGCATCGATCACCAGTCCCTTGTCCAGGATGGTGTCGATCACGTCGGCGAGCCCGCCGGCGGACGGGCGGCCCGTCGCGCCGCCACCCGCCGGCTGTACGGCCGTGGTCATCGTCTCCTCCCCCGTATCGCCGCGCGACGTCAGCCGCGCCGGGCCCGGGCCGCGCGGGGCGCGGCGCGCCCGGGCGACCGCTTGGGCCGGTCCGCACCGCGGCGCCCCCGCCGGTCCCGGTCACGGCGGCCAGTCCGCTCGTCCCTCTCTTGCGCGTCCTCGTCGCGGTCGCCCGGCTCTTCCTGTTCGCTCTCTTCGTCGTACTCGTAGCCGGCCTCGGGCTCGCCGTAGTCCTCGTCCTCGGGCTCCTCTTCGTAGCCCTCCTCGTACTCGGTCTCGTACTCGGTCTCGCCCGCCTCTTCGGGACGCTCTTCCTCTTCGCGAGGCTCTTCCTCGCGGGCGGCCTCGGCCTCGCGCTCCTCGCGCAGCGCGGTCTCATGATCCTTGACGACCTCGCCGTCCCTGATCTCGCCGCGCCAGCCGTCGATCTCGTCGGGTCGTAGCACCGTCTGGGTCATGACGTGCCGGCGGAAGTGCTTGAGCTCCAGCCGGACCCGGCGTCCCTGGGCGCGCCAGATGTTGCCGGTGCGTTCGAAGAGCCCCTGCGGGTGGTACTCCAGGACCAGCATGATGCGGGTGAGCTCCGGCGCGAGCTCGTGGAATGTGACCGCGCCGTCGACCCAGCCCTTTGGCCCCTTGGAGCGCCAGACGATGCGCTTGTCCGGGACCTGCTCGATGATGCTCGACTCCCACGTGCGGTGGGACCAGAAGACCTGGGCCTTCCAGTTGAGCTTCTCGTCGGAGGCTTGCTCGACGCTCTCGACCTTCTTCATGAAGCTCGGGAAGTCCTCGAACTGCGTCCACTGGTCGTAGGCCAGGCGCAGGGGCACCCCGACGTCGAGGGTCTCGACGATGTTGGTGATCTTGAGCTTCTTGCCCTTGCCGCCTTTCTTGAGTTTTTGCTTCAGCTTCGTCGTGACGAACGCCTGGGCCGCGTTGAAGCCGGGAGTGAGCCGGTTCTTCAGCGAGGAGCCGTGGTCGTCCTTGACACCCAGTCCCGCGGCTGCGGCCAGACTCGACAGCAGGCCCGACCCGCCGCCCTCGGCGTAGTCGGTCAGCCGCCCGGCGGCGCCCTCGACCTTGCCGAGCAGGGAGGTCGCCGCGCGGGTGCCCATGGCCGCGGCGAGCTTCTGGAGCTCTTGGGCCAGCCGGTCGGCGTGCAACTCCTTCATCAGATCGCCGGTGGGCTGCCCGGTCGCCCGCTTGTGGCCTTCTTTGAGTCCGCTGGTCACGATTCCGGCTCCTCTCTGCGGATGCGCCGGACCGGTGGCGGGCCTGCGGCACGCACGGGCCGCCGCGGCCGCTCCTCCTCTTCCTCGGCCGCGGGCCGGCGGCGTCGAACGGGACGCTCGCGCGGCGGCGCGGGCCTCAGCCGTTCCTCGCGATCCTCCGGCTCGTCACCTTCCGCGAACCCCGGCTCCGGCGCGCGGCGACGGCGGGGTGCCCGGCGCGCCCGGTCTTCCGCCGACTCGCCGCCCCGGGCCCGGGCCGGGCGGCCCTCGTCCTCGCCGGGCTCTTCCTCACGCTCCTTCACGCCGCGGCCGGGGACCGGCGGCCTGGTCAGCGAGCGGGTGCGTTCCTGGAGCCGGTCGCTCAACGCGTCGATCTGGCTGCTGGCGGCGGTCATGGCCGCCGCCTTGCCGGCCTCGACGAGGCGGCCGCGGACTGTCTCGCCCAGGGTCTTCAGCTCCGGGGAGGATCCGAGGAGCTTGGTGCCCTGCTCGGCCAGCCCGCCCGGTCCGCCGCCCAACCGCCGGCTCGCGCCGATGCCGGCGAGCGTCAGTGCCAGACGCAGCTTCCGCGTCCGGCCTAGAAGGTAGCCGACGCCCACGGCGATGACTATCCGAACTCCGGTCTTCATGTTCGTTTCCCTCCGCAGGCTGCGGCTCCCCGGCGACCGGCGGTGGC
>JBEHYF010000248.1:0-5318 GCA_048498315.1 Actinomycetota bacterium
CGACCGGGAACTGTGGGGGGCGACTCACGATGCGTCTCTCTTTCTCAGGCGCAGGAGTCCCAACTAACTCCTGCGCCACTAAGTCTGACGCGCGACACCGCCTCGCCCGCACCATCGACACCTGGTGGCCGCAGATCGAGGCATTCCTGGTCACCGGCATCACCAACGCCGCCAGCGAGGGACACAACCGCGTCGTCAAGCTCACCGCCCGATGCGCGTACGGCTTCCGTAACGCGGACAATCAGCGCCTACGCACACGCTGCGTAACAACCCGGCGAGGCCGCGGATGCCTCAACCCCGCTCAAGATCGATGAGCCCTTATCAGCCGGCCGGGCCCGACGATGACCGACGGTCGTGCGGGGGTGGGACGGCAGCGGTGCGATCGCTCGGGCGGTATGCGGGCGGTATGACCGAGTCGGCCCCCGGGACGCCGACGGCGAACCCGGCCGCCGTCCCACGCGTCTGAGCGATCACTATGCGACGTGCGATCGTACGGCGCTGCGCGCGCGCGATCCTCTTCGCGGAGGCGTGGTTCTCCTGGCAGCACGATCCGGCACCGGCCGGTGCCATGGCGAACGCGCTGTGGGCGCGGCACCAGTGGGTGGGCGAGCCGCACACCGAGGCGGAGTACCGCGCACTGGCCGGCACGCTGACCCGCGACGGGATCACGGACGTGTTCTTCCACGTCGGCCCGCTGGCCGGGGACGGCGACATCCGACCAGGGCGGTGCGCGCCCGCGGCGGAGCTGCTCGCCGCTCTGCGCCGCCTGGCACCCGGCGTGCGCGCCCAGGCGTACGTGGGGCGGGTCGATCGGTCCGGCGGCTGCCCGCTCGACCTGCGGTCGCCGGGCACGCGGGACCGGATCCTGGCGACCGCGCGGGCGCTCCTCGACACGGGTTTCGCCGGGATCCACTACGACATCGAACCGATCTACGCCGGCGACCGGGACTTCCTCGACCTGCTGACCCGCATCCACCGGATGACCCGGGCGCGCGGCAGGGTGCTGTCAGTGGCGCTGGAGCAGCTTCCGCTCGCCGACTGGACGCAGCCGGTCTTCCGGGCCCTGCTACCGTGCGGGGAAACGCATTACCCGCCCCGGCCGACCGCTGTCTACCTTCGCGCCGTCGCGGACCGCGTCGACCAGGCGGCGATTACGGCTTACGACTCGTACGCGCCGACGGAGGCGCTCGCCGGCCGCTACTTCGCATGGCAGACCGAGCGGGTGCTCTCGCTCATAGGCGACCGCGTGAGCGTCTTTATGGACGTGCCGACCTACCGATCGCCGACGCCCTGGGCCGAGAACCTGTCGACCGCGCTGAGGGGCGTGCGCCAGGGCGTGGAACGGCTCCGGCGGCGGCCACGTCGTCCCTTCGGGGTCGCCTTGTACGCCGAGTGGACAACCGGTTATCACGATTGGGACACCTATCGGATAGGTTGGCGCGATTCGTGGCGTTGAACCGATTGTTTTAGCAGGCGAGACGTCTCGCGCTGGTTCTCTCCGGACAGGTGATGGAACGTTCCCCGGTGGGGCGCCCACGCACGTCCGGAGGCGTGATGGATGCGTGCCTGCGCGGGGAAGGATTCCGGCGGACCGGGGTGCGGATCGCTTCGGCCGGCGGTGCGGGAGGTTCGGGAGAAGATGCACATGGAGGACATCGTCCAGCGGTCGCGTCAGCTGGAGGAGCTGACCGCCGCGTACTCCGGCTGGAAGTTCGGGCTGGGGGGCTCCGGGCACTGGTGGGCGGTCCGGCGCAACGAGCTCTTGCGTGCGCCCAGCAAGGAAGAACTCGAGGCGAAGTTGCGGCAGCACATCGCCTCCCGGCAGGAGGCCTGACCCCGTCGGGGGATGCGCGCGCCTCGGTGGCAAGCGCGCCGGTCGGGTGGGTTGACCAGCGCGGAGAGCCCCAGACCCCTGCCACCGAGGCACGCATCCTCCGCTGGGAGAGGCTCCGCCAGCCCCGCCAGACCCCGGCGGAACCCCGTCCCACTCTCTCCAACGCACGAGAGGCCGCCAAGGTTCACCGGTAACGCGTTTTTTGTTCGTGGCGATTGAGGAGTAGACGCCGCCGGAACACGTACCCCCGAGCGCGTTCCGGCGGCGTCTTCCTTGTTCACGCTGCTCAGCCCGTCCCGCCGCGATCCTGCGGCGGCGACACAGCGATCCCCACGGCTCCCGGCCATCCCCGACGCCCGGTAAGTTCTTCAGCATGGCACCCAGCACGAACAGCGTGCCGGGGGAGCGCGACGACTCGGCGCCCTTCGGCCGGATGCTGACCGCGATGGTCACCCCGATGACCTCTGACGGCGCGGTCGACTACGATGGGGCGGTGCGGCTTGCCGCCTACCTCGTCGATGAGCAGCGCAACGACGGCCTCGTCGTGAGCGGCACCACCGGAGAGTCGCCGACGACGACCGACGAAGAGGACGACCGGCTGCTGCGCGCCGTCATCGAGGCGGTCGGCGACCGCGCCACCGTCGTCGCCGGTGTGGGCACGAATGACACCGCGCACACCCTCAAGCTGGCGCGTCAGGCCGAGCGGGCGGGCGCGCACGGCCTGCTGGTCGTCACGCCGTACTACAACAAGCCGCCGCAGGAGGGCCTCGTCCGCCACTTCACCACGGTGGCCGACGCGACCGGCCTGCCGGTGATGCTGTACGACATCCCGGGCCGCACGGGCACGCCGATCGCCCCCGACACGCTGCTCGCGCTGGCCGACCACCCGCGGATCGTCGCGGTCAAGGAGGCCAAGGGCGACCTTTTCGGCGCGTCCCGCATCATGGCCCAGACCGACCTGGCCTTCTACTCAGGCGACGACGCGCTCAACCTGCCGTGGCTGTCGGTCGGCGCGGCCGGCTTCGTCAGCGTCGTCGGGCACGTCGTCGGCGCCGACCTGCACGACATGATCGACGCGTTCCGGGCCGGCGACACCCACCGCGCGACCGAGATCCACCGTCGGCTGGTGCCGGTGATCACCGCCATCATGACCCGCACCCAGGGCGTCATCGCGACCAAGGCGGCGCTGTCGCTGCTCGGCCTGCCCGGCGGGGTCGTGCGCCCGCCGCTGGTCGACGCGACGCCGGAGTTCGTCGCCGCCCTTAAGGAGGACCTCGTGGCTGGCGGCGTCAAGATCGTCGGGGGCCCGTGAGCGGGCCGGACATTTCCAAGGCATCGCCGGAGAGGCGAACCGCTGAAAGGTAGGAGGGCGCGTGGCATACGCGCATGACCGATCCCCCGCGCGAACCGGCGAGGGGGAGATCCACCTATGAGCCATCCGCATCCCGACCTCGCCGCGCCGCCGCCGCTGCCCGCGGGCGGCCTGCGCATCGTGCCGCTCGGCGGCCTGGGCGAGATCGGCCGCAACATGACGGTCTTCGAGTACGACGGGAGGCTGCTGATCGTCGACTGCGGCGTGCTGTTCCCCGAGTCGGAGCAGCCGGGCGTCGACCTGATCCTTCCCGACTTCGACTACATCCGCGACCGCCTCGACGACGTCGAGGGGCTCATCCTCACCCACGGGCACGAGGATCACATCGGTGCCGTGCCGTACCTCTTGCGCGAGCGTCCGGACATCCCGCTGATCGGGTCGCGGCTGACGTTGGCCCTGCTAGAGGCCAAGCTCTCTGAGCACCGTATCGACTCGGTGAAGGTCCAGGTGTCCGAGGGCGAGCGCCGGTCGTTCGGGGCCTTCGACTGCGAGTTCCTGTCGGTCAACCACTCGATCCCCGACGCGCTGGCGGTGGCGATCCGCACGCCCGCCGGCCTGGTGCTCGCCACCGGCGACTTCAAGATGGACCAGCTCCCGCTCGACGGCCGGCTGACCGACCTGGGCGGATTCGCCCGGCTCGGCGCGGAGGGCATCGACCTGCTGCTGTCCGACTCGACCAACGCCGAGGTCCCCGGCTTCGTGACGAGCGAGCGGGAGATCGGCGTGGTGCTCGGCGACGTCATCCGCGTCGCGGAGAAGCGCGTGATCGTCGCCTGCTTCGCCTCGCACGTGCACCGGGTGCAGCAGATCCTCGACGCCGCGCACGCCAGCGGGCGCAAGGTCGCCCTGGTCGGCCGCTCCATGGTGCGCAACATGAGCGTCGCGCGCGACCTGGGCTACCTCCAGGTGCCTGCGGGGATCATGGTCGACCAGAAGGAGATCGACGACCTGCCCCCCGAGGAGGTCGTGCTGGTCTGCACCGGCTCGCAGGGCGAGCCGATGTCGGCGCTGTCGCGGATGGCCAGCCGCGACCACCAGATCCGCATCGAGACCGGCGACACCGTGATCCTCGCCTCGTCGCTCATCCCGGGCAACGAGAACGCCGTCAACCGCGTCATCAACGGCCTGACACGCTGGGGTGCGCGGGTCGTGCACAAGGGCAACGCGCTCGTGCACGTCTCCGGTCACGCCCCCGCCGGCGAGCTGCTGTACGTGCTGAACATGACC
The DNA here is from genome assembly GCA_048498315.1 of Actinomycetota bacterium. Lineage (GTDB taxonomy): Bacteria > Actinomycetota > Actinomycetes > Streptosporangiales > Streptosporangiaceae > Actinoallomurus. The sequence goes on from JBEHYF010000248.1 coordinate 4,434, forward strand.
CGGCCGAGCAACGTCATGCCGGTGCACGGCGAGTGGCGGCACCTGCGCGCGCACGCCCGGCTGGCGGCGCTGACCGGCGTGCCCGGAAAGAACATCATCATTGCCGAGGACGGCGTCGTCGTGGACCTCGTCGACGGCAAGGCCTCGATCGCCGGGGCCGTGCGTGCTGGCTACGTGTACGTCGACGGCCTGTCCGTCGGAGGGATCACCGAGACCTCGCTGAAAGACCGCCGCATCCTCGGCGACGAGGGCTTCGTCTCCATCGTCGTCGTGGTCGACTCCTCCAGCGGCAAGGTGCTCGGCAGCCCGGAGATCCACGCCCGCGGCGCCGGGATCGACAGCTTCGACCCGGTGATCCCGCGCATCGAGGAGGCCCTCGATGCGGCCGCCGCCGACGGCGTCAACGACCTGCACCAGCTCCGGCAGCTCGTGCGCCGCACGGTCGGCCGCTGGGTGAACGAGTCGTTCGGCCGCCGCCCGATGATCATTCCTGTGGTCGTAGAGGTCTGAGAGCCGGGCGTGAAGATCCGGGCACGGGTCGCCTGACGAGCGGGGCCGGCGGAACCCGCGGGACGCGTGGCGGGTGTGCATCCGGGGCCTAGTCGCGCGGCGAGTGCGAATGGACGCCGGTCCCACGGCGGGCGGCATCCGGTGCCGGGCGGCGGACGAGCGAACGTCCGGGCGCGGGCCCGCGACACGCCGTCCGTAACGTCCGCCTCAGGCGCTCATGAGCGCGTTAGTCTCGCCACCATGGCCACACGTACGCCCGGAGGCGCGAAGGGCTCCTCCTCTGGTACGCGTGGCGGCACCGTGCGAAAGCCGACCGCCCGTAAACCGGCGGCCGGCCGGCCGCGGGTCGCCGTCTTGCGCGCCGACGGGCGGCCG
>JBEHYF010000249.1:0-5290 GCA_048498315.1 Actinomycetota bacterium
CGGGCTGGTCGGCTGGCAGGTTCTGCTCGCCCTGGTCATCGGCATCACGCTGGTCAACCTGGGGATGAACTGGATCGGCTATGCCGGGCAGCGGACCGGCGTCCCCTGTCCGGTGCTGGCCCGGGTCAGCTTCGGCGTGTCTCGGCGTTGCTGCTTAACTTCTGCGACTTTTCCCGATTCGTACCGAATCGTCGCGGTGCGTTTGGGGAACTTCTGGGGCCTTCCGGTCAACTTCATCGCCTTCTCCGTTGTTTCCGTGGTGGTCACCGCGGACAGCATCGCGGTCTACGACAAGGCGATCTTCGACCCGGTCGAACTCGTGCAGCGAATGGACAATACGGTGGTCTCCGTACTAGGAGCGATCACGTTCGCGATCGCCACGATCGGCATCAACGTTGTCGCGAACTTCGTGTCACCCGCGTACGACCTGGCCAACCTCGCTCCCAAGCACATCGATTTCAAGCTCGGTGGCGTGATCACCGCGATCGCCGCTCTGCTGGTCATGCCCTGGAAGGTGTACGGCAGCTCGATCGCCGTGCAGTACTTCCTCGGCGGCCTCGCGGCCTTCCTCGGCCCGCTGTTCGGGATCACCATCGCTGACTACTACTTGCGTCGCCGCGGCCGGGTACAGGTCGATGACCTTTACCGCGCGGACGAGCGGGCGGCCTACTACCACCGGCGTGGGTGGAATCCCAAGGCGCTCGCGGCGTTCGTGCCCGCTGCGGCCGTGGCCGCCGCCGTGGCGCTCATTCCGGCTTCGGTCGTGCCGCCTTGCGGCACCCCGGCCCCGTTCTCCTGGTTCATCGGCGCGGTGCTCGGATCGGCAGCGTACCTGGCGATCACGACCCAGGCCGGCGAGACGGGCCCCGAACCGGCGGCCGAGCCTGCGACCGCGACGGCCTGACCTGACGGAGAGGACACGTTCACCATGCCGCTGATGTTTCTCAACGGCGGGGCGATGCGCGGTGGACCGCTGCATCACCTGCTCGACGGTTCGCCACTGGTCGCTGCGACCGTGACCGCACCGCGGTACCGCTTCTACTCGGTCTCCGACCGCTGCCCTGGACTCCTTCCGGTCGCGCACGGCGGCGCCGCCATCATGGGCGAGCTTTACGACGTGCCGATGGACGTGCTGCGGGACCGGTTGCTGCCGGCCGAGCCGCCCGAACTGGAGCTCGGGGTGATCGAACTGGCGGACGGCACGTCGTCGTTCGCCATGATGCTCCGCCGTCCGCCGGTCTCCCATGCCGAGCTGTTCGATATCACCGAATACGGCAGCTGGACCGCCTACCAGAAGGCGAAATCCTCGTGAGCCCGCGTTTCGGCGTGCGCGAACAACAGCGGGGCCATGTGGTCATCGCTCCCGACAAGTTCAAGGGATCGCTGACCGCGACCGAGGTGGCCGCGCACGTCGCGGCCGGCCTGGCCCGGACCAGCCCGGGTACGCCGTTGGTAACCGTTCCCGTGGCCGACGGTGGCGACGGAACCGTCGACGCCGCAGTAGCCTGCGGGTTCGCCCGGATGCAGGCCAGTGTGAGCGGGCCGACCGGCGAGCCGGTGACCGCCGCGTACGCCATGCGGGGCGACACAGCCGTCATCGAGCTGGCCGAGGCTTCCGGACTGCGCCGGTTGCCGGGCGGCGAACTCGCCCCGCTCACCGCCTCCAGCCACGGCACCGGCGAGCTCATCGCCGCTGCCGTCGCGGGCGGCGCGAAGCGGATCGTGCTCGGCCTCGGCGGCAGCGCCTGTACCGACGGCGGTACCGGTATGGCTACCGCTTTGGGCGCTCGTTTCCTCGACGGGGACGGGCGGCAGCTCGGGCCCGGCGGCGCCGAACTGCGGCGGCTGGCCTCGATCGAGGTCGCCGAGCTGGGCAAGCTGATGGCGGGCGTGGAGGTCATCATCGCCGGCGACGTGGACAGCCCGCTGCTCGGTCCGAACGGCGCCGCCGCCGTCTTCTCGCCGCAGAAGGGCGCCACGGCGGGGCAGGTACGGACTTTGGAGAACGGGCTGGCGCGGTTGGAATCGATCGCCCGCCGCAAGTTCAACACGTGGCGTGCCAAGACGCCGGGCGCCGGTGCGGCAGGCGGCGTCGGTTTCGGTGCGATGGTTTTCCTGCATGCGGAGGTACGGCCTGGTATCAGCTATCTGCTTGATCTACTCGGTTTCGCCGACACGCTGGACGGCGCACGGCTGGTGATCACAGGCGAGGGGTCGCTGGATCGCCAGACGCTGGCGGGCAAGGCTCCCATCGGGGTGGCCCGGGCCGCGGCCAAACGCGGTGTCCCGGTCGTCGCGGTCTCCGGGCGGCGCTCGCTGACCGGCGAGCAGCTCCGCAAGGCCAGGTTCCAGCATGCGTATGCCCTCACCGATCTCGAGCCCGATCCTGCCCGCTGCATGGCCGAGGCCGGACCGCTCCTGGAGCGGCTCGCCGAAGTGATCGGCCGCGAGTTGGAGGCTGCTTGCCAATGAGCTACGACCTCGTCATACGTTCGCGCCGGACCATCCTTCCCGAGGGGGAGCGGCCCGCCGCCGTGGCGGTGCGGGACGGCAAGATCGCTGCCATCGCGGACTACGCGGCCGCGCCGCTCGCCGACACGCAGGTGGACCTGGGCGAGACGGCGCTGCTGCCCGGTCTCGTCGACACGCACGTCCACATCAACGAGCCGGGCCGCACGGAATGGGAGGGATTCGCGACCGCCACCCGCGCCGCTGCGGCGGGCGGGGTGACCACCGTCGTGGACATGCCGCTCAACTCCCTCCCGCCGGTGGTCGTTCCGAGCGCGCTGGCCACCAAGAAAGCGGCGGCTTCCGGGCAGTGTTATGTGGACGTCGGTTTCTGGGGCGGCGCGATTCCCGGCAATACGGCCGCGCTGCGGGTTCTGCACGACCTCGGGGTCTACGGATTCAAGTGCTTTACAGCCGACTCCGGGGTTCCGGAATTCCCGCCGCTGCCCTACGACGAGCTGGAGGAGGCGTTCACCGAGATCGCGTCCTTCCATGGGCTGGTGATCGTGCATGCCGAGGATCCCGACGCGCTGCGGACTCCGGCGGACGGGGGATATGCGGCTTTCCTGGCGTCGCGGCCGCCGAGCGCGGAGTATCAGGCCATCGAGCAGGTGATCCGGCTGGCCGAGAAGACAGGGGTGCGCGCGCACATACTGCACCTTTCGGCGGCCGACTGCATCGAGCTGCTGGCCAAGGCGCAGGCCCGGGGCGTACAGATCACCGCCGAGACCTGCCCGCACTATCTGACCCTGTCCGCTGCCGAGATCGCGCTGGAAGCGACGCACTTCAAGTGCTGCCCCCCCATCCGCGACGCGGCCAACCGGGACGAACTCTGGCAGGGCCTGGCAGACGGGGTCATAGGTTGCATCGTCTCTGATCACTCGCCATGCCTGCCCGAGCTGAAGCAGGGCGGCTTCGACGAGGCATGGGGCGGGATCAATTCGCTGCAGCTCGGCCTGCCCGCCGTCTGGACCGAGGCTCGTTCTCGGGGTTTCGACCTGACCGCCGTCGCGAGCTGGATGTCGGCCGCGCCGGCCGCGCTGGCGGGGATCGAGGGGAAGGGCGCGATCGCCGTCGGGAACGACGCCGACCTGGTCGCCTTCGCTGCGGACGCGACGTTCACCGTGGACCTGGCGGCATTGAAGACTCGTCATCGCATCACGCCCTACGCGGGTCGCGAGCTCACCGGCGTGGTACAGGCCACCTGGCTGCGCGGTGAAGTCGTCGACGACACGCCTCGCGGGCGCTTTCTAGGAAGGTAACGTCATATGGCTGATTTCACTTCGTTGCCGGATCTCGCGGTCCGGAACCTGGGCGGGTCTGTTCTCGCCGCGAGCGACGAGTCGTTCGCCGAGCGGCAGAACCTGATCAACCCCTGGGAGGCGAAGCACCAGGCGGGGACCTTCGGGCACAAGGGCCAGGTTTACGACGGTTGGGAGACCGCCAGGCGGCGGCCCTCCGCGCTCGGGCTTGAGGTCGACGACCGCGGGCACGACTGGGCGCTCGTTCGGCTCGGGCTGCCCGGGGTCATCCGAGGCGTCGTCATCGACACCGCCTGGTTCAAAGGCAACTTCCCCACGCACGCGTCGGTCGAGGCCTGCGCCGTCGAGGGCTACCCGTCCGTCGAGGAACTGATGGCCGTCGACTGGGTGGAGATCGTTCCGCGAAGCGCGCTGACGGGAGACGCCAAGCACGAGTTCGCGGTCGAGACCGCTCGGCGGTTCACGCACGTACGGCTGAACATATTCCCCGACGGCGGCATCGCACGGCTTCGGGTACACGGCGAGGTGGTGCCGGATCCGCGGCTGCTGACCGGGCTGACGGTCGACTTGGCCGCGCTGGAGAACGGCGCCCGCGTCACGGGCTGCTCCGACTTCTTCTACTCCTCGCCGGACAAGATGCTGGCCCCGGGCATGGCCCGGAACCAGGCCGAGGGCTGGGAGACCGCACGCCGCCGCGATGACGGCAACGACTGGGTCGTAGTGGAGCTGGCGGCTCCGGGCGTGCTGAAGTTGGCCGAGATCGACACCACCCACCTGACGTTCAACGCTCCGGGCTGGGTCGCCCTGTCGGGTCAGGACGCCCGGAAGTCGCAGAAGTGGTTCCCGGTGCTCGAACCGACCCGGGTACAGCCCGACGGGCGTCACCACTTCCGGCTGGCCTCGCATGCCGAGGTCACGCACGTACGGCTGGACATCTACCCAGACGGCGGCGTCGGGCGGCTGCGGCTCTGGGGTGAGCTGACCGAGGACGGCGAACGAGCCCTCCGCGATCGTTGGGACGCTCTCAATGGCTGATCGCACGCTCAGCGTGCTCCAAGGTCAGGTACGGCAGGGTTCCGGCGCGGAGACGCTTGGGCCTGCGGCCGGAGACGGTCAAGAGCACCACAGGACCCGCTTCCACGGGACTGCTCGCACAGCGTTCCGTTTCCGCAGGTCAACAGGCACGTTTTCCGCGAGCCCTCTTCCTGCTCATCCCGAGCAGGCTCCATTGCGGCGAGTCCCCGCCGGTGACCGAAACCGTCACGCTGCGGGCCTCTTCCTGCTCATCCGGAGCAGGCTCCATTGCGGCTCGTAAGGGTCTTCGACCCACAAGGTGCGGGCGCGGATCTCTTCCTGCTCATCCCGAGCAAGCTCCATTGCGGCCCGACCCGGCCCGCCGGTCCTCTCCGGAGGTCGTGCGGCTCTTCCTGCTCATCCCGAGCAGGCTCCATTGCGGCAGGAACGCGCCGAGTGACCGGTAGGGCCTCCACCCGGCCGAGCGGGGCTCAGTGCTCGATGGT
>JBEHYF010000250.1:0-5191 GCA_048498315.1 Actinomycetota bacterium
GGTCATCGCATTGGTCAAGGTACGCGCCCCGCGCCGTATTCCCGTAGCGGGGCCGGATTCCCGCGGCGGGGCCGATCGTCCCGCAACGCAGACGCGCCACTTGACCTTCGACGCCTTCGGCGGTCAGGCGTGCAGGACCAGCAGCGGGCGGCCGTCGACGGTACGGATCTCGACGGCGGCGATCCGGTCGCTGGAGATCATCGAAGAGCCGTGGAAGTCGGCGTACCCGGCGTACTCGGCGCGCCAGCCGCCCGCGATGTCGCGCCGGCCGTCGCGGTCGACGGCGATCAGCCGGCAGCGGGATCCGGGCGGGACGCCGGTCAGCCGCACCGTGAACGCCGTGCCCCAGTCGGTGGGCTGCATGGTGACCCAGGCGCTGACGCCGGTCGCCGCGTCGCTGCCGCTGAGCGTCCGCCCGGCGGTGGCCGGCGCGGGGGTGACCGTCCCGGGGGGCGGTGCCGGGCCCCCCTCGCCCATCCGCAGGCCGCCCGCCACGCCGGCACCGGCCATCGCCAGCGCGACGGCCGCCGCCGCGGCCAACCGGCGCCGGCCGCGGCGCCGCCGCGCGCGGCGCTCCGCCGCGACCTGGCGCAGCGCCCGTTCGAGCGGTTCGGGCGGCGCCCCGGCGACCCGCGCAAGCTGGTCCTCGGTCACCCGCCCGAGCAGCGCGGGCAGCCCCGCCAGCCCGGCCAGCTCGTCGCGGCAGCGCGGGCAGTCGCGCAGGTGGGCCTCGACCAGCGCGCGCTCGCCCGGGTCGATCGCGCCCAGCACGTACACCCCGAGCAGCGAGCGCGGCTCGGCGCACCCGCCCCGCCCCGTCATGGCGTCAACCCCCGTTCTTCCAGCGCCAGCTTCAGCGCGCGCAACGCGTAGTAGGTGCGGGACTTGACCGTCCCGGGCGGCACGCCGAGCACGGCCGCGGCCTCGGCCACCGAACGCCCCCGGTAGTAGGTCTCGATCAGAACCGCCCGGTGGTCGGGGCTCAGGTCCGCGAGCGCCTCGGCGACCGTCCACGACTCCAGCGCCCGGTCGATGTCGTCGGCGGCGGGCACCAGCTCCAGGGCGGCGTCGCCGGTCTCCGGCGGCCGGGCCCGGCGGGCCCGGTGCGCGTCGACGACCAGGTTGCGGGCGATCGTGAACAGCCACGGCCGTACCGGCCGGCCGACGAGCGCGTCGGGATGCCGCCAGGCGCGCAGCAGCGTCTCCTGGACGACGTCCTCCGCGTGCTGGCGGTCGCCGCCGGTCAGCCGCAGCACGTAGCCCATGAGCGGCCCGCCGTGCTCGGCGTACAGCGCGCGCAGCATGCGCTCGTCCGCGGTGGGTCCCACACCCACGACACGTACGCGGGTCACGCCGGGTTCACAAGCCCCGGAATCGGGTTATGCGAGGTCGGGGCCGGTGGCGCCGTGATGCGATCAGCGCGCGTTCAGGCTCGACAGCTTCACGTCCTGCGCGGTCGCCGACACGCGCAGGCCGCCGGGCAGCACATCGACGGCGCTGACGTGGGTGCCGAGCGGGAGGCCGGGCACCGGCACCGTGAAGGTGAACGCCTGGCGGACCAGGTCGAGCGGCACCCGCGTGCCCCCGGTCACGACCGACCGTGGGACCACCCGCACGCTGCGGCCCGCGGGCCGGACCGTCACCGTCGCCGTCACCGTCCGCGTCAGGCCCAGGACGGTGACCGGTCCACGCACCCGCAGAGCCGACCCGTCCGCCGAGACCTTCATCCCGCGGGGCGCCTCCTTGTCGACGTCCTTGTACGCGACGGTGGCGGTGGAGGTCGCCGTGCCGGCAACGATCTTGGTGGCGTCGCCGTGCATGGCGTCCGGCAGCGGCGCCGTCACGTCCTTCAGGGTGACGGTCGCATCGCTCAGCCGGACCCCCTCCTGGGTGACCTGGCCCATGTCGACGTCGATCGCGTCGTACCGGCCTTCCAGCGCCTGGGTGATGAACGGGAAGCCCTCGATGGTCACCTTCGGGTCGTGGTCCAGGTCGTACTGGGCGGCCACATTCTTGGCGATCTCGTTCTGCGCCATCCTGAGACCCACGCGGTCGGCGGCGATCGCGGCCCCGCCGAGCACGACGAACAGGACGATGACGGTCACGAGTCCCTTGCGCATGAATCTCCCCGTCCGGGCGGTGAACCGTCACCATATCGGCGGCTCGCCGTCCGGCGGATCACCCTGGACGGTGAGATCGGGCGGCACCGCATCGGAACACGGGACCACCCGCGGCCTCCATCGAGCCCGCTCACGGCGCCCCTCACCCGCCCTGGCCGATCCACCCGCCCGACCCCGCCCATCCGGCCGGGGTCACCCGCCGGCGAACGGCGGGAGCACCTCCACGGTCGCACCCTCGGGCAGCTCGACCGCGCCGGGATCCCGGGCGCCGACCGGGGTCCCGTCCACGAGGAAGGAGCTGCGCGCCAGCACGCGGGCGAACGCGTCGTCCCGCCCGGCGGACGCGGCGGCCAGCGCCTCGGCCAGCGTGGCGGCGTCATAGGGCTCCTCGGCGACGCCGGCCGCGGCTTTCGCGGCCGCCCAGTACCTGATCAGGCCCTTTGCCATGCTGCCCTCCCGTGGTCTACACCAATCCGCCGGTAGGTCCTTTACCTGTGTCGGTTATCCTCGCTTAGAGGATCCGGGCAGCGTCATCCTCGGGTCCTCGATGTCTTTCGGGGCCCCGGCCGAGGAGGCCATATGAGCAGTCTGCTCCTGCTGACCAACGTGCTCGAACCCTCCGACGAGATCCTGCCGGCGCTGGGGTTGCTCCTGCACTCGGTGCGGGTCGCCCCGGCGGAGGGCGCAGCGCTCGTCGACGCGCCCCCGGCGGACCTGGTACTCGTCGACGCGCGACGCGACCTCGTGCAGGCCAAGAGCCTGTGTCGGCTGCTGCACGCCACCGGGCTGGACGCCCCGCTCCTGGTGATCGTCACCGAGGGCGGCCTGGCCGCGCTCAGCGCCGAGTGGGGGCTGGACGACGTTCTCCTGCAGACCGCGGGACCGGCCGAGGTCGAGGCCCGGATCCGGCTTGCGCTCGGCCGCATCGCCGTCGCCAACGAGCACGACGAGACGCCCGGAGAGATCCGCAGCGGCGAGCTGACCATCGACGAGGCGACCTACACCGCCCGGCTGCGCGGGCGGGTGCTCGATCTGACGTTCAAGGAGTTCGAGCTGCTGAAGTACCTCGCCCAGCACCCGGGCCGGGTGTTCACCCGCGCCCAGCTCCTGCAGGAGGTCTGGGGGTACGACTACTTCGGCGGCACCCGTACCGTGGACGTCCACGTCCGGCGGCTGCGCGCCAAGCTCGGCGCGGAGTACGAGTCGCTGATCGGCACGGTGCGCAACGTCGGGTACCGTTTCGTCGCCGACCACCGCCCGACGGACGAGAACGCGCCCGCCCACCGCTGACGAGAGCCGCCGGCCGACATCGGACGCACATAACGGTCACTTAGCACTTATCCGGTCACATCCCGTCACTCTGCTTGACGCCCGACAAGGGGCCGCTTACCGTACGACAAGTAAGTTTCGCTAGCCGGTCGGCAAGTAAGCATGGAGTCATCGGGGGTCGAGCCAGGGATGTCGGTCACGAACGCGGAACAGGCGGCCCCGCCGGACACCGTTCCCGCCCGGAGCACGCGGTCCGTCTACATCGCGATGGTCGGGCTCATGCTCGGCATGTTCCTCGCGATGCTCGACAACCTGATCGTCGGCACGGCGCTGCCGACGATCGTCGGCGATCTGGGCGGCATCGCCCACCTGTCCTGGGTGGTCACGGCGTATGCCCTGGCCACGGCGGTGGCGACGCCGATCTGGGGGAAGCTCGGCGACCTGTACGGCCGCAAGGGCATGTTCATGTCCGCCATCGTGGTGTTCCTGGGCGGCTCGGCGCTGGCCGGGCTGTCGCAGAACATGAACGAGCTCATCGGCTTCCGCGCCCTGCAGGGCCTGGGCGCGGGCGGCCTGATGGTCGGCGCGATGGCGATCATCGGCGACTTGGTGCCGCCGCGGGAGCGGGGGCGTTTCCAGGCGCTGATCGGCGGGATGATGCCGATCGCCTTCGTCGGCGGCCCCCTGCTCGGCGGCTTCCTGACCGATGACCTGAGCTGGCGCTGGGCGTTCTACGTGAACCTCCCACTGGGCGCGGCGGCGCTGCTCGTCACCGGGCTGGGCATGCGGCTGCACACCAAGCACATCAAAGCGAAGATCGACTTCATCGGCGCGTTCCTGCTGGCGGCCGGGGTCGCGGCGCTCACCCTGCTGGCGAGCTGGGGCGGCATCGAGTACCCGTGGGCGTCCAAGCAGATCACCGGCCTCGGTGTGATCAGCGTGGTGGCGCTGGCCGCGTTCGTGTTCGCCGAGGGCCGGGTGACCGAGCCGATCCTGCCGCTCCGGCTGTTCCGCAGCCGCAACTTCACCGTCTCGCAGATCCTCAGCTTCCTGGTCGGCGCGGCGATGTTCGGCGCGGTCAACTTCCTGCCGCAGTACCTGCAGTTCGTCCAGGGCGCGTCGGCGACCGCGAGCGGCCTGCTGCTCCTGCCGCTGATGTTCGGGATGCTGGTGGTCATGCTGGCCATCGGCCAGATCATCACCCGTACCGGCCGCTACCGGATCTTCCCGATCATCGGCGGGGCGGTCCTGACGGCGGGCATGCTCGTCCTGCTGCTGCTCAAGGTCGACACCTCCACCATGAAGAGCTCCGCGCTCACGGCGGTGGTCGGTCTCGGCATGGGCTTCATCATGCAGATCACCATGCTCGTCACCCAGAACAGCGTCGAGCTGCGGGACATGGGCGCGGCCAGCGGGTCGGTGACGCTGTTCCGTACGATCGGCGGCTCGCTCGGCGTCGCGCTGCTCGGCTCCATCTTCACCAATCGCCTCAAGGACACCATCACCGAGCACCTGGGCGCCCGGGCCGGCGCCTCGATGACCACCGGCGGCGTCCACGTCTCGCCTGCGGCGCTGCACACGCTCCCCGCTCCGGTGCGCGAGGCGTTCAAGCTCGGTGTCACGAACGGCCTGCACGGCACGGTCGTGGGCGGCGCCGCGCTCGCTTTCGCCGGATTCGTCGTCGCCTGGTTCATCCGTGAGGTGCCGCTGCGCGCGAGCGTGCCCGCACCGGCCGCGGCCGGCGCCGCCGCCGCCCGGCGAAATACGGCAGGGGGCCGGCAAGCCCTCCCCCCCCGCGCCGC
>JBEHYF010000251.1:0-5158 GCA_048498315.1 Actinomycetota bacterium
CAGGATGACCAGCACCGCGGCGGCGAGACCGGCGATGACGTACAGGTCGTTCGTGCTGACGCTGCTGATGGAGCCGAAAAGGAAGCTGTTCAGGTTGGCACTGCAGCAGGAGATGGTGGCGAACAGGACGCCGCCGGCCAGGCCGCCGTAGAACAGCAGGGCGAGCGCGACGTCGCCGCCGGTGCGGGTGCGCACCCGCAGCAGCTCGATCGCGACCGCGCCCAGCGCGGACACGATGAGCGCGAAGATCGTGGGGGAGCCGCGGGTGAGCAGGCCCAGACCCACGCCGGTGAGGGCGATGTGGCCGATTCCGTCGCCGAGCAGCGCGAGCCGGCGCTGCACGATGAACGTGCCGACGGCGGGCGCGGCGACGCCGACGAGGATCGCGGCGATCAGCGCGCGGCGCAGGAAGTCGTAGGCGAGAAGTTCGGTCATGACAGGATGCCGGGTTCCTGGGCTGGGGCGTGGGGGTGGACGTGGTCGTGGCCGGGCCGGGCGCATTCGCCCTGCGGCTCGGGCGGGGCGCCCTCGTACCGGATCAGGCCGTCTTCCAGGACGACGGAGCGGCTGATCAGCGGTGCCATCGGCCCGAGCTCGTGCGCGACAAGCACGATCGTGCGGCCGCCGGCGACGAGGTCGCGGAGCGTGGCAGCGAGGGTCTCCTGGCTGGCGGCGTCGACGCCGGCGGTGGGCTCGTCCATGACGAAGGCGTCGGGCTCGCCGGCGAGGGCGCGGGCGATGAGCACCCGCTGCTGCTGCCCGCCGGACAGCTCCTGCGCCGAGTCGCGCGCCCGGTCGGCCATGCCCACGGCCTCCAGGGCGGCGTCGACGGCGCGCCGGTCGGCGGCGGAGGCGGGGCGGAACCGCGACTGGCGGGCGATCCGGCCCGAGGCGACGACCTCGCGTACGGTGGCCGGCACGCCGCCGCCGACGGAGAGCCGCTGCGGGACGTACCCGATGCGCTTCCAGTCGCGGAAGCGGTGCGGCGGCACGCCGTACAGCTCGACGCGGCCGGCGGAGAGCGGTACGAGCCCGAGCAGCGCGCGGATCAGTGTCGACTTGCCGGAGCCGTTGGGCCCCATGACGGCGAGCACCTCTCCGGGCTCGACGGTCAGGTCGACGCCGCGGAGCACCGCGCGGTGGTCCAGCCGGACCTCGCCGCGGCTCATGCGGAACGGTACGGTCACGAGCACTCCAGAGCGGATCGCAGGGTCGCCAGGTCGCGACGCATGATCGAGAAGTAGTCGTCGCCGGACCCGGGCCTGACGCCCTCCACCGGGTCGAGCACCTCGGTGCGGACGCCGGCCTCGCGGGCGAGCGTGTCGGCGGTCTTTGGGCTGGCCAGCACCTCGGTGAAGACGGTCGTCGCGCCGGTACGCCGTACCAGCCCGACGAGCTGCGCGATCCGCTGCGGCGACGGCTCGGCCTCCGGGTCGAGGCCGCTGATGCCGATCTGCCGCAGGCCGTACCGCTGCGCCAGGTAGCCGAAGGCGGCGTGGCTCGTGACGATGTCCTTGAGCCTGCAGGCGCGCAGGCCGGTACGGAACTGCCCGTCGAGAGCGGCCAGCCGGGCGGCGAGCTGCCGGGCGCGGGCCCGGTAGCCGGCGGCGTTGCGGGGGTCGATCCGGGCCAGCCGGTCGCCGAGCGCGGTCGCGACGGTGGCGAACCGGGTCGGGTCGAGCCATATGTGGGGGTCCGGCAGCCCGTTGGCGGCCTCGTTCTGCGGTGCGGGCAGCGTCTTGACCACCGTGCTCGCGTCCAGGGAGTGATTCTCGGCGTGCTCGCGTACGGCCTTGTCGACCGCGGGCTGCACGCCCCGGATGTAGAAGGCCAGCTCCGACTCGCCGACGTCGATGACCTGTCGTGGGGTCAGTTCCAGGTCGTGCGGCTCGGCGCCGGGCTTGGTGAGGTCGTGGACGGTGGCGTCGGGCCCGGCGACCTGCCCGGCGAGCCAGGCGAGGGGGTAGAAGGCCGCGACGATCTCGGGTCTGCCCGAGGCGTTCGTCCGCGCCGAACAGCCGGCCACGAGCAGCGCGGCGGCGAGCGCGAGGGGCACAAGCCGTGGGTATCGCACCCCTCGAGTATGGGCGAAAATGAAAACGGTTGTCAAAACCGGCGAATGGGGTGGGCCGGGAAGGCGCACCTGCGGTCCCGGTCAGGACAGGAGCTTGGCGATGGCCACGGCGAGCAGCACGATCGGCACGGCGAGCCGTACGAGCCGGTGCGCCGCGCGCGCCGGTGCCGTCATGAACGCGAACCACAGCAGGAACGCCAGTACCGCCAGCAACACCGCCCCGGCCGCCCCGGGGACGGCCAGCCCGGCGATCAGCAGGGCGGGCAGGGCGACCAGCGGAACCCACCGGGGAAGCTGGTGCAGGTAGACGAAGAACGCGGCGCTGCGCCGCTGGAGCGCGGATTTGGAAGCCACGTCTCCATGGTGGCGCATCGGCACCACCGGTACGGACCCCGCGGCCGGCGCCATGGCCGTCCCGGGCATGATGGACGGGTGCTGGCCATCACCCGCTACCGCATCCCCGAGGCGGAGACCGAGGAGTTCGTCAAGACCGCTCACCGGATGCTCCGACTTCTCGCCGGCAGCCCCGGACACCGCTCCGGCCGCCTGGGCCGCGCCACCGACGACCCGGAACTGTGGGCGATGGTGACCGACTGGGACGGCGCCGGGTACTACCGCCGCGCCCTGAGCGGGTACGAGGTCCGGCTCGCCCTGATGCCGCTGTCCGCCCGCGTCCTCGACGAGCCGGGCGCGTACGAGATCGTCGAGGCCTGATCGCCCGTCGCCTGAACGGCCCAGCCTGAACGACTGCTGGACGTCCGTGCGGACCATCGGCCGTCTGCGCCGCGAACCCGTACCGCGGCGCCGGGCACCGGAAGCGGACGGGTAAAAGCCCGGCCGAGCGGGATCGAAGACGTCACCAGCACCGGGCGTGCCGTCCCGCCGCTCCGCCCCGCCTGCCGATCATCGTCGTACGGACGGTGATCGCGGGAGGCGGCATGCGACGTGCGGGACTCATCGCCGGGTTGCTCGGAGCCCTGATCCTCGGACCGGGATTCGCACCGGAGGCACGGGCCGACGGCAGCGTCGACTACCAGGGCCTGCGCATACCGGTGCCGGCCGGATGGAAGGTGTACCGGCTCGGCCCGGACTCCACCGAGTGCCTGCGGTACGACCGGCACGCGATCTACCTGGGGAAGCCCGGGGCGAACCAGCTCTGCCCGGCGCACACCGCCGACCGTACCGAGGCGATCCACGTCGAACCCCTCGACGACCAGGCGCGTTCTCTCGCTGCGGCGATCCTCACAGCGCAGCACCGTGCCGGGCGGGACCTTGCGCCCGCGGGCCCTCCGGCGGGGCTGACGGTCCGCGATCCGGCCGGCCACGAGGTGACGGTGGCGATGCCCGACGCGGGAGCGCTGATCACCGGATCGTACGGATCCGACCCGACGGGCCTGGACCGCGTCCTGTCCGGGATCACCGCCGCACCGGTTCCATCGCCGGAGTCGGGGGAGCGCCGGAGCACGGCCGCCCGGCCGCACCGCTGGGTCACCGGATACGGTTTCGACACCTGCACTGCGCCGTCGCTGGCGGCGATGTCCGCCTGGCGCAAGGACTTCGTCGCCGCCAACATCTACATCGGAGGCCCCGCCCGGTCCTGTCCTGACGGGCGGCTCTCCCGCGACTGGGTCGCTGCCGTGCGGGCCATGGGCTGGCGCCTGATCCCGACCTACGTCGGCCCGCAGGCGCCGTGCGCCCGCCGCCGCGTGCGCTTCCCCCCGGACGCCGCCGTCCTCGCCGGCGTGTTCTCCGCCGAGGACGCCGTCCGGCACGCTCGCGCCCTCGGGTTGCCTTCGCACACGCCGATCTACCTCGACGTGGAGGCGTACGACCGGCGAGACGCGCTGTGCCGCCGGGCGGTGCTGGACTTCGTCGCCGCCTGGACGAAGCGGCTGCGGGCGCTGAAGTACGTCCCCGGCGTCTACAGCAGCGTGGCCTCCGGCATCCGCGACATCGGCCCCGCCACGGGGATCAGCAAGCCGTCGACGGTGTGGTTCGCGCACTGGGACGACAGCCCCGATCCGCACGCCGACCGGTACGTACCGGACGGATGGTGGCCCGGGCACCATCGGATCAAGCAGTACCGCGGCGACCACCTGGAGACCCACGGCGGATACACCCTGGAGATCGACAACGACGCCGTCGACGGCTACGTCCGCTGAATGGGCATATCGATCGGTCCAGCCAAAACTCTGGTCGGAGGGTGGCCCGTTATCGAGGCGGACGAAGCCGAATGCCGGTCACTTCCGGTTGTCCGGATACGGTGGACCGCCTCTCACCTGCTGCTTTAGTCCACATGCGTTCGGCGCCCGGTTCTGCCGCCCGTGTTCGCTCTCGACACAAGCGGTCGCTTTCTGTAACTTGACGTTCCTTACAGCGCTACGAGGACCTCTGAGTCAAGGAAGATAACGGCCGGATGCCACCATCAGCGACGGGATATGATCAAATGGTCAGAATACGTCTGGAATGGCCTGCCTTGGACATTTGCCACTTCTGCACCGAGGAGAAGCGCTCTCGGGGTGGCCTGTCATGACCATATCTAGGTTCGCCGCTCAGTAAATGACGGGGATGCTCGGCTTGGAAACACGGGGACGTGGAGTTGTCCTGATCTGGACAACGATAACCGAAATAGACCTAGCGTTCGTTCTCTTTATCTGGTCTGCCGATGAAGACATGGCCAAAGGGTTGATATTCGGGCACTCCGGCTCGATTGTAACCGTCTCGATCGCGATGGTCGTCGCCGCGAGTCAGATGGTGTCGGATTTCCGCGTACGGGCCGCGTCGCGCTGGCGGAACGTCCTGCACATCTTGAATGCATTCCTTGTGGTCGTGCTGGGTCTCATGGCTTTCTTCAGCGCCGTTTCATATTGGGCGGGGCCATGGATCCTCCTCGCCTCCGGTGCCGTGGCAAGCTATGTGGTTCTGCGCCTAGTCCGTCATTCCGACGTGACCGTCGATCGCGAAGCGGGAGAAGTTTGATGAGGGACGAAATCGTTCGCGAGCTTGCTAGATATGGAAATCATATAGCGGCCGTTCAGCGTCTGACCCGGATCCGCGAGTAAGGACAGTGGTGGTGGCCTGAAA
>JBEHYF010000252.1:0-5157 GCA_048498315.1 Actinomycetota bacterium
GCACCGCGCGACCCAGGGCCGCCGGTAGTAATAGGAGCCCCGGTACCCGCCGCTCGCGTCAACGCGGCGGCGCCCCTCCTTCCGCCCGCCGCGCCGGACGGCGGGCGGAAGAAGGACGTCCCGACAGCGGCCGGCGCAGCGGTACCGGACCCGTGATCGGGGTGGTCCCGGCCCTCCCCGGGCGGGTCCTTGTCACGGTCACCGGGATGGGCGCCGTGGTGACCGGCGCCGTCGTGACGGGTGGCGGAATGGGCACCGTGACCGGCGGCATGACCGGCGATCCGGCGGGCGGCCCGAGGGGCCGCGTGACGGGTGCGGAGGCGGGCGGCGTCGGGCCCGGCGACCGTCGTGCCGCCGCGGGCGCCTGGAACGCCGTCACGCCGTGCGGGCTGCCCAGCCCGGTCGGCCCGTCGTACCCCGGACCGGCCGTGCACAGGTAGGCGGGCCCGCAGATGCCGTTCCGGCCGGCGACGACGTCGTACAGCCCGGACGGCCGCGCGTACGGGAACGATCCCGGGAGGCTGCCGGCGGGCGGTGTCCCGGCCAGCGCGTACACCGCCGCGACGATCGGCGCGGCCGCGCTCGTACCGCCGACGACCAGCCACCCGCCGGCCCCGTAGGTGTCGTACACGGCGACGCCGGTGGCCGGATCGGCCACGGCGGCGACGTCCGCGCTGGTCCGCCGGGGGCAGCCGGTGTCCTTCTGCCACGACGGCTTGGCGATGTACGCCGAGCAGCCCGAGCCGCTGCCGTCCCAGGCGGTCTCCTGCCAGCCGCGCGTGCCGCCCGCGCGCCTCAGCGTCGTACCGCCGACCGCGGTCACGTACCGCGAGGTCGCCGGGTACAGCGGGCCGAACCCGCCGTCGCCGGACGCGGCGGTGAGCGCGATGCCCGGGTGGTGGAAGTAGGCCGTGTCGTAGCGGGTGGCGTCGGTGCCCTCGTCCCCGCCCCAGCTGTTGGAGACGTACCGCGCGCCCAGCCGCACCGCGGTGTTGACCGCCGCGCCGAGGTCGTCCATGCTCTCCGTGCTCGCCTCCACCAGCAGGATCCGGCAGTCCGGGCAGATCGCCGAGACCATGTCGAGGTCGAGTGCCTCCTCCTTGCCCCACCCGACGTCGGGGGCGGGCAGGGTGGTGCCGCCGTTCTGGTTCACCTTGCGGAAGCAGCCGTTCGTGCTCGTGCACGGCGGCAGCCCGTACTGTCGCCGGTACACGGCCAGGTCGGCCTCGGCGCGCGGATTGTCGTACACGTCGGTGATCGCGACGAGCCGCCCGCCGCTCGTCGGGCGGGACGGCAGGCTGTACGCCTGCCGCAGGTCCGCGGGTCCCAGTCCGGCCGGCGTCAGCCGTTGGACGCCGCGCCGCGGCGGCACGTCGGTGCGCACGATCGCCAGGCACACCGGCCGGATCCGTACCGCCGACGTGTCGCAGGCGTGCCGTACGCGCGCCCGCATCGGGCGGGGAGCGGACGGCGGCGGGTATGGCACCTGCGCCGTGGGCGGCCGCGGTGGCGGGACCGTCGTCGGCGCCGGCGTGCCGGGCAGGTGAGCGGCCCCGGCGGCGGTGCGCACCGGCGGCGCGGTGAGCGTGACGGCCGTCGCGGCGAGCGCGGCCAGCCCGCCGGCCAGGACCCGCGGCATCCGCCGATGCGGCTTCAAAATCAGCGGTGACATTCCAATATCAAGCGCACAGCCGGGGCCCGGACCGTCGCCGGCGACAGGCGTTCGCGCGGATCGGTCGCCCGGCTTTTACGCCGGCTTTTGCCGCTCGGGCGTTCCTTGGCCCACCCGCCCCGCGTGCCGGTCCGTGCGCCGGTTCACACCCCGGCCCATGCGCCGGTCCACCGGCCGGCTCACTCGCGGGCGCGTGGTCCAGGAAGCGCGTACCGGCGCCGGCGCCACGGCGCTCCAGCGCCGGGCCGCCGACGGACCGCATCGCGGCGGGCTGCCGCGGCAGCTCTTCGTTCACGGCGGCCCCCGATCTCAGGCGAGGAAGTCGCCGACGGCCCGCACGAAGGCGTCCGGGCCGGTGACCCACGGATAGTGCGCGGCGTCCGGATCGACGACGAGCCGCCCGTCCGGGAACAGGGCGGCCAGCTCGCCGGCCCGGCGCGGCGTCGGCGCCATGTCCCGCCCGCCCGCGACGACCAGAACCGGGGCGCGCACCCCGGTCAGCGCCGACCGCGTCCGCGGCGGGTCGAAGGCGCCGTCGGCGGCGTAGCCCTCGGCGAACGCGGGCGAGCGGTCCTCGAACCCGGGCAGCGCGTGCGCGGCGATCACGTCGTCCCACCGGCCGTAGAAGAACGGCGCGGCGGCGTCACGGTTCTCCTGCCGGTCGTCGCCGGCGTCCCACGCCATCAGCGCCGCGTGCGCCTTCGCGTACCACGGCTCGCCGGAGAACCGCTCGACCGCCTCCAGCCACTCCTCATCCGTGAGCTCGATGCCCGCCGCGGCCAGGTCCGGCGTCACCAGGACCAGCCGCCGCAGCCGGTCCGGGTGGCGCGCGGCGTACAGCACGGCGAGGTTCCCCGCCGCGGAGTGCGCGAGCAGGTCCATCCGGCCGAGCCCCAGCTCGGCGCGGAGCGCCTCGACGTCCTCGACGAGACGGTCGCAACGGTACGTCGCCGGGTCGCGTGGCACCGCCGACGCGCCGGTGCCCCGGTTGTCCAGGAGGACCAGCCGCCGGCGGGCGGCGAGGCCGCCGAGGTCCCCGAGGTACGCCGACGCCCGACCGGGGCCGCCGGGCAGGCAGACGAGCGGGTCGCCGTCGCCGGTGACGTGGTAGGCCAGCTCGATCCCGTCATAGGAGGTGAAATGCGGCACCGCGCCAGGTGATCACACGGGCCGGGCGGTCGCCAGAGGAGTTCGCTCAGCGCGGACGCCGGCGGGTTCGGTCAGGGTGGCCAGGAAACGATTCCTGTCGGGGGCGCGTGGCAGGATCGGCGCCGTGACCGAGATTCCCGCGGCGGGCTACTCGCCGCGCTGGGCCGCCGGCGACCGGCCCGAGCCGCCGCCGACCGGCGGCGAGCGCGAGATCCTCACGGCCGTCCTCGATTGGCAGCGGCGCACGTTCGAGCTCAAATGCTCCGGCGTGCCGCCCGAGCGGCTGTCGCAGAAGGGGGTCCCGCCGTCCGGGCTGAGCCTGCACGGGCTGATCCGCCACCTCGCCGCCGTGGAGCGATGGTGGTTCCGCATCCAGCTCGCGGGCGAAGACGTTCCGATGCTCTACTACTCCGACAACGACCCCGACCAGGATTTCGAGGCCCTCGACGGCGACCCGGTCGAGGCGCTTGCGGTGTGGCGTGCCGAGTGCGACCGCTCCCGTGCGATCGTCGCGGCGTCCGCCCTCGAGCGGACGGGGATCCGCCGGCGCACCGGCGAGCCGATCTCGCTGCGGCGCATCCTCGTCGACATGATCGCCGAGTACGCGCGCCACAACGGCCACGCCGACCTCCTGCGCGAACGCATCGACGGCGCCACCGGGTACTGAACGGACCAGCGCGCGCGTCCGGCGCCCCCGCCGGTCCGGGTGCGGCTCGCGGCCGGTCCTGAGGCGGCGTACGCTGCGTTCGGGGACGCCGGGCACTCCCGCCCCGGCCTTGGGAGGGAACGGCGGATGGCTGACGCGGGCGATGGCCGGCCCGGGCCGCGGACGCTTCCCGTGCCCCTGCACGTGGCCAATGAGGCGCTGGCCTTCCTGCTGGAGCTCGTCGCGCTGGCGGCCCTCGCCTGGTGGGGCCTCCGCACGGGTGACGGCCCGCCGTGCACGTGCTCCTGGGCGTGGGCGCGCCGTTGCTCGCCGCCGTCGTATGGGGGCTGTTCGCCGCCCCGCGGGCCAGGGTGCGGCTGCCGTTCGCGGCCATCCTGGGCGTGAAGACCGCCGTCTACGCCGCGGCCACCGCCGCTCTGGCGGGTGCGGGCCATCCGGTCCCGGCCGTGATCTTCGCCGCCGTCGCCGCTGCCAACACGGCCCTCGTCACGGCCGACCGCCGCGCCGCCGTCCGCGCCCGCCCCTGATTCCTGCGGCCACATACGTTCACCGGATCAGGCCCCGGAGCCGGTCTGTCTCCGGGGACCGTTCCGACCTCGTCCCCTCAGCCGGGATTTCTGCCGCCTGAGGGAACGCCCACGAGCGAGGCACCTGCCGGCCCGGCCGGCGCGGTGGCCACGTACCGTCGCCGGGTGCGCTTACGGCCTTCCACCTCGGTCAGGTATCGCCGCCGACCCGGTGAACGTCGGCGGACACCGCACTGGCGCGCGACCGGCACGCGGCGGGGAACGTGCTGGATCCGGCCGGCTGTTCGAGGACCTGGCCGCCCGCTCGTCGTTCGACCCGCGCCGGCGATGAGCCTCCGCCGGCTCCGGACGGCGCCGTCGCCGGCGGGGGATCGGCACACCATCCTCAGGAAACGGTTCTTCTGCGGGTTCACCCGTGGCGGACGCCGCGCGGGGTCACCTCGGTTGACGTCCGATGCCTCCCCCGGCATGCCGGTGGCAGCCGTCGTCACGCGCGGATGACGAACGTGGACGGGCCGGCAGTGGCCGTCCGGCCGCGCCGTAGCGGGTACGCATGATCCGTCCCGCGTCGTCCAAAGCGTCGCTGACCAGGCATGATGTCCGCAATGAGGGTACGTGGAGGCACTACGTACGTGAAAAATGCGTACCCATACGGTGGATTATCCCGTCCCCGTGGCGTGCGCCAGGAGACATGCTCGACTTGTAACAGCCATGTGAAGGACGTCTCACGCACCTGCGAGGACCGAAGGCGGAGAGCCATGTGCCAGCACCAGCCACCCTGTCCACCCGCATCCGCGGCGGATCACGACGCCGCACGGCTCGTCGCGTTCCCCCGGAACAGGGCCGGGGGCTGCGCTGCAACGGTGTGGTGGTCTTCGACGACACCGGCGAGCTCATGCCGGACGGCCACGTCGTCCCAGCCCACCGCTCCGACCTGAGGCGGGTGGCATGAATCCGCTGACCGATCTCACCGACCCCCTGATGGGCGCGTCACGGCGGTCGACTCCCCCGGTTCCGCCGTCCGCGCTCGCCCCTGGGAGCGGCAATGTGCGCGCACTGCACCGGAACCGGGCCGCCGTCCGCCGCGGCGAGTCCGCCGGCCCTCCCAGCAGAGTGGGGAGCGGCCAGGAGACCTCCTGGCC
>JBEHYF010000253.1:0-5134 GCA_048498315.1 Actinomycetota bacterium
GCTGGAGGTCACCTTCTTCGTCCAGGGATCCGGCATGGCGCTGGTCATGCCGCCCGCCACCACCGCGGTCATGTCGGTGCTGCCGAAGGAGCAGGCCGGATCCGGCTCCGCCATCAACAACATCGCCCGGCAGGTCTCGGTCGCGCTCGGCGTCGCCGTCCTCGGCTCGCTGGCCACGTCGGTCTACCGCAGCCGGATGCGGCCGCACCTCGGTGTCCTGCCCTCCCCCGTGCGCGCGGCGGCCGGCGAGTCGATCGGCGCGACCAGCGGAGTGGCGGAGAAGCTCGGGCCGTCGGGACGCGCCGTCCTCGCCCCGGCCCACGAGGCGTTCGTCCAGGCGCTGCACTTCTCGGCGACCATCTCGGCCGCCGTCGCCTTCCTCGGCGCGCTGGTCGTGCTGCGGTGGATGCCGGGCGCCAAGGGCGCGCCCGCGTCCGTTGCCGAGCCGGGGAGGCGGGAACCCGTCGAGGTGTGAGACGTTGGAACCGCCATGACGAAGAGCACTGACCGCCTCGTCGCGCGGCCGCCCGGGCGGCCGCGCAGCGAGCGCGCCGACAAGGCCATCATCGAGGCGACCCTCGACCTGCTCGCCGAGGAGGGCGGGGTGGCCGGCGTCTCCATCGAGGCGGTCGCCGCGCGGGCCGGCGTCGGCAAGACCACGATCTACCGGCGCTGGCCCAACAAGGAGGCGCTCATCATCGACGCGCTGGCCGCGCTCAAGGAGCCGTTCCCAGCCCCGGCCGGCGCGTCGGTGCGCGACGATCTCGTCGCCATGGCACGCGCGCTGGTGAGCGACAAGGCCGACCGCAAGCGCCTCGACTGCTACTGGAGCGTCCTGGGCAGCGCGGAGCGGCACCCTGAGCTGATCGACCGGTTCACCCGCGAGGTCGCCGAGCCGCGGCGCGAGGCCATGCGTGCGCTGCTGCGGCGCGGTGCCGAGACCGGCGAGCTGCGCGCCGACCTCGACGTCGACGTGACCCTGTGGCTGATCTTTGGCGCCGTGGCGCAGCGGTCGCGGGCGGTCGGCGCCGGGCCGATCCCTACCGACTTCGCCGAACGGGTCGTCGACACGATCCTGGCCGGTATCGCCCCGCGCTGAGCGGCCCGCACGGCCGTCGCGTCGCCCGGCCGCTCCGGCCCGCCGCCGTCGCCGCGGCCGTTGCGGGCCGGGGGGAGGCCATGCCGCCTGCCTCAGTCCGCCGCGAGCCAGCCGCGCACGGCCTGGCGTACTCGGGCCGCCCCGGCGTCGTCGCCGGCCCACGCGATGTACCCGTCGGGCCGGACGAGCACGGCCGCCGGCCAGTCCTTCCGCGCCGTCGCGGTGTAGCCGATCACCCGCACCTGGGCGGGCAGGCCGACCGGCACGACCGCCGGTTGCCGGGCGAACAGCACGAAGCGGCCGTCGCTGAACAGGTCGTACAGCGGGGTCGGCGCCCCGTCCCCGTCCCTGAGCCTGCCCGGCGGCAGCCGACTGCCCTCCAGCGGGTGACCGTCGGCGCCCCGTGGCGCGTACTTGATCGCCACGCCCGAGTACGTCCGTGCCAGGTGGTGCTGCACGGGTGGCAGCGGGAGCGCCAGGCGGTACGCCCCCCAGCGCAGCAGCCGCCGGGGCGCCGTCCGCGCGGTGTTGAGCCGGAACTGCCGCCCGGTCAGTCGCAGCACGTCGCTGCCGACCGGATGCCGCTCCTCGTGGTAGGAGTCCAGCAGCCAGGCGGGCGCGCGGCCGTGCACCGCGGCGGCCAGCTTCCAGCCGAGGTTGAAGGCGTCCTGAAACCCGGTGTTGAGCCCCTGCGCGCCGGCGGGGGAGTGGGTGTGCGCGGCGTCGCCCGCGAGGAACACGCGGCCACGCCGGTAGGACGGCACCTGCCGGCTGGAGCTGCGGTACCGGCTGGACCAGTACAGGTCGCGCGGGTGCAGATCGCGACCGGTGATCCGCACGATGCTCTCCCGCACCTCCGCCAGGGTCACCGGCTCCGATACCGGGACCGTCGCCCGGGAGTAGTCGTACAGTACGACCCGACAGGAACCGTCGCGGAAGGGGAAGACCAGCAGGAGCCCGGAGTCGGTGATCTCGCCGTGGGCGTCGGTCATCGGCAGGCCGTCGAGGAACACGTCGGCGAGCGCGACCGAGCCGGGGTTCGCGGCGCCGGGGAACGGCATGCCCATGCTCTCGCGCACCGTGCTGTGCAGCCCGTCGCAGCCCACCACGTACGCCGCCCGCTCGACCGTGCCGTCCGAGAGCGTGACGAGCGCCTCGTCTTCGTTCTGGTGCACGCGGGTCACCGTGACCGAGCGCACGATCTCGGCGCCGAGCTCGATGGCGTGTTCCTCCAGCAGCCGCTCGATCTCGCTCTGTTTCAAATCGAGCTGGTACGGAAAATCCGAATCCAGGCGGGTGAAGTCGATGACGGCGCCCCTGGGCCCGACGGGAAACGACCGGACCGGCAGGCCGGTCTCGACGAACCGGTCGGCGATGCCCCGCAGTGCGAGCATCTCGACGCTGCGGGCGTGCAGGCAGATGGCGCGCGAGTCGGCGGTCCTGGCCGGGCGCCGTTCAAGCACGCGGCAGGGGACGCCGGCGAGGGCGAGCTCGGCGGCGAGCGCCAGGCCGGTCGGGCCCGCGCCGACGATGATCACTCGGTCGGACGGCACCGTGTCACCGTCCCCGGGGTCGGTTCCGCTCCATGATCAACTCATACCAGGTCATAGGTAGAAGAGAGCGGCAAATCAGATTATCGACCATCTGTTGCTTAATTCGTCATACTTTGGCGTGAGCGGCTCATGGCTGCAGAAGGGGAATGTCACTCATGGCCGATACCTCGGCGAGGACCCTCGTGCTCGGCATCTCCAGGGCCGGGAAGGTGCTCCAGTGCGGGCAGAATGCGCCCGGCGTGCTGGGGTGCCCCTCGGAGGAGGTCGTCGGGGCCGATGTGAGCCGCCTGTTCACCGAGGAGAGCAAGGACACCCTCGGCACGCTGCTGGAAGCGCTGGAGAACCGGCACGAGCGCACCGCGGTCCTCGGGGTGCGCACCGACGACGGCGAGGCCCGCAATGCGGTCGTGACCGTGCAGCCGATGCTGTCGCAGACGGCCGAGCCGGCCGACCTGATGATGATCCGCGTCGCGGTCACCGACGTGGAACGGTTCACCGACCCGGCCCTGATGCGGCGCGCCATGCTCGACGACGCGCTGGTGCGCATCGGCGCCACCCTCGATCTCGACCAGATGGCGCGCGAACTCGTCAACGTCGTCGTGCCGCATTTCTGCAACGCCGCCGGCGTGCTCATCCAGGAGAGCATCATCGCCGCCGACGAGCACCCGTCCGCCGCCACCGACGGCACCGCCGTGCTGCGCCGCCTGGCCGTCGCCACCGACGACCATGACCCGGGCTGGAACGCCACCTTCCCCACCGGCGAGGTGCTCACCTACCCGCCCGGCACCCCCTATACCCGCTGCATGGCGACCGGCGAGCCGGTGCTCGAACCGCACCTCCCCGCCGCCGAGGCGCGCCGCATCGCCAGGTCGTGGCGGCGCAAGCCGGTCGGCCGGCTGCTCGACGGGGTGTCCATGGTGCTGCTGCCGCTGATCGCGCGGGGCACCACGCTCGGCTTCATCGTCTGCACGCGCAACCGCGCGCACCGCGCGTTCGACGCCTACGATGTCGAGATCGGCATGGAGTTCGCCGCCCGCGCCGCGCTCTACATCGACAACGCCCGGCACTACAGCCGCGAGCGGGCGACCGCGCTCACCCTCCAGCGCAGCATGCTGCCGACCGGCCTGACCGCGCCGTCCAGCGTCGAGGTCCGGCACCGGTACCTGCCCGGCAACCAGCTCATCGAGGTCGGCGGCGACTGGTACGAGTCGATCGCGCTGCCCGGCGGCCGCGTCGCCCTCATCGTCGGCGACGTCGCCGGCCACGGCGTGCGCGCCGCCGTCACGATGGGCCGGCTGCGCACCGCCATGCGCACGATCGTGAACCTGGAGCTGACGCCCGCCGCCGGCCTGCAGCAGCTCGACGCGCTCATGCGCGAGCTCGGCGAGAGCGAGCCCGCCTTCGCCACCTGCGTGTACGCCGTGTACGACGCCACCGACGGCACCTGCGAGATCGCCTCCGCCGGGCACCTGCCCCCGCTGCTGCTGCGCCCGAACGGCACGAGCGAGTTCCTCGACGTTCCGCCGGCCCCGCCGCTGGGAATCGGCCAGGGCGTCGCCGAGACTCGCACCTTCACCGTCGGCGACGGCAGCGTCCTCGTGCTCTACACCGACGGCCTCGTGGAGAACCGCGGCCAGGACATCGACGACGGCCTGACGCGGCTGCGCGGCGTGTTCGGCGCCGAGGCGCTGTTCCGGCCGCTGGAGGAGCTCGCCAAGGCCACCCTCGACGGCGCCTACGCCGACCACAACCGCGACGACATCGCCGTGCTCATCGCCCGCCTGCGGCGGCTCCCCAGCGACCGGTTCGCTTCATGGACCCTTCCGGCGCTGCCGGCCGCCGTGCGCGACGCGCGCGGCCGGGTCCGCGAGACGCTGGACCGCTGGGAGTGCGGCGAGCTGTCCTTCAGCGCCGAGCTGGCCGTCTCGGAGCTGGTCACCAACGCGTTGCAGTATGCCTCCGGTGACATCGAGCTTCGGCTGCTGCGCGACCACAGCCTCGTCTGCGAGGTGCGCGACGACTCCGACGCCCTGCCCCGCGCCCGCCAGGCGTCCGACGAAGACGAGGGCGGGCGCGGCCTGCAGGTCGTGCACCGCCTCGCCAAGCGCTGGGGCGCCCGTCCCGTCGCGCGCGGCAAGGTGGTCTGGTGCGAGCTGGAGCTGCCCGGCGCCGAGACCGCCGTGGAGACCGGCTGGCCCGGCGAGTCGCTGCACCGCGTGTAGCCCGGGCCCGCGACCCCGGTCCGGTGCGGCGGTCGGCGGTGCCCGTCAGCGTTCCGTGCCGTCAGGCGTTCTGTGCCGTCTGGCGGTTCGCCGCCCGGGCGGGGTCGCCGGTGTGCGGGGCGACGATCTCGCGCCACTTGTTGGTGATGGGCAGGCGGCGGTCGCGGCCGAAGTTCTTCGGCGTGATCTTCGGGCCGGGCGGGTACTGGCGGCGCTTGTACTCGGCCACGTCGACCAGGCGGATCACCCGCTCCACCAGC
>JBEHYF010000254.1:0-5125 GCA_048498315.1 Actinomycetota bacterium
CGTCCAAGCACTCACCGCCGCAGGCATCGAAGTGGTCGAGCTGCCCGAACTGGCCTACGCAGCCGCCGCCATCAACGCCCACATCCTGAAGGCACAGCAACGAGCCTGAACACACCGGCCGCCCGAGCCGGATGAGTACTTCATCTACGGCTTCAAGGGCGTCCCGCTACGCGGGCCGCCCGCGGCCGACCGGCACTCGGGCCGGGCGCGTGAGTCAGGGGCTGAATCTGGACCGCTGTGGACAGGCCTGGCCTGACTCGTACTGAGGTGCTCCGAGTGCGTCTTCGCTGGCGCTCGGATCGCGGAGCACATCCGTACTGGTCTGCGTGATCCCAGCGTGGTGACGGTCCGCCGGCCGATCCTCCCCTCACGGCGTGAGCCCGCTCCTCCGGACGAGGGCCGCGACCCGCCGCCGGTACCGGCGGCCTCCCCCGTGCCGGCCGCCTCCCCGTGCCGGCTGCTCCCTATGCTTCGCCGGAGAACCGCTCCCAGGCCGACTGACGGGTGATGCCGAGGGCCTGCCCGATGCGCGCCCAGGTGACGTCGCGCCTGCGGAGTTCCTGCACCCAGGAGCGCAGGTCGGCCTCCACCTGATCGGCCACCGCGGCGACCCGGGGAATGTGGTCGAGCATCTCCTCGTCGCTCATGAACTCCCAGAGCGGAAGGCGCACCTCTCTCGGGCGGTCGCGGTGCTCCTCGATGATTCCCTCGGCCAGGGCGACGCACTCGTTGCAGATGCGTACGCCGGGGCCGGCGACCAGCCGCTCGACCTCGGTGTGCGGCTTCCCGCAGAACGAGCAGCGAATCGGCTCGGCCGAGCCTTCGGGCGTCGCCATGAGAAGACCTCCGTTCGTCAGGGTGGTCCTGACACACGATAGGACGTCAGGGCTTCCCTGACAAGTTGATGGTTCTTCGCGCGTTATCCAAGGCGCGTGGCCTGAGCCGGACCGGCGGGTACGAGGAGCGCCACCGGGCAGATCCGGTCTGAGCCGGCACCGCCGGACAGGTCCGGTCTGAGCCGGAGCCCGCCGGCGGATCAGATGACGGCCAGGGCGGCCTCCACGTCGTCGTACATCGGGAGCCGCCGGGCCAGACCGATGATCCACGACACGCGAGCGGTGGCGACGATGCGGTGAGGGATCCGGCGACGACGGCCTGGTACGGCCGGCGGCGATGCGGCGAGATGCCCGGCGGCCACGTACCGCACGGCCGACGACGATGCGGCCGGCGGCGACGCCACGAGACGGCGGCGCGGCGGCGCGGGCACGCCGACGCCCCCGGCCCCGGACCGGCCGGGACCGGGCGAGAGCGGCGCCGTCAGCGGTTGAAGCGTACCTGCCCGCGGGCGTCCGCGGCGAGCCGCAGCGAGTCGCCGTCGCGCAGCGGTGCCTGCTCGCCCGGACTGAGCCGCCGATCGTTGACGAACGTGCCGTTCGTGGAGCGCTCGTCGCGCACCCACACCTGGCCGCCGCCGTCGATCCCGATCGTCGCGTGCCGGCGCGAGACGTTGTCGAACCGGGAGAACGTGCTCGCAACCGGCGACTGCACCGGGTCGCGGCCGAGCACGAGCTCCTGCCCGGAGCTCACCTGCACCTCGCCCGAGGAGAACTGGACGACCACGGTGAGCTGCTGCAGGCCGCCGGCCGCGGCCGCCGGATCGTTCAGCGGGCGCAGGCACTGCACGCAGACCGGGTTGCCGATGTCGGGGATGTCTGCGCCGCAGTGCGGGCAGAACGGCGTGAACGCCGCCGTCGACTCACCGCCCGTCATGGTGGGTTCGCGCGGCGGCGGCGGGACGTGCGGTGCTGCCGGGCTGCCGTAGCCGCCGCCGTATCCCTGCTGCTGCGCCGGGCCGCCGTACGGCTGCTGCGGCGCCCCGTACGGCTGCTGGCCCTGCGGCGGCGCGTACGGGGCCTGGCGCTGCTGGTCCTGCGGCGGCGCGCCGTAGGGCTGCTGGTCGCGCTGCCCGTATGGCGATGGGTCCTGCGGTGACGGCATGCCGTAGGGCTGCTGGTCGCGCTGCCCGTATGGCGACGGGTCCTGCGGTGACGGCATGCCGTAGGGCTGCTGGTCGCGCTGCCCGTACGGCTGCTGGTCGTGCCCGCCGGGCTGGTACGGCTGCTGCCCCGGCGGCGGATAGGACTGCTGCTGGTAGTCCGGCTGCGGCGGGTACTGCGGTTGCTGCGGAGCGTAGGCGGACTGCTTCTGCGGCTGGTAGGGCCCCGGCTGCTGGTCCGGCTGCGAGGGGTACGGCTGCTGAGCGGGTGGTGTCTCACGCCGGGCCAGGTTGGCCCCGCAGTTGATGCAGATCAGATCTCCCTGCCGTACCGGAGCGGCACAGACCGGGCATGTCAGGGGCGCCATGAAACCTCCCCGGCGTGTACCCCGGAGAGGGAGAGTCGCTCCGTCAGCCGCCCCATATCGCCCCTCCGAGGAATCCCGATGTAGTAGATGCGGTCACCTTCAACCGATACCTGCATGTGAGGGGTTGTTTCTCCCCTCTCCGCGTCACCATAGCGTTTCCGGCCGAGCTCACTCATCGCGATGATCCGCTGGTTGGCCGATCCTCGCCAGCGCAGCCCCCTGTCCGTGTGGTTCAGTCGTTCAATGTACGGTCCCGCGACGACGGCGTCGCACAACTCCAGCAGATCGCGGGTGCGCGCGGACCGCCGCAGGCGCGAGACGGCGTACCCGCTGTAGACGAGAACGTCCACGTCGGGCGGGGCCCAGGCCCGGATGCCGGTGAGCAGGGCGCGCAGCGCGTCCGGCTGTTGAAAGGGTTCGCCGCCGGAGACGGTGACGCCGTCGATCGGACCGAGCGAGCGCAGCCAGCCGAGCACGGCGGCCACCGGAACGGCCTTCGCCGGGTCGGCCTCCCAGGTGTCGCGGGACAGGCAGCCGGGGCAGTGGATCGTGCAGCCCTGGGTCCAGATGCCGGCGCGCCGCCCCGGACCGAGCGTCGTGACCGGAAAGTGCGCCTTGGCCAGCAGAAGCGTGGTTCCGCCGGCCGCGCCCGCCGCCTCCTCCGCTCCGGCCCGAGGTCGGTCGCCGTGGTCCGCCGGTGGGCGAACGCCGCCGGTCATCGCAGGTCCAGCCGCACGATGCTGCCCTCGCGGTAGATCCCCGCCACGGTCACGTCCGCCGCCGGGCCGTGGTCGAACAGCGCCCGGGCCAGCGGGTTGATGAAGTACGACTCCAGCGCCATGCCGATACCGCGGCCGCCCTTGTCCAGCTCGCTCGTGCACCAGGCGCGCAGCGTCGCAGTGACGTCGTCGTCCAGCCGGAGCTTGATGTGGTGTTCGTCACTCACCCGCCGGCAGATGTTGGCGAGTTGCAGATCGAAGATCGTGTCGGCGGCGTCCGGGCCGATGAAGTCGAAGACGACGATGTTGTCGCCGAAGCGGTTCAGCAGCTCCGGGCGGTTCAGCGCGGTCGTGAAGTGCTCGGTGATCGCGCTGCGCACCCGTGACTCCAGTTCGTCGTACGGCATGCCGGGGCGGACCCCGCGGGTGCCGAGGTTGGACGTGAAGACCAGGATCGACTCGGAGAAGAAGGCGGTGTTGCCGCGGCCGTCGGTGAGCCGCCCGTCCTCCAGGATCTGCAGGAACTTGTCGAGGATGCGCGGGTGCGCCTTCTCGATCTCGTCGAAGAGGATGACCCGGAACGGGTCCTGGCGCACCGCGTTGGTCAGCTCGCCGCCGGCCTCGAACCCGACGTACCCGGGCGGGGAGCCGATCAGCCGGTCGCCGGCGTGCTCGGAGGAGAACTCGCTCATGTCGAAGCGCAGGTAGGCGTCCTCGCTGCCGAACACCAGCGAGGTGATGGCCTTGGCCAGCTCGGTCTTGCCCACGCCCGTCGGCCCGGCGAAGAACAGCACGCCGCGCGGCCGGCTGGAGGCGCGCGCGGCCTGCGCGCCGGACAGGCCGAGCACGGCCCGCTTGAGGATGTCGAGGGTCTTGGTGACCGCCTGGGGCTGTCCGACGACGCGGGCCGGCACCCGCTGCTCGCCCTCGACGATGCGCCGCCGCAGGTGCTCGCGCTTCCACGGGTTGTCCAGCACGCCGAGCTTGTAGGTGCGCACGGCGTCGGGCAGGTCCTTCAGCGGGACCTCCCGCTCCTTCGCCAGCCGGGTCACCTCGATCATCGCCTGGAGGGTCAGCCCCTCGGCCTCCTCGGCGAAGTCGTCAACGACGTCGATGTCGGGGTCGGTCGTCTCGAACGCGCGGGCCAGCAGCCGCGCGGTCTGCTGCCGGTCGCCGAGGTGTGGGCGCGGGATCGCGATCTCGCGGATCGCGTCGTTGTCGGCGGTCAGCCACGGCGGCAGGTCGCCGGGCCGTCCGGCCAGCCAGATGACCGGGTTGTACAGCGGCTTGGGTCGTTCGCCGTCGGTGCGCACGGGTACGGCGGTGCGCGACAGCTTCTCGCAGAAGACGAAGAAGTCACGCTCGGCCGGCTCCAGCTCGGTGGGGCTGCGCGCGATACGGGAGGCGTAGTCGATGACGAACGCCGCGCGCACCGGCCGGGCGGGTCGCGCCAGCGCCCGCAGGTACGTGCGCAGCCCGTCGAGGGAGGGCACCTTGCGCTCGTCGACGCGGGTGCCGAACAGGCTCGCGGCGGCGTCGGCAGCGGCCTTGTCGTCGGCCGGGTGGATGCGCAGGCCGTCGACCCGGTCGTAGACGGCCATGAAGGAATAGCCGCTGCGGGCCAGCGCCTGCCACAGCAGCTCGCGCAGTGGCAGCAGCCGGCCATCGACGAGGAAGCTGTCGTGCAGGTTCCCCCACAGCACGTACTGCGCGTGCACCGACAGCGTGGCGTCCAGCTCGCGGATGAACGCCGGCCAGCCGGCCAGCCGCGTGTCGCCTGAAGCATTCCGCCGCGTCGTCATTCTCCGAAGCCTAACCGCAGCGCGCCCGGCCGTCCGGGGCCTGACGACGGCGTGCCCGCGCCCTGGACACGGACACCCGATCGTCGCCCGAACCGCCCGCCGCCCGGACATACCTTCGCCGCACGTGCGCACGCCATGATGCCGAACGCCACCGCACCACCGCGCTGTACGCGACCGCGGGTCCGCGTCATCGCACCGCGCGACTACGCGGCCGTGCCACCGCGCGACCGTGGGACCGTG
>JBEHYF010000255.1:0-5106 GCA_048498315.1 Actinomycetota bacterium
ACGGACGCCGGAACGGACGCCGCCACGGTCGCCGGAACGGACCTGGGACGGACCCGCGACGGGCCGTCCCAGGCCTCGGTGCGGGGCCGCCAGGCGGACCCCGCCGGCACGGGGCGTCACGGTTTCCCGAGGCGCGGCCGTCGCGGACCCCGATACAGGACCCCGGCCGGGTACGGCCCCCGTACGGCCAGGCATGGGGACAGGGTCGTCGCGGAGGCCTATCCCGGGGGGTCGGCCTCCCATTCGGTGCCGCGGGCGAAGCGGTCGGGGCGGAACGGGCGCAGCAGCGCCGACTCCGTCCCGTACACCTCGGTAGCGACCAGGTCGCCGAGCAGCGGTGCGAGCGTGATCCCGCTGTGCGTCGCCACCGCGTAGACCCGGCCGGCCTCGTCGGTGAACCCGGCCACGGTGTGGCCGTCGCGGGGCATG
Source organism: Actinomycetota bacterium (assembly GCA_048498315.1). GTDB lineage: Bacteria > Actinomycetota > Actinomycetes > Streptosporangiales > Streptosporangiaceae > Actinoallomurus. Next base: position 430 of record JBEHYF010000255.1, read on the forward strand.
ACCCGCTGCCCGACGCGGATCCGCTCGACCCGGGCGCCGCGGGTGCCGGTGAGCAGCTCGGGAAGCCGGGCCATCATCTGGGCGCCGACGTCGTCGGGCGGCGGCGTCTCCGGGTCGGCGGCCTCGTCCAGGTCGAGGGCCTGCAGCACGAGCCGGCCGCCGCCGTCGGGCCGCGCGTTCAGCCGGTCGGCGGTCAGCACGCGCGACAGCCGGGTCGCCACCGGCGTCGTCGTGACGAGGAACCCGTTCGTGGCCGTGCCGGACACCAGGGGATCGAGCAGAGGGACGTCCACGAGCCGCCCGGTCCAGCGGCCGGCGCAGGCCACCAGGACGTCGGCGGTCCGGATGCCACCGTCGGCGAGCGTCACGCTCACGCCGCCCCGGCTGGACTTGATCTCCCGTACGGCGGCGCCGGTCTCGATGTGCGCGCCGCGGTCGCGGGCCTCGCCGAGCAGCCGTGCCAGCATGACGGCGGGCAGCACGTGTCCCTCTTCGGGGAAGAACACGAAGTCGGTACCGTCCGGCTGCGCAGCCAGGTCGGGTTCCAGCTCGGCGGCGCGGCGGGCGGTGATCCGCTCGACCGCGTACTCGCGGTCGCGCAGGCGCTCGACGCGGGCGGCAAGCTCGGCACGGCGCCGCTCGCCGTTCACCCACTCGAGGTGGCCGGTGGGGACGAACCCGTCGCCGCCCAGCGCGTGATGGGCGTGGACGGCGGCGTGGTTCAGCGTGAAGTACGGTTCGGACTCCTTGGTGCCGGCGTTCACCCAGGCGAACGTCGTGCCGGTCGTGCCGGCCCCGGGATGGCGTTCCTCCAGCACGGTCACCCGCGCGCCACGACGGGTCAGCCCGGCGGCGACGGCGGCGCCGACGATCCCGGCACCGATCACCAAGACTCGCACGGAAGGCTCCTCATGTCCGGGAGCCGTCCCGTCCGGCTCCGCTCGCTCCGCCGCGCGCGGCGGGTGACACGTTCGCTGACCGCGACGGTAGCGAAGACGGGCCGCTCGGTGAGGGCGCAAACCCGCCCTGGAGCCGGTTCTTCATCAGTCCTTGAGGCGAACGCTTGAACCTTCAAGCGTCTGACGTACTCTCGAACCGCAGTAAGTTGAGGTTTCAATCATCTGGAGGGCCGCGAATGGCCGAGCGCATGCCGGTGCTCTACCTCAGCCACGGCGCGCCCCCGCTGGCCGACGACCCGATCTGGCCGGGCGAGCTGGCAGGCTGGGCGGCGACGCTGCCCCGCCCCACGGCGGTACTCGTCGTCTCGGCGCACTGGGAGTCGGCGCCCGTCGCGCTCGGCGCCACCCGCACCGTGCCGCTGACGTACGACTTCTGGGGCTTTCCCGAGCACTACTACCGCGTCACCTACCCCGCGCCCGGCGCGCCCGAGCTGGCGGCGAAGGTCCACGCGCTGGTCGACGGCCCGGTGCACGAGGACCCTGAGCGCGGCCTGGACCACGGCGCCTACGTGCCGCTCGCGGAGATGTACCCGGCGGCGGACGTCCCGGTGCTGCAGATGTCCATGCCGACCCTCGCCCCGGAGCGGCTGCTGGCCCTCGGCCGGAGACTCGCGCCGCTGCGCGACGAGGGCGTGCTCATCATCGGCAGCGGCTTCTTCACGCACAACCTGCGCGGCATGACCCCCGGCTCCAGTCCCGACGCCGCGCCCGCCTGGTCGAAGGAGTTCGACGCCTGGGGCCGGGAGGCCCTGGCCGCCGGCGACCTGGACGCCCTGCTCGACTTCGAGCACCGGGCGCCCGCCGGCCGGCTCGCGCACCCGCGCACCGAGCACTTCGCGCCGCTGTTCGTCACCCTCGGCGCGGGCGAGGACGACCTGGACGGCCAGCGCACCGTGATCGACGGCTTCTGGGCCGGTCTCGCCAAGCGCTCCATCCAACTCGGCTGAACGGCACCGCCGTAGCCGGCTCCGTCCCGGCCCATGCGCTGCCGACCGGCCCAGGTCCACGCCGCCGGCGGGCCGCCTCACCCGCCGAGCCGAACGGCCGGAGGGCCGGAGAAGACGGAGGATTAATAACGGAACGGGGACGGAAGGGCCGGCGCGGCCGGCTGTGCGCCCGCGCTTCCGGCCCAGCATCGCCCGCGACGGCGGCGCGTCATCGGGGCTGCCGGCCGCGCCCCGAGCCCGTTCCCGTCCACCCGCCTCACCCGCCGAAACCGAATGGACGACCGGCCGCCGGGGATAGTGGGTCTATGGCGCTGGCCCGCATCGCGTTCGCTCCCGAGCTCCGCCTGTTCCTCGCCGCACCGAACCGCCGCGGCGAGGTGGCGGTGCCCCTCGACGGAACCTCTTCGCTCGGCCATGTCGTGGAGTCGCTCGGCGTGCCGCTGCCGGAGGTGGGCACCCTGACCGTGAACGGCCGGCGGGTCGATCCGTCGTACCGCCCGCGCGACGGCGAGCGGGTCGGCGTCGCCGCGGTGCGGCGCCCGCAGCCGCTGCCGACCACGCCGCCCCGCTTCATCCTCGATGTGCATCTCGGCGCACTGGCGCGCAGGCTCCGGCTGGTCGGCGTCGACACCGCCTACGGCAACGACGCCGACGACGACACGCTGATCGAGCACGCCGCTGAACAGCGACGGGTGCTGCTGACGCAGGACCGCGGCCTGCTGCGCCGCCGGCGGCTGTGGCTGGGCGCGTACGTGCGCGGCGCCGACCCGGACGACCAGCTCGCCGACGTCCTCGACCGGTTCGCGCCGCCGCTCGCGCCCTGGACGCGCTGCACCGCGTGCAACGGCCCGCTTGAGCCGGTGCGCAAGGAGTCGATCGAGCACCTGCTGGAGCCGGGCACCCGCCGCACCTACACCGAGTACGCCCGGTGCCGCGCGTGCCGCCGGCTGTACTGGAAGGGTGCGCATCACCGCCGCCTGGAGGCGATCGTCGACGCCGCCCGCCGCAGGGTCGGCGCCCGCCCGGCCTGACGGCCGGCCGCTGCACGGCGACCGCCCGATGCCCGGCGCCGGCCGGACGCGCCACCAGCCGACCCGTCGACGGCCGGGCCCCAGAAGGCCCTGCGATCCGGAGGGCCACCGGCCGAGCCACGCCCCGGCGGGCGGACCCAGGCGGAGGACGCTTCCCGGAACGGGCCCGGGTCACCGCCGTACGGACGGCGGGGGCTACACGCCCGCGACGTCGGCGAGGCGCGGGCGGCCGCGTGCGATGCGGCGCTCGGCCAGCTCCATCACGTCGACCTCGCGACCCGACGGCAGCACGACGTACGGGCGGCCGCCGGGGCCGACCCGCCACCGCGCTCCGGAGTTCACCAGCACGGTGCCGAGGTAGGCACCGACCGCGGCACCCATGCGGGACGCGGTGTCGTCAGTCCAGCCGTCGATCAGGCGGTCGAGGGCGGCCAGCGACGCGACGGAGCGGTTCAGCCCGTCGCCGAGGCCGGCGTGGCCGCCGGCCATCAGCTCGCGCACAAGGTCCGGTGACGGCTCGTCGCCGCCGTCGGCGGGCAGCATGACGGCCATCGCGCTCGACGGCCCGGAGCGCCGGCGCCATTTCCAGATCATTTCGACTCCCGTCTCGGGACCGTCATTTTACTATGCATTCCCGCCAGCCGGCCTGCCATCCCGGAAACGCCGCCGCTGGCCGTGCCGAGACGTCGTGCACGGTGCTCGTGAGGCGATCGGCGGTGCCCGTGGTCACCGTGCGGTCGAGCCAGCCCGCGCCGTTCTCCCGGACGCGCACGCGCATCGGCCCGCGGCGGATCTCCCACACGTGCGGCGCGACGCTCCGGGCCCCCTCCGGGCGCCGGCGCGGGCCGAGGAGGTCCGACAGCAGGGCGCCGACGGTCGTCATCGGCGGGTCGGGCGGTGGTCCGGCGTCGGCGCGGCAGGCCCGCCAGTCGCGCGTCTCGAACACCCGCGGCCGGGCCCGCGACCAGCGGTCCTCCTCGACGAGACGGCCGGTGGCGGCGTCGCGGACGACGGCGTAGAAGTCGTCGATCCGGTCACCGGCCCGCCGGAGGAAGATCTGCGTCACCACGGCCGGCGGCTCGCCCCCGGTGGTCCCGCGCCGGTCCTCGTGCTCGGTGACCACGACGACGGCCGCGTCCGGAAGCGTTCCGTCCGCGCCGTCCCGGCCCGTGGCGGCCGGCCCCGGTGCCGCGCCGGAGGCCGCAGGGACGGTACGGCCGGCCCGGTCGCCCGTGCAGCCGCCCGCCACCGTGACGAGCGCGAGCACGACTGAGGTCAGCACCCCCACGACCCGGCCGCCCCGGGTGTCCGTACGGCAACCGCCGACGACCGTGAGGAGCGCCGGCACGACCGAGATCAGCCCCGTGACCCGGCCACCCCGGCCTCCCGTGCGGCAGCCGCCCGCAACCGGGACGGGCACCGGCACGGCCGAGGCCGGCGATCCCGCGACCCGGCCTCCCCAGCCGTCCCGCCGGGCCCAGCCCGCCCGGCCGCCCCAGCCGTCCCGGTCGGAGGTACGGCGGTCGCCGGGCATCGGGATGGGCACCGATGGGGACGGGGTCGTGGGCCTCGCGGGCCGCGCCGGGGTCAGGGGAAGGGTCAGCATGCCGAGCTGATGGCCGGCGGGGATCGTGTAGTCCACCGGCTGCATCGGGATCTTGAACGTGTACTCCTGGCCCGGGACGATCGGCGAGGCGGAGAACAGCGAGTCGCGGTTGGACGTGTCCAGCACGCCGCGCG
>JBEHYF010000256.1:0-5100 GCA_048498315.1 Actinomycetota bacterium
GCCGCTCTCTGAGGGCCGCGGCGCGCCGACGGCGTGGACACGCCGGGCAACGGGTTAGGCTTGTGGTGCCGGTGTGGCATGTGTCCCCGGGCCGCACCTACCGCCTTCGCGGAATACCGTCCGGCCCGCGGCCGGAGCAGGAGCCGCGTTGTGCCTTTCGCCGAGAGGCGACCACCACACCGGCCTTCGACGCGTCGCCCCCGCGGGGTCTCCCGCGGGGGCGTTGCACGTCCGTCAGACCGGCACCGTGACGAAGGCCGCGCCGATCAAACCGGCGATCACCAGGACCGCCACCGCGACCACCGCGATGGCGCGGATCCGCCGGCGCCTGCGCAGGCGCCCGAAGTTGGACAGCCGGCCGGCCAGCCGCGGGTCTTCCCGGCCGAGTCGAGATGCGATCTCTGTGAGGATCCGCTCCTCCTCCATCGAGAGCGCCATGTCGCACCTCCAGGGGGTAAAAGCTTTACCCGTTACTGCCCGCTCTTCAAGATCATTAGCCTCATCCGGCGGTCATGTTCGCCGTACGGCTCGGGGAGCTCTCGCGGTGCGTGCGGTCCAGCGCCGTCACGTAGTAGGCGTAGCCGCGGCCCGGCCGCGCGGTCGTGTCGCGGGTCTGGTGCGTGTCACCGCCGACGACCTTCAGCAGCGTTCCCGTTCCGGGCGGGAGGCAGGCTCCCGCCGTCTTCGCCGTCAAGACCCGGTAGATCGCATACGCGGCCGCGCCGGAGCCCCGCCAGCTCAGCCGGCCGTTCCGCGCCTCCAGGCGGGTGGGCGGCGCGGGCGGCGGCCCGGCCGTCCCCGGGGTCACCGGCACGACCGCCGGGCGCTCGTAGTGGTCGTGGAACAGCCGCGCGGCGAAGTTCTCGTGGTTCTGCGCGAGGTCGCGGGCGCTGAAGAACGCCTCGCCCCGGACCTGCGGGTAGCGGGCGTCGACGCTCAGGTGGCGGGAGATCTCGCCCCCGTCGTTCCACGGGCCGCCGTGCCCGACCCGGTACCCCGCCTGCCCGATGATCAGCTGCACGCGCGTGCCGGCGACCTGCTCGGCCCACCAGGCGACCAGCGTGCGGTAGTCGGCCGGGCCGTACCCGATCGGCCAGTACAGCTGCGGCGCGATGTAGTCGACCCAGTTGTTCTTCACCCACGTGCGGGTGTCGGCGTAGATGTCGTCATAACTCTGCAGCGCCCTGGTCGCCGAGCCGTTCGGGTCGGAGGAGCGGTTGCGCCACACCCCGAACGGGCTGATGCCGAACTTCACCCACGGCTTGGCGCGGTGGATGCGCGTGGACAGGCCCTGCACGAGCTCGTCGATGTTGTGCCGCCGCCAGTCGCCGACGTTCGTGAAGCCGGCACCGTAGCGGCGGAACGTCGCCTTGTCGGGGAAGGCCTTGCCGGGCACGGGATAGGGGTAGAAGTAGTCGTCCAGGTGCACGCCGTCGATGTCGTACTTGTTCACGACGTCCATGACGACCTTGTCGACCAGGTCGCGCACCTGGGGCAGGCCCGGGTCGTACCACAGGGCGCCGCCGTAGCGGTGCACCCAGTCCGGGTGCCGGCGCGCCGGGTTGTTCGGTGCGAGCTTGGCCGGGTCGGGTCCGGTGCTGACGCGGAAGGGGTTGAACCAGGCGTGGAACTCCAGCCCGCGCGCGTGCGCCTCCTCGACCATGAACTTCAGCGGATCGTAGCCGGGGTCGCGGCCCGGTACTCCGGTCAGGTACCGCGACCACGGCTCGTACGGCGAGGGGTAGAACGCGTCCGCGGACGGCCGGATCTGCACGTAGACGGTGTTGAGGTTCAGGCTGCGCGCCAGGTCCAAGAGGCGGACGAACTCCGCCTTCTGCCGGGCGACCGGCAGCCCCGGCCGCGATGGCCAGTCCCCGTTGCCGAGCGTCGTGATCCACATCGCGCGGGTCTGCCGCGCCGCGTCGGTCGCGGCCGGGAGCATCTGGCCGCATTCGGCCGCCGCCGACGGTGCGGGCGCGGACGTGCCCTGCTTTCCGCCGCATCCGGCCAGGAGGGCCAGCGCGGCGGTGATCGTCACGCACCGTTTCATGTTCGAACCACCCACGAGTGCGCATTCTCCCGGAGACTCGGCGGTGCCTGGTGGGTATCGAATCCCATAGGACTAGGACAAGGTGGCGCCATCATGAAGGACACCTTCCGGCTCGGCCGGATCGGTGGAGTGCGCGTCGGCGTCAACTGGACCGTCCTGGTGATCTTCGCTCTGGTCACGTACGCGCTGGCCGCCGAGCGCCTTCCGCGAGACTACAAGGGTCTGCACCCTGCCGTGTACGCCGCCGGGGGGCTGGCGACCGCGCTGGGGTTCGTGGCGAGCCTCCTGGCGCACGAGCTGGCGCACGCGATCGTCGCCCGCCGCAACGGCCTGGCCGTCGACGGCGTCACGCTGTGGCTGCTCGGCGGCATCGCCCGGTTCGAGGGCGAGCCGGCCACGCCCGGCGCCGAACTGCGCATCGCCGGCTGCGGCCCCCTGGTCAACCTGGTGCTCGGCGCCGCGCTGGGCGGGGCGTCCGCGGTGCTCGCCTTGGCGGACCCGCGCGGCATGGCGGCCGGCTGCGTCGGCTGGCTCGCCGCGATCAACCTGGTGCTGGCGATCTTCAACGTGGTGCCGGCGGCGCCGCTGGACGGCGGCCGCCTCGTCCACGCGCTCATGTGGCGGCTGTCCGGCGACCGTACGAAGGCGGCGCTGCAGGCCGCGACGGCCGGACGCGCCTTCGGCTGGATGACGATGGCGGCCGGGTTCTACCTGACCCTGTACAGCCCGGACGGGCTGTGGCTGACCATCGTCGGCTGGTTCCTGATCACCGCGGCGGGCCTGGATGCCGTCCAGGCGCGGGCACGGACGCGCCTGGACGGCATCACGATCCGGCGCATCATGACGCCCGACCCGTTCACCGTGCCGGCCACGATGACGGTCGCGGAGTTCCTGCGCGAGATGCTGCCCCGGCACCGGCACGCCGCCTACCCGGTGCGCGCGGGCGACCGCGTCCCCGGCGTCGTCACCGTCGAACGCATCCGGCAGGCGCGGCCGGACACCCCGCTCGGCGACCTCGTGCAGGACGCCGCCCGCACCACCCCCGAAGCTCCGCTGGCCGGCCTGCTCACGCCGCTCACCCGCGAGCGCCTGCTCGTCTTCGACGGCGACCGGCTCGTCGGCATCGTCACCCCGCACGACCTCGCTCGCGAACTCGACCGCCTGGACCGCGAGGCCCGCCCGTACCGGGCACGCTGACCGCGGCGGCGTGCGCGAGACCGGCGGGAAAACCGCACGTCGTGACACCACATCCGAACATGCGTTCTAGACTGGTCGGCATGCGATGGGACGCCTTGGCGCTGGACCTGCAAGAACCAGGATTGTTCAGGCATCCGGTGACGGTCGACACGCCGGAGTTCCGGGGGATCACCTTCCACGAGATCCACGCCAAGTCGATCATCAATCGGGTTCCCGCCGCGTCCCGCGTGCCGTTCCGCTGGACCATCAACCCCTACCGGGGATGCAGTCATGCGTGTTCCTACTGCTTCGCGCGGAAGACGCACGAATACCTGGACTTCGACGCCGGGCATGACTTCGACTCGCAGATCGTGGTGAAGGTGAACGCGCCGGAGCTCGTGCGCCGGGAGCTGGCCGCGCCGAAGTGGGCCGGCGAGCCGATCGCGATGGGCACCAACGTCGACTGCTACCAGCGGGCCGAGGGCCGCTACCGGCTCATGCCCGGCATCATCGCGGCGCTGCGCGACGCCGCCAACCCGTTCTCGATCCTGACGAAGGGCTCGCTGATCCTGCGCGACCTGCCGCTGCTCGAAGAGGCCGCCGAGCGCACCGACGTGAGCGTCGCCGTGTCGGTCGGCTGCGTCGATGCGGACCTGTGGCGGCTGGTCGAGCCGGGCACGCCGAGCCCGCTCAAGCGCCTGGAGGTCTGCAAGACCCTCAACGGGCACGGCATCGGCTGCGCCGTGCTCATGGGCCCGATCCTGCCATACCTGTCCGACATGCCGCGGCAGCTGGAGGAGACCGTGCGGCGCGCCGCCGAGGCCGGCGCCACCTCGGTGTCGGCGATCGTGCTGCACCTGCGGCCCGGCGCCCGCGAGTGGTTCATGCGCCGGCTGCGCGAGCACCACCCGGAGCTGGTCGCCCGCTACCAGCGGCTGTACGGCCGGGGCGCCTACGCCCCGAAGGAGTATCAGCACCGCATCGCCCGCCGAGTCGCCGAGCTGGCCGAACGCCACGGCATCGGCAGGGGCCGCAACGTCCGGCGCATGCCGGCCGCTCCCCCGCCGCCCGCACCGGCTCCGTCGGCCCGGCAGCTCACCCTGATGTGAACCGCGGGCGGCCCACGCTGCTCCGGCCGGGCACGGCCGCGGCCCCCGCCCGCAGCAGATGATCAAAACCCCTGACATCTGCGCGCCCCGGAGGGAGTCGCGGCGTTCTTCGCCGGCGTGGAGGTCGTTGAGGAGGGTACCGCGCCGCCGTCCCCGTCGAGCTGGCGGGTGACGTCGATTCCGGAGTGGCGCAGATCGGGCCCGCCATGGACGTGGAGACGTACGGGACCGCGGTCCGCGAATGGTGACCGCGGACGAACGCGGGTCAAACGTCGGGGCGGTCGGGCGGGAGGAGGGTACCGAGCGGACCGAGGTCCAGGTTCAGATCGGACGGTGACAGGCCGAACCGGTCACACAAATCCTCCATCGCCTCTTCCAGGCGCATCAGCGTCACCCCGATCTCCTCGATCTGCTCGTCGGACAGGTCGCCCTGGTCGACGCGCCGGATGCACTGGCGCTCCACCAGCTGGCGCACCAGCTCGACGATCGTGAGGACCAGCTTGGTCAGGTCGCGCTGGACGTTCTCTGAGTCCGTCTCGATGCGCCAGCCCCTGCGCGGCGACGCCTCCCCCGGCCGTGCCGGCGGTTCCTGCCGGCGCGGCGGCGTCACCTCCCCCCGCAGCGGCGGTCGCTCGTCCCAGCGCGGGGACGGTGGCGCATCCGGGCGCGCCGGTGACGCGTCGCGCCGCCGCGGGGGCGGCTCCGTCCCGCCGGTCCGGCCGGCGCACCCGCCGGACAACATGTGCGCGACAACGGCCATGCCAG
>JBEHYF010000257.1:0-5058 GCA_048498315.1 Actinomycetota bacterium
TGCCGCTTTCCGAGCGGGGTCCGTCAAAGCGCGGGGGCGGGATCCAGCCCCGGACCCAGAGCCGGACCGCCGCGACGGTCACGGTGCCCTGGAAGAGATGGACACGCTTGTCGAACCTCATGGCCACGGCCCGGAAGTCCTTGACGTGTCGCCGCCGAGGCGGTCCGGTCACAGCGCAAGCTCCAGCCCGTCGTGCGCGGCAGTCACCTCCAGTTGCGAGGCACGCTCCAGCATGTCGGCCGACATGTGGGTCACAATGACCCGGCGGGCCCGGATGTGCGGCAGACGCTCGCGCAGGGTCGCGTAGTTCAGGTGGTAGCGGACCCGCCTGGCGAACGTGTAGGCCTCGCAGATGAACACATCAGCGTCCTGGGAGACCTCCGTCAAGGCGTCGGTCCACTCGGTGTCGCCGGAATAGGCCAGCGTCTTGTCGTTGAGATCGACCCGCAACGCCAGCGGCGGGGCTCCACTGGCATGGACCACCTCGGCAGCGCGGACCGTCGCGGCACCGACCGTGACAGGGCTCAGGTCGCCAGGGATCTCCAGGAACCGGGTCTCGAACCGCCGCTCGATCCCGGCGGACCCGGGGAACAGCACCTCCATCGCCGCGAGGACCCGGTCCCGGACACCGGCCGGGCCGGCGATCGTCAAGGGCCGGACGCGGCCGGCGAACTGGCAGTGCAGGATCAGGAACGGGATACCGCCGAAGTGATCGCCGTGAAGGTGGGACACCACTACCGCGTCCACCTCGGCCGGGTCCAGCCCCTGCTGCCGCATGGCGACCAGGCTCGTCGCCCCGCAGTCCACCAGCAGCGTCATGCCGGCGCCACGCACGTGCACGCATGCCTGAAACCGGCCGCCACTACCGAATGCATCCCCACTGCCCACGAACCGTACCCGCATGGCCACCCCGCAGTCGCTCACGTCATCGACATCACGGCGACGGTACCTGACGGCGATTCAGGAAGGCCGGCTGTCCCAGCTTGACAGGCGTGCCCGGCCTTGACGGGTGCGGGCGGATCCGCGCAGCCGGCGATGCACGCGTCCCACAGGGGCGCGTAGTCGAGGTTGGGGAGCGTGCGCGGTCTGCGACCCCGGCCACAGTACGCGGAGGGTAAATCGCTGTCCCGGGACCGGGCGCCGCCGGGATCATGGAGCACAGACGGATCCGCTACCGATGAGGAATCACTCCCCCATGCCTGTGCCCGCCGACCCGACAGTCCTGCATCCGATGCCCGGGCAGCCCCGGGTGGTCCTGCTCAAGCCGCTGGTGACCTCCCCGCTGATCGAGGTCGGGGAGTACTCCTACTACGACGACCCGGACGATCCGACGGCGTTCGAGACACGCAACGTCCTCTACCACTACGGGCCGGAGAAGCTGATCATCGGCAAATTCTGCGCGCTGGGCACCGGGGTGCGGTTCATCATGAACGGCGCCAACCACCGCATGGACGGCCCCTCGACCTTCCCCTTCCCCACGATGGGCGGCTCCTGGGCCGACCACTTCGACCTGCTCACCGGCCTGCCCAACCGGGGGGACACCATCGTCGGCAACGACGTCTGGTTCGGCCACGGCACGACGATCCTGCCCGGCGTGCGGATCGGACACGGCGCGATCATCGGCTCCGGCGCCGTGGTCACCTCCGACGTCCCCGACTACGGCATCGTCGGCGGCAACCCGGCCCGCCTCATCCGCACCCGGTACAACGACCGGGACATCGCCCGGCTGCTGGCGGTCGCCTGGTGGGACTGGCCCGCGGAACACATCACCGAGCACGTCCGCACCCTGATGTCGGGCAGCATCGACGATCTGGAAGCCGCCGCCCCGGACACCCCGCCCAGCTGACCGCGCGGCCCGCGCTTCTGCTCGCCGGTCGGGACCCGCGCGTATCCGATCTCGATCTCGGTGCGGACGAGCGGTTCGGCGGCGAGGAGGTCCGGCCCGCCGGCCGGTTCGAGGCGGTCGACGGCTCCGGATCATGTCAGAAAGCGGCGATCTGAGGGTGTTGAACGGCTCAGGTTTTCGAAGGAGTTTTTGAAGGGGCTTTTGAAGGGGTTTTTGAAGGCTCTGCGGGGTCCGGGCGGCCCTTCGGGGCGATCGACGCTTGCACGTCGTCGAGTGCCTGTCGTGCGATCTCGCTGAAGTCTTCGTCGGCGGTTGTCCGGCTCCAGCGTTCGAAGGCGATCGTGGAGGCGAGCGCGCCGAGTTCCGCGGCCACGCGAGCGGTCAGGTCGGGAACGCCGCGCTGTCTGAGCGCGTCGGTCATTGATGCGATGAGGGCGAGGTTCTTCAGCGCTTCGCGTTCCTGCAGTTCGGGGTTGGCGGCGATCACCGCCTGTCTGCGGGCGATGAACTCGCGGCGTGCGGGCGTGAAGACTTCCCGGCCGGCCGCGTCCAGCGCGTGAGCGATCGCCTCGAGCGGGCCGGCGGTTGCCGGTGCCGCCGCTATCGCGTCGGCGAGCAGCCCGTTCATCGCGCCGCCGCCGAAGAGCACTTCCCTCTTGTCCTGGAAGTGCCGGAAGAAGGTGGTCTTCCCCAGCCCCGCGCGCTGCGCGATGTCGATCACGGTCGTGTTCTCGTAGCCCCGCTCGGCGAACAGGTCGAGGGCGGCGTGAGCGAGCCGTTCTGCTGCGTTCGGTTCCCAGCGAGCCATGAACACAGTGTACGGGACTTGGTTCCGTCACTCGTGCTACGGTGACGGGACTTGGTTCCGTCACTTCCCTTGCGAGGAGTCCGCCAGTGAGCCGTGCTGTGATCCACGAAGCGTTCGGAGGCCCCGACGTGCTGGAGTTGCGGGAGGTTCCGGAGCCGCACGCCGGACCGGGTGAGGTCCGGGTGCGGGTGACGGCCGCCGGACTGAATCCGATGGACTGGGGTATAGCCTCCCGGCCGGAGGCTGCGGCGCGGTTCGGCATCACCGTGCCGTCCGGCTTCGGGTCCGACCTCGCCGGCGTGATCGACGAGGTCGGTGACGGCATCACGGGCTTTGCCGTGGGCGATCGTGTCTTCGGCGGAGCCCTGGGCAGGGCGGTCGCCGACTTCGTGGTGGTCAGGCCCCCTGCCGATTCGCTGTGGCACACGCCGGAGGGCATCAGCGACGAGGTGGCGAGCACGCTTCCGGTGGCCGGCCTCACCGCTGCCGCCGCCCTCGCGGCGATCGGCCCGCGGTCCGGCGACACCGTCCTGATCGGGGGCGCCGCCGGCGGCGTGGGCGTGTTCGCCGTGCAGCTCGCCAGGCTTGCCGGCGCCACCGTGATCGGCACCGCCTCGCCGGGCACGTTCGAGTTCCTGCGGCAGCTGGGCGCCGAGCCGGTGCCCTACGGCGCCGGGCTGGCGGACCGGGTCCGGGCACTGGCGCCCGGCGGGGTGACCGCCGCGACCGACCTGTTCGGCACGGAGACGGCCGAGGCGGCGCTGGCGCTCGGCGTGGCACCCGAGCGGATCTCCACGATCGCCGCGGGCCCCAACCCGCCCGGCGGCGTACGCGCCACCGGCGCCATCGACGCGGCGCCGGACGCCATGGAGCAGATCACCGACGCGATCCTCGCCGGCAAGCTCACCGTCCCCATCGCCGCGGCCTTCCCGGTCGAGAAGATCCGCGACGCCGTGACGCTGCAGGCCGGACGCCACGTCCACGGCAAGGTCGTGGTCACGCTGTGACCGCACAAAGACCTCACGCGGAAGGGAAAAGGATGACGACAGGGATGACGACGGTGAAGCGGATCCAGTACCACCAGTACGGCGGGCCGGAGGTCATGCGGCTCGAAGACTTCGAGCCGGCACCGCTTAGCGCCGACGAGGTCCTTGTCCGTGTGCGCGCAGCCGCGGCCAACCCGATGGACTTCGGGATCCGCGCCGGCCGCATGAAGCACGTGACCGGTCGGCGCTTCCCCCGCGCGATGGGTTACGACTTCGCGGGCGTCGTCGAAGCAGTCGGCGACCGCGTCACCCGGCTGCACGTCGGTGACGAAGTGCTCGGCGGGACGTCGATCAAGTCCGCGGGCGCGTTCGCCGACGTGGTCGTCGCCCAGGAGAAGGGCGTCGTGAACAAGCCCGAGAATCTCTCGTTCGAGGACGCCGCCGCGATCCCGACGGTCGGGATCACCGCCCTGCAGGCCCTGACCACGAGGGGAAAACCGCAGCCGGGCCAGGCCGTGTTCGTGCACAGCTGCCTCGGCGGAGTCGGCCGCTCCGCCGTGCAGATCGCCCTCGCCCACCAGGCCACGGTCGCCGGCAGCTGCCGCAACACCGCCAGATCCGAAGCACGCGACCTCGGTATGGACCCGGTCGTCGACTTCGACTTCGACCCCACCTCGCTCGCCAGGCGGTTCGACCTCGTCCTCGTCACCGCCGGCACGCTCCCGGCCAAAGCCGCGCGGACGATGCTCAAGCCAGGCGGCCGCATCATCAGCGTCCTCCCCACCCCGGCGAACCTCGCCAGAAGTGTCCTGCCCGGGCCGTTCCACGCCATGATTGCCCGACCGGTCACCGAAGACCTCGAAGAGGTCGCCCGAGCCGCCGGACAGGGAACACTGCGGCTGCCGATCACCCGCACGGTCCCGCTCTCCCGGGCGATCCCAGCACTCACCGAACTCGAGCAAGACGGCCCGGCCAAGCGAGGCAAGCTGATCATCACGCCAAGATGACCTCCACCGCCGAACCCGGCCGCGCCGCCCGCGACCGCGCGACGGCGAAGCTGCGATCGGAGGCAGGCGGACGCCTCGTCACCCACGCCGGCCTGGGCGGCTGCGGCGAGGGACTGCGGGCAGGCGTGCCGATGATCGCCGCACCGCAGGGCGCCGAGCAGTTCATGAACGCCGACCGGCTGGTGGAACCGGGCGTGGCCCGCCGCATCGACACCGCGGAGGCCACCGCCGAGACCCTTCGGGCGGCCCTGAACGACCTGGTGACCGGCGCGGAGGTCGCCCGCCGCTCGGCAGGGCTGCGCGCCGACGCACAGGCCGGGGGCGGCACTGGGCGCGCCGCCGACCTCATCGAGGACATGCTCACGGCGCCGGCTCGGTGACAGGCGCGGCCGGCGCCCGTTGACCGACCGG
>JBEHYF010000258.1:0-5040 GCA_048498315.1 Actinomycetota bacterium
GAATCAGGTCGCGCTCGGTGAATTCGCCGTCGGTGCCGGCGGACCATGTGACGGGGCCGCCCGGCCGCCCGCCGGCCGGGCCCGCATTCTTCCCGCCCTCGGCGCGGACCCGGCCGCCCGCCCCGCGCCGTGGCGGGCCGCACCGACCAGACCAGGAGGCGCCGTGTCCCGGGGAGTGACGGCGAGCGATTTCCGCGCCGAGAACCTGACCTTCTCCAACGACTACGACGAGGCGGCGAACCGTTCATCCCAGGCGGTCGCCCTCGACCTGGAAGGGGACCGCGCGATCCCGAACAACGTGCGTGTCCTCGGCGACCAGGACACGCTGCTGCTGTGGTCGGCGAGCGCCGGCACGGTCGCCTGCTCCTACATACGCGCGTCGTACATCGAGGGCGACGTCGACTTCATCTTCGGCCGCGGCACGGCCGTGTTCGACCGGGACGAGATCCACTCGCTGAGCCGCGGCTCGTCCAGCAACAACGGCTACACCCTCGCCCGGTACCTCGCCGCAACCGACGGCTGGAACCCGGTCTTCTGACGCGGAAGGCGAACGACGATGCTCCACTGGACGAATCGGACGCGGCACGGCCGGCGCGTGCGGCGCGCGTGGGCGTCGGCCCTGTGCGCGCTCGGGTGCGCGTGCGCCGCGCTCGCGGCCGCGCCCCCCGCGAGTGCGGGGGCGCGGACCGCGGCGGTACTCCCCGCGGGCGCGCGGGCTCGGGCCGCGGCGGCACAGCTCGGTGACGGCGGCACCGGCAACGCCACCTGGTTCACCGGACTCGGCTCGCCGTACGGCGGCTGCGGGCTGCCCCAGGCGGACCTCGACAGCCAGAACTTCGTCGCGCTGAACGTCTTCAACACGCCCGGCGACTACAACTCCTACCCGCGCCCGATCGCGCCCGCCGACGCCGCGCGAATGGGCATGTTCGACAACGGCCTGAACTGCGGGCGGTACGTTCAGGTGACGATCGGCGACTACTGCACCGGTGTGAACGACGGCGCGGCGGGCCAGCCGTTCTGCCGGAACGGCTCATGGGTGTCCGACGCCTACAACGGCGCCACGCTCACCATGCTGGTCGCCGACAGCTGTGCCGACCCCAACGCCTGGTGCCGCGACGACCCTTACCATCTCGACCTCGCACAGGGGGCGCTGAACCAGTTCGTCAAGAACGGCGCCCCGGTCGGCGACATGTACCCCGACCACTGGAACAACCGGCGCATCATCTGGCGGTTCGTCCCCGCGCCGAACTACACCGGCGACATCAAGATCGGCTTCCTGCAGGCCGCGCAGGTGTACTGGCCCGTCATCGCCGTCTCGCACCTGGCCAACGGCATCCACGGCGTGCAGTACTACGACGGCAGCACGTGGAAGAACGCCACGATGGACTCCGACATGGGCCAGGCGTACCAGATCGGCCCCACCTCAAGCGGCGGACGCGACTACCAGATCCGCGTTCTCGACGCCTCCGACCAGCTGATCAACGACGGCCGCGTCTACTCCTTCTCGCTGCCGTCCTCCTGCTCCAGTCAGTGCGGTCCGGCGTACACGCCGGTCACCTACACCACCTCGACCGGCGGCTCCTCGGGCGGCGGCACCGGTGGCGGGGGCGGCACCGGTGGCGGGGGCGGCGCCGGCGGTGGCGGTGGCTCCGGCGGTGGTGGCGGGGCCGGTGGGTCGTCGGCCTGCAGGGTGACCGCGACGGTCAGTTCCTGGCCCGGTGGCATGACCGAGAATCTCACGATCGCCAACACCGGCAGCAGCGCGATCAATGGCTGGTCGCTGGTGTTCACGCTGCCGGCCGGGCAGACCATCACCTCCGGCTGGAACGCCGACTGCAGCGGCAGCAGCGGTCAGATCACCGCGACCAACATGAGTTACAACGGCTCTTTGGCGCCGGGTGCCTCGACCGGCATCGGGTTCCAGGCCACCCAGACCGGCAATGCCGCCGCACCCACCGCGTTCGCCCTCAACGGCACCGCCTGCGCGGTGGGCTGACCGCCGCCGCCACGAACGCGCCGGGCCGCCCGGTGCGGTGGGCCTTGCCCCGGACGGACCTGCCCGCCCGGCACCACCGCACGACTCCACACCGGGCGGCCCGGCGTCCGCCCCATCCGGCCTGGCCGGGTAGCCGGCTCAGGCGGACGATGCCGGCGGTGAGCAGCGCGGCGCCGAAGACCATCGTGACGGCACCGGCGGCGCGGACGTCGACGCCGCCGGCGTGGCCGCCGACGGCGAAGGTCGCGATCGCTCCGGCGAAGAGCAGAAGAGCGCCGGCCAGACCATGTGTTCCTCCGGATGTTCGGGGACGAGAGGAGTATCTCCGGCATTCGCCCGCCCATTCCGCGCCGGACCATCCGGTCCCTCGCGCGGCCGCGGGACCCTCCGGCCATCCGGTCTCACGTACGTCCGCTGGACCTTCCGGCCATCCGGTCTCTCGCCGCATCCGCCGGACGATCGGCGCGTCAGCGGACGCCGCGCGGGCGGAACTGGATGCTGATGCGCGGACCGGTCGGCCGCGCGGTCTTGGGCACGGCGTGCTCCCACGTCCGCTGGCAACTGCCGCCCATGACCAGCAGGTCGCCGTGCCCGATGTCGTACCGCAGCGCCCGGCCGCCGCCGCGCGGCCGCAGCATCAGCGCCCGCGGCGTGCCGATGGAGACGATCGCCACCATCGTGTCCTCGCTGCTGCCGCGCCCGATGGTGTCGCCGTGCCAGGCGACGCTGTCCCGGCCGTCGCGGTACAGGCACAGCCCGGCGGTGCGGAACGGCTCGCCGAGCTCGGCGGCATAGTGCTCGTTGAGGACGCGCCGGGCCTCGGCGAGGGACGGGTCCGGCAGCGGCTCGTCCTCCTCGTAGAACTTCAGCAGCCGGGGCACGTCGACCACGCGGTCGTACATGTGCCGGCGTTCGGCGTGCCACGGAACCGACCGTGCCAACCGCTCGAACAGCGCGTCGGCCCCGGCGATCCAGCCGGGCCGTACGTCCACCCAGGCGCCGCGCTCCAGCACGGTGCGCCGCACCGACGGCCCGAGCGGGCCGGGCACGATCTCGTCACCGGAGGCCAGCAGCGACGCCTGGAACACGCCCGTCATGGGCCCAGTCTACGATCGTGTTCAAACGTCTGTTCGATCTTGACCGGACGGCCGTTCCGCCGGTCGCCGCATATCGGAACCGGCCGGCCCGGGAGTTCACCGGCCCGCCGGTACGGGAGTCCGACGGCCCGCCCTGATCGGCGTGCGGCGACCCGGACGACGGTCCGCGGAACCGCCGCCGGGCCGCCGCCGGATCGCAAGGTCGCGGGGTCGGGGGTTCAGCGCAGGGGGAGGGCGAACTGGCCGTCCGGTCCGGCGCCTCCGTTCGCGGGGTTGGGGACCAGGACGAGCCGTACCCCGCCGGCCGCACGGCGCTGTCGTTCCGAAACCCACGCGGCGAGCGTCTCGACCGCCACGACCGCCTGCGTCCCGCTCGTCCACGGGCCGGGCGTCTCGTTGCGGACGAACGCCTCCTCGTGGGCGGGCTCCGTGCGCAGGGTCAGGTCCGGGAACCGGGCGGCGATCCCGGCCGCCTGGTCGCCGGGGACCGGCCAGCACCACTCGACCGGGCCGTCGCTGTCCGCGCTGACCTCCCCGTGGTAGATGATGAACGGCGCGCCGGCGATCCCCTCGGGCCGCGGCACGCCGCCGCCCCGCAACCGATGGATGAACAGCTCCCGGCCGGTCGGCACCATGTCCTCCTCGTGCACCCGCTTGAGCAGGCAGAGCAGGCTGCGCGCGGGCATGTCGCGGACGGTGACCTCGGGCATGGCGGACTCCTTCCCTTCGAGACGGTCGACGAGGTGACCGACGAGGCCGCGCCGGGCGGCGTGCTCGGCCTCGGCCGCCGCCCAGTACGCGCGCACCTCTTCGGCGGCCGCCGCAGGATCCAGCGCCAGGATCTCCTTGATCCGCGCCAGCGGGACGCCCAGCCGGCGCAGCGCGGCCACCAGACGCGCCCGCTCAAGCTGAGCGGTCGCGTACCGCCGGTAGCCGGTGCCCGGATCGACGCGCGCCGGCACCAGCAGTCCGAGCTCGTCGTACAGCCGCAGCGCCTTGGGCGACAGCCGCGACAGCCGCGCGAACTCCCCGATGCCGACCAGATCCATTGACAGGCCCCCTCGTCCCGGGCGGGTCGCCCGGCTCACCCCCACTGTGCGCCTTTCCCAAAGGTGAAGGTCAACGGCGTACGCGCCCATCGTGGCCGAAGCACCCGTCGGGCCGCCCGCGCGGGCTCGGCGCGAAAACCGGTTGAGCGGCGGAGCGCGAGGGTGATCTCGTTGGCGGATGGTCAAGATGCACGCCGACCAGGCGGACATCGATACCAGCCTGGTCGAGCGGCTGATCCGCGGCCGGTTTCCGCAGTGGGCGGAGCTTCCGGTCGAGCCGATCGCATCCGGCGGGACCGTGAACGCGGTCTACCGGCTCGGTGACGAGCTGACCGTCCGGCTTCCGCTCACCGCGGCCGGTGTCGAGGCGCTGGAATGGGAACGGCGATGGCTGGCCCGGCTCGCACCGGCGCTCCCGGTGACGATTCCCGCCGTGGTGGGCCTGGGCGAACCCGCCGAGGGGTACCCGTACGCCTGGTCGGTGCACCGGTGGATCGACGGGCACACGAACCCGGTGATCTCCGCAAACGCCCGCCACGTCATCGGCGAGGTGTTGGCCTCGTAACGACCGAACCGCCGAACCGGCAGACCGCCGAACCGCCGGACACTGTCACCGGCCGGCCGCACCGCCCGCCCGAACGCCGCCGTCGCGGTCCGCGCCGGACGGCAGCACGGCGAGCTCGACGCAGGCGCCGCCGTTGTCGGTGCTGCGCGTCGACTTGCGCCATACGGCGAGCTCCACGCAGTGGCCGCCGTTGTCGGCGCTGCGGCTCGACTTGCGCCAGCGGAGGTCGTCCGTGTTCATCAGGCGGTCACTCCGCGGGCCGCGGGGCCGGTTCGCCGGCGCGGAGGTCGTCGCCGTTCGGGCCGGACGGCAGTACGGCGAGTTCGACGCAGT
>JBEHYF010000259.1:0-4987 GCA_048498315.1 Actinomycetota bacterium
GCGTCGGCCGTCGCGGATGCGTCGGCCGTCGCGGATGCGAACCCGGAGGCGGACGGGTGGACGGCCGGCACCGGGACCGCGCCGCCCGGAGGCGGGAGCGCGGGCCTGTCCGGCGCGCGTGCGTGCCCCGCGCCGATGGCGCCGGAGACGGGTGGCGACGGGCCGCGCGGTGCCGCGCCCAACGGATCCGCAGGGCCGGGCACGGCGTCGGCGTGCGGCTCTGGCGGCTCGAGCGGCATGTCGTCGGGGCAGGGGGCGAAGAGCTGCCCCGAGGTCCAGCCGGGGAACATCGTCTCCAGGACCCGGCAGTGATCCGTGTAGGGCAGCCGCTTGAGCGCGCCGGAGGTCCAGCGATGGAGCTGCGCCCGGCTCGGCGCGGTGCCCACCAGGCTCCGATCGATCTTCCTCGCGGCATTCTCATATGCGGCACGGAACATGCCATATCGGGTTAATTGCCGCTGCCGGAGAAGGACCAGCAAGAGAATCGGACGGGACGACATTTGACCCCCTGCGCGCTCTCGTCTGCCACATCCAGCCCAACCAGCCATTATGCCGATGACGCAACAAATCTGAGACAGAGAAAAGACATTGGCGTCGAAAACGCGCCCATCATGGCATCGAGACGAAACGCCGATTCCCTTGATGCTGTCGATCCGGAGCATTACGGACCGATGTCGAGGCGTCAGGGGGATCCGGCGGTGGCCATCGATCACACGGAGAAGGTCCGGCTGCTCGTGGCGCTCTGCCGCGAGCTGGCCTGCTTCGGGCTGCACGCGGTGCTGTGCGACGCCCGGCCGGCCCTGTGGCTGCCCACCGGGCCGGCCGAACCGCGGCGCTGGGTGTCGGTGAGCCGCTGCGGGGAGTTCTTCGAGTGGTGGCACGACACCGGTGCCTCGCTCGTCGTCGCCGACCCGCGCAGCGCCGCCAGGAGGATCGCGCGGGAGGTGCGCACGCGGCCCGGCGGCCCGGACGATCCCCTGGCGACACCCGACCAACCCGCGACACGCATCCACAAGCGCCGCGGGTAGGGCGCACCGGCCGCGCCCGCCTGCCGTTCGTCCCGCCGACCGGCTGCCACCGGCCCACCCGCACCGGCCCACCCGCACCGGCCCGCCCGGGACGGTCCCACCTGGTCGCCGGGGCGGCCCGACGATCCTCGCCCGCTCTGACTGCTGTGCCGTCTTGTGGAGCCATGCGCGGGCCGCCGCCGTGTCGCGCAGGTTCGTAGGCGATGCTGTCGAGGGCCCGGAAGGTGCCCCGGACAGGGACAGGTGACACGGACCGATGACACGGACAAGTGGTCGTATGCACGAAAGGCGGTCCCCCGCCGAGGAACGGCACGATGCGGCGCCCGACCCGGCCTGCATCAGGACGGTGTGGCGGCGGCTGCGGGACCACATGGGCGGGTTCGCGCCCCGATCGCGCCGCCCGGTACTCGACCAGGTCATCGGGACCGTGCTGTCCCAGCACACCTCCGACCGCAACTCCGAGCGCGCGTTCGCGCTGCTCAAGCAGCGGTTCCCTCAGTGGGAACAGGTCCTGAACGCGCCGTACGAGGAGGTCGCCGCGGCGATCCGGTGCGGAGGCCTCGCCAACCGCAAGGCGGCCACGATCCAGCGGATCCTGGCCGCCGTCGAGGAACGCGAGGGCCGCGCCGACCTGGAACGTCTGCGCGGCCTCGACGACGCGGCCGTCGAGAAGTACCTGACGTCCCTGCCCGGCGTCGGCCCGAAGACGGCCGCGTGCGTGCTCGTCTTCGCGATGGAACGAGACGCCTTCCCCGTCGACACCCACGTCCACCGGGTCACCAACCGGCTCGGCTGGATCCCGCCGGGAACCTCCGCGGAGAAGGCCCACCGGCTGCTCGCGTCCGCGGTGCCGCCGGACATCCGCTACGAGCTGCATGTGGCGCTGATCGCGCACGGGCGTACGGTCTGCTTGGCGCAGCGCCCGCACTGCGACGAATGCGTGCTACGCTACCTGTGCGCCTACGGCTCCGCGACCGCCGGACCGCGGGGCCGGGCGTAGCGGCGGAGACGTGCGCGCGGCGCCTCCTCAACGGATGAAGCCGCGGTGGCGCCGAGGTTCTGACCGGTGATTCAGCGGGAGTCGGGGCCCGGTCGGCCGCACCGCCCGGCCGGCTGCGGCGCCTCGCCACGGCGTCCACTGCGCGTCGTGTCGGTGCGCTTGACCTCCGAGCCGGGTCGAACGTCTACGGTCGGAACGTGAGCACCTACCGGATCTCGCAGCCGACCGCACGCGCCGGGGCGTCGCCGGCTCCATGGTGGACCGAGACAGCGGTACTGGGAACGTCTCGACGGGGCCGGGGATGTCGCATTCTGCGTCGCATCGGGTGCCGCGGTCGGGCAGCACGTCGAGGCGTTCGAACGTTCCCGCGCAGGGCGGCGGCAGGCCCGGCTGATCGCCACCCGAAGGCCTGCCGGTCGGCGGTGGGAAGCGGTCATGTTCGCCCCGCCTGCTGATCACAACCGTGGAAAGGTCCCATCCCTCGTGCTCATCGCCCGTTCCGTCGCGCTGTTCGTCCTGGCCGCCTGCTTCGAGATCGGCGGAGCCTGGCTGGTCTGGCAAGGGGTCCGGGAACACCGGGGTGCCGTCTGGATCGGCGCGGGCGTCGTCGCGCTCGGAGTCTACGGATTCGTCGCGTGCCTGCAGAGCGATCCGCACTTCGGCCGGATCCTCGCCGCGTACGGCGGGGTGTTCGTCGCCGGCTCGCTGATCTGGGGCGTGGTCGCGGACGGCTACCGTCCTGATCGGTACGACGTTCTCGGCGCCTTGATCTGCCTCGCCGGCGTGGCCGTCATCATGTACGCCCCGCGCGGCCGCTGACCTCGACGGCCGCTGATCCGGCGTACTGGCGGCCGCTACCGGGCGGGCGGGGTCCGCCCGGCAAGGCGGACGACCCGTTCGGCGGTCTGCCGCGGCGTCTCACCGACGGTGTGGACGATCCGGGTGGCCAGGGAGCGGCTGAAGGTATCGTGCAGCCACTCGCTCAGGAAGTCGTGGCCGTCGACGATCCAGTCGGTGCCCTTCGTCCGCGCCGACCGGACCCGCAGGTTCTCCAGGGAGCGCGCGACGTCCGGGTCAGGGAGCACGAAGAGGACGGTGGAGCAGCGGTCCAGCGCCGCGCGCACCCGCGCGGCGTGGCCGGAGTCGGAGTAGCAGGTGTGCCCCGCGCCGAGGGCGATGACCGCTCCCGGATGGTCGGCCACCACACGCTCCACCGCGTGCGCACGGGCCGGTTCCCATTCGCTTTCGGCCGCAACCCGGCCGACCTGACGGATCCGCTCTCGGAGCCGTGACACGCTCCAGCCGACCTCTTCGTAGTACGGGCCGGCGACGGCGTCGATGTCGACGAACGGGCGTCCGGTCAGCCTGGCGACCGCGTCGCCGAGCGTGGTCTTGCCCGCGCCCGCGGGCCCGATGAGTACGAGCCAGGGTGCGTCCAGTGCGTCCACCCTGACAGCATGGCCCGTCCGGGCGGGGTGTGCGGCGGACCGGTGGAGGTGGACCGGGCGACGACCGGTGTCATCCGGGACGCCGCCGATCACGAGGTCGGCGGATATTACGTCCCGCGGTCTCGGCTCCCCGGGTGCGGCGGGATCGGTTACGATCTCGGCCGTCGCCGCTCCGGGTGGCGCCAAGGCGCCGAGGTGGACGCCGTGGCGAGGACGGGTGCAGCCGTCACGTTCAGTCGTACCCGGAACCTCATCAACAACGGCAACGGCCGGATCCGCAACGTGCTCACCGGCCCGGTGGCGATCGAGCGGGAAGGATATCCGCTCATCCGGATATGCCAGTAGACAGCACCCTGGCCCGGACGCACCTCCTCCCGGTTCTGCCAACGGTCCCGAAACCGCGTCGGAAGGGCTCATCTGCCACACCGCACGGGCGTTACACCGTCACCGCTGCGGTCACCTTTGGCGCAGCCGGTCTCGCAGTCGAGTCAGCTCGGTTTCAAGGCTTGCGATGTCTTCTTCCCGAACGTTCGCTGAAAAGCGAGGGTCGATGCGGAGCAGATCAACCTGCTGCTCAAGCTCGGCCTTGCCACCAAGGTCGACGATCTCGCGGATGAGACCGTCGGCCCGCGGACCGAAGACTTCCATCCCATGGACAAGGACGTCTGTCAGCGGGTGATCTCTAGGCTTTCCGTTCGGCATACGGAGCATCATTCCAAACGGAGGCAGGACCCGGCTTCCGTCCGCCTTGATGGCACGCTAATGGCACGAACGCCCGGCCATGATCACGGCGGGGGCGTTGTGGCTGGTGGACCCAACGTGCCACAATCCGAACCCTCGAGTACTGGTCGAGGGTTCAGTGATCAGGTGCCTGCAGGCGCGGAAATAGCCCGGTCAGGCGACGGCTGACCTCGGCCGGTGGGCCTCGGCCGCATACACGGAGCCATTGGGCCGGCGCCGGAGCCATGCGCGGCGGGGGCCGACGGCGCCGCGGTCCGGGTTCGACGGGTTCGTCGTACGACCCGCACCCGTCCGCCGACCCGTGTTTCGTGTCAGCGTGAGCGGTAGGCGTCGGCGCGATGCTCGATCGACGTCACGGTGACCGTGCAGGTTTCGTCGTCGATCTCGTAGAGAACCCGGTAGGCACCGCGTCGCGCCGACCACGTTCCTGCGTATGGGGGCAGCAGCAACCGTTTACCAACCCGCTGCGGGTTGTCGATGAGCGTCGTGGTGATGAATTCGTATATGGCGGTGGCCATCTTCTCGGGTATCCGACCGGCCAGTGCTCTCGCGGCGGGACCGGTCACGTGGAGGCTGTACGGATCAGCCAGCACCACCCGAATCCTCCGTGGCATCGGTCATGCGGACCGTCGTCCCCGCTTGGCCATCAGCGCCGAAAGCTCCTCAGCGTCCAGGACATCCCCGGCGGCCATCGCCTCCCGCGACTCGGCTAGCTGGCGCATTGCCTCCGGGCTGGACACCCGCGTTCCGCGGTTGAGGTCTCGGGCTAG
>JBEHYF010000260.1:0-4977 GCA_048498315.1 Actinomycetota bacterium
ATCCATGCCGGATCAAGAATCCGGCACGGTGGCGTGGACGCCGCCGGGAACCGCACCCGGATCCGCATCGAGCCCGGCGTCCGGTGCCGTACCGACCGACGCCGGAGGCCTGGGGGCCGGGGTGCCCGGGTCCGTGCCGTCGGGAGCCGGGGTGTCCGGGGCCGGGGCGCAGCCGGACGAGGAGGAACCGGTCACGCGGGAATGGACGCCGTCGCCCGGCCACTCCCCCCGGCCGGCGGTCGAGTGGGCGGCCGTGGTCTGCGCCGACCGCGACTACTACGACCGCGTCATCGTCGAGGGCGGTGACTACGCGTTCCCGCCGTACGCGCCGGAGCGGGAGATCCCCCTGACGGGGACGCGGGTGCGGATCGGGCGGCGCAGCATCTCCCAGGGCACGGTCCCGGAGATCGACCTGGCCGAGCCGCCCGCCGACCCGGGCGTCTCGCACACGCACGCGGTTCTGCTCGCCAAGCCGGACGGCACGTGGATGCTGGTCGACCCGGGCTCCACGAACGGAACGACCATGAACGGCGGCGACGAGCCCATCCCCGTGAACGTCGAGGTGCCGCTGCGCGACGGCGACCGCATCCACCTCGGCGTCTGGACGACGATCACCCTGCGGAGGCTGCGGTGACCACGACGACCGTCCCCCGGCCCGCTCCTTCCCGGCGGCCGCGCCTCCCCCTCGCCCGGCGGCCGCGGATCCGGTCCACCACGGGCCGGATCCGGGCATTGGCGGCGCTCGCCGTACCGGCGGTGCTGCTCCTCGCCGCTCTCATCGCCCTGGCCGTGCGGGACGCGCAGGACGGCCTGCGGGTCATCGGCCACACCGCCGGCCCGGAGGTGGTGGCCACCGGCGACCTGTACTTCGCGCTCAGCGACATGGACGCCCAGCTGGCCAACGCGCTGCTGGTCGGCGGCGAGCCGTCGCTGGCCGGTCGGCGGGCCGCGGCGCTCCAGCGCTACGACCAGCGCCGTGACGAGGCCGATCGGGCCCTGCTGCAAAGCGCCCGCGTCGCCGGGAACGACGCCACGGCGCAGACCACCGCCCGCACGATGCTCGACGCGCTGGGCCGCTACGAGCGGCTCGCCGGGCAGGCGCTGCTGCTCGACGGGCAGCAGCACCACACCGCCGGGCCGCCACCGGCGCAGGTCACCGCACTGTACCGGCAGGCCGCCGACGTGATGAAGCTCGAGGTACTGCCGAACGCCTACAACCTCACCCTCGCCAACGGCGCCAAGGTGCGCCGCACGTATGAGGCGCGGCGGTCGGCGGTGCTGGACGGGCGGATCTGGGTGATCCTCGCCGGCCTCCTGCTCGTCGGGGTGCTGGCCGGCACGCAGGTGTTCCTCACCGCGCGGTTCCGGCGGCTGGTCAACCCGCCGCTGGCGCTGGCCACGCTCGGCGCCGTGGTCCTCGTGGCGGTGAGCACGGCGACACTGTCCGGCGAGGCGGCCCGGCTGCGCGAGGCGAAGGTGGACGGCTTCGACGCGATCCTCGCGCTGTCGCGGGCGCGGGCCATCAGCACGAGCGCCGACGCCGACCAGAGCCGGTACCTGCTCGACCCGGGCCGCGCCGACACGTACCAGCAGGTCTACCTCGACAAGTCGCAGACGGTGCTGTACGTGCCCGCCGAGAACCTGGAGGAGTACGACACCACGCTCGACCGGCGCATCGGCGGCACCGGCTTCATGGGCTTCCTCGGCACGGAGGCACACCACGTGACGCTGCCCGGCCAGGAGACGGCGCTGCGGAAGGTGCTCACCGCCTACGACGCGATGCAGCACGAGGACCGTGGCATCCGCCGGCTGGTGGCGGCGGGCGACCGCCGCGACGCCATCACCGCCCGGCTCGGTGCCGGGACGGCCGGCTTCCAGCGGTACGACGCGTCGCTGACCGCGCTGGAGAACCTGCACCAGGCGGCGTTCCAGCGGGCCGTGCGCGCCGGGGACGGCGCGCTGCGCGGCTGGACGGCCGGGCTGCCCACAGCGGCCGTCGTCCTCATCATCCTCGTCCTCGCCGGGGTGCGGCCGCGGCTGTCGGAATACCGGTAAGGAGCCGGGAATGCGACGTATACGACTACTGATCGGCGCGGCCATCGCGCTGGCGTCCCTGGCCGGGTGCGGGGTCGCCGGCGGCGAGCCGGCATCCGTCTCCGGCCGGGACACGGTGGTCGTCGGCCTGACCGGCGGCAAGCCCGGCCTGAGCGCCAAGACCCGCGACGGTTGGCAGGGCTTCGACATCGACATGGCCCGCGACATCGCCCGCCGTCTCGGCGCCCGGCACGTGCGCTTCACGGCCGTCGCGCAGCGGGAGAAGGCGCTGCGGGACGGCTCCGTCGACATGGTCGTCTCCAGCTACTCGATCACTCCGGAGCGCAAGACCCAGGTCGAGTTCGGCGGCCCGTACTACGTGGCCCACCAGGACATCCTCGTCCGCGGTGACGACACGACGGTGCACGGCGTGCGCGACCTGCGCGGGCGGCGGCTGTGCCAGGTGTCCGGCTCGGTGTCGTGGCAGCGCGTCACCGAGGGCCTGGGCGTCCCGGTACGGCTGGTGCCCGCGGCCTCGTACGGCGCGTGCCTGGACGACCTGCTCGCCGGGCGGCTGGACGCCATCTCCACCGACGACCTGATCCTCGCCGGCTTCGCGGCGCAGGAGGGACACCGGGTGTGGGTCGTCAACGCGCCGTTCTCGGACGAGCGGTACGGTGTGGGGCTGCGACCCGGCGACGTGCGCGGCTGCGAGGACGTGAACCAGGCGATCACCCGGATGTACCAGGACGGCACCGCGGCCCGGCTGCTGCACCGCTGGTTCGGGTCGACCGACCTGAAGGTCACCACCACCGTGCCGCAGTTCGAGGGCTGCGGCTGAGCGAACGGCCGTGTGCGAGTTCACCTCCGGCGGTCTCGGCGCGTCCTCGCCGTGCTCGACCAGCACCGGCGGGCGACCTCGCCGCGACCCAGCGCGCCCTGCTGCTCGGCCTCGGGCCCCGATCGCCGCCTCCGCGGCGTCTCAGCGTCCTAGAGCCTGTCCTCAAACGGGGGGTGGGTGATTCACTCACCCACTATGACGATGAGACCCGCCGGTGCATCGCCGCGCTCGACGGCCGCGTCGACGCCGACCGGGCCACGGCCGTGTGGGAGGCCGCCCTCGAGGCACGATGGGCCGGGCCGCCGGTGTGGTTCCACGGCGACATCGCTACCGGCAACCTTCTCGTCGACGACGGCGGCCGGCTCTCCGCCGTCATCGATTTCGGCACCTGCGGCGTCGGTGACACGCTCGACGGGCTTGTGCGCGCGGGCAAGGTGCGGGCGCTCGGCGCCTGCTCGCAGCGACGGACGTCACGCTCACGGAAGCGGAGCACATGCGGCTGGCCGCGCACACGCCGCCGCCGGAGCTGTACCCCTTCCGGATGCTTTCGGAGCAGCTCGGTCTGGGGGAGCTCGCGCAGCTGAACCGCAGCCGCTCTTAGCCGAAGCCCAGCGGTCTGACAGAGGGATCGCTTCCAGCAGCCACGTCCACAACCCGGCCACCGGATCCAGGCCAAGGCGGCACCGCCGTGTCGATCGGCGGTGCGCCGGTCCGAGACCGGGCGGCGGTAGGTCACGGTGTCAGGACGATGCGCCCGAAGACCTCGCCGGCATCCATCCGCCGGTGGGCGTCTGCTGCGGCCTCGAGCGAGAGGACGGCGTGAACGACGGGACTGAGGTCGCCCCGCGCCGCGGCCTCGAACTGGTCGGCGCGTACCCGGGCCAGGTCGGCTCGTGGCACCGTGTCCAGACTGAAGGTCGCGATCGACACCGACTGCCGGAACCGGCTCAGCAGCGCGGACCCGAAGTCCGCCGGAGGAGGCCCGGCGACGAGGCCGACCAGCACCAGTCGGCCATTGGGGGCGAGCCGCGAGAGGAACGAGGGCAGCGCCGGCCCGGCGACGATGTCGATGATCACATCGAAGTCGGCCGGCTCGGGGCCGTGCATGCCGCTCCCGTCGCGGTCGAGCACGTGTGTCGCGCCGTACGCCGTCAGCCGCTCGCCCCGTTCGGCCGACGACGTGGTCACCGCGACGGCCCGTGCGCCGGCTCGGGCGGCGATCTCGACGGCGGCGATGCCGATGCTGCCGGCCGCGCCACGTACCAGCACGGTCTCGCCCTTGGCGAAGTGCGCCTGCTGCAGGGCGAAGTGCGCCACCGGGGCCGCGCTGCCGAGTGTCACCGCGTCGACGGGCGTCAGGTCGACGGGAAGTGGTGTGACGTTCTCGATCCGCGCGACCGCGTGCTCCGCGTAGCCGCCAGAGACACCGGTGAACGCCCAGACGCGTCGGTTGAGCCACGACGTCTCGACGCCCGCTCCCACGGCGGTGATCGTCCCAGCCACCTCGCTTCCCGGCACCAGACCGTCGCGAGGGATGGCCGGGCCGAGCGCGCCCAGCGTGCCGCGCCGGATCGCCGCGTCGACTCCGCCGACCCCGATCGCCGCGCTCTGGATCACGACCTCGCCTGCGCCTGGGCTGGGGACGGGGACATCGACGACCTCCATGCCGTCCGGGCCGCCGAAGCTACGGATTGAGACTGCTCGCATGCATCGCTCCTGGCTGGTTCGAGCCGGTTTGCTCCCTTACGATCGAACATAACTGGACGCCCGCGTCCAGTTGCTGTTATGAGAGAGATCGCCGGAAAGATGCCTCACCTACTGCGAGTCGACGCGAGGGAGAATCGCGTCCGTGTCCTCGCAGCGGCCCGGGAGCTCTTCGCGGAGTCCGGGCTGGAGGTGACGATGCGACAGATCGCCCGGCGCGCGGGCGTGGGGCCCGCGACCCTGTACCGCCGGTTCCCGACGAAGCAGGATCTGGTGTTCGAGGCGTTCGAGAACGAACTCGCCGAGTGCGGCTCGATCGTCCACGACGGCGCCGCCGACCCGGACCCCTGGCGCGGGTTCTGCGACGTGCTCGAGCGCACCCTGCTTCTCCACGCGCG
>JBEHYF010000261.1:0-4787 GCA_048498315.1 Actinomycetota bacterium
GTCGCCCTCGCCCGGTTCGACCGGATGACCGCCGACGAGCTGCACACCTACCTTCGCGGCTGACCACCGGACGGCCGCCCCCGATCACCGGCGCGTCGGGCTGGCTCGCGAAGACGCTCGAACCGAACGGCCGGGTTCCCTCCTAGGTTCGGAAACGCCTGCCGTCGCCGCCTTCGATGAGCGAATGGAACGGAAGAACCACACGACGAAAGCTCCGGCAGCCGCCCACAGAAGGCGTTCCCCGTCGCCCTTATCGAGTTCCCAGACGTCGGGGCAGTCGTTGGTGGTACGGCTGACTCCGCCGCGGTCTTGCCGAGCCGACGTCTGAACTGCGCACCGGGATTCACTTCCCACGGTCTGGAAATGCCGAGACTCCCTTGCCGTTATGGCCGCCGTCACTGTCGCATGGCGCGCCCAGACCGCTCAAGTTCTCTGCGTTCGGCACCACGCCGTACGACGAGATCATTTCGCCGATGACCGGTGATCCGCGAACGTCCGTGCCGCCGGACAGGCCGGTGGTGGCGATCCGGCGGAGCTCGTCGAGTCGGACGGTGGGATCGTCTGCCGGAGGTCTTCGGCCGGTCCCGGGCGCCGACCGAACGCGAGCTGTTCGGCGAGGTGCCCGAGCGCCCGCGCTCGGCTCGGCCACCCTGGCGTGTCGGACGCAGCAGGACACCTCGCCGTTGCCACCGGTGCCTCTGATCCGGATGCCGAGGCCACGAATGCCTCGGCTAGATCGTGAGGGGCGGGACCTCAGGCGGTGCGTCGCGCCGGGACGACGGCGAGGGGGCAGTGCGACTGGTGCAGCAGGGCGTGGCTGACCGAGCCGAGCAGCAGGCCGGTGAAGCCGCCGAGCCCGCGGCTGCCGACGACGAGCAGGTCTGCGCGGGCCGAGGTCCCGGCCAGGATCCGCGCCGGGCGGCCGTGCACGATCTCCGTGACGACCTCCACGCCGGGGAACCTGCTCTGGCAGGCGGCCACGGACTTCTCGACCCCCCGCAGCTCCTCCTCCGCGACCAGTTGCGGATCGTAGGCGAACGGCCGGACGCCGCCGAACCGGGCGGACGCCGGGTTGGACCAGACGTGGACGACGCGCAGCCGCGCCCCGCGCAGCGCCGCCTCCTCGAACGCGAACGCCAGCGCCGGCTCGCCCGCCGCCGAGCCGTCGGCACCGACGGCGACCTCGCCGCGCACGGCCGGCTCCAGGTGGCGGACGACCACGGCGGGCACCGTCGCGTGCGTGACGACCTGGAGGGTCGTCGATCCGAGCAGCAGGCCGGTCGCGGTGCCGGTGCCCCGGCCGCCGAGCACGATCATGCGGGTGTCCGCCGCCCGGTCCAGCAGGACGCGGGTGACCTGGCCGGTCACCGTCTCCGCCGTGACGGGCACGGACGGGTCGCGCCGGCGCGCCGTCGCCAGCGCGCGGTCGAGCAGCTCGCGACCGCCGGTGAGCAGCCACTCGCGTACGGCGCCGAGCCGTGGGTCGACCGGCGTGTCGTACAGCCATGCGGCGTCGACGTAGACGATCCGCAGCGGCACGCCGCGGCGTGCGGCCTCCTCGGTGGCCCACTCGACGGCGTTCAGGGCGGCGTCGGAGCCGTCCACACCCACAAGGATCTCGTTCACCCTTCCAGCACAGCAGCCGGAAGGCGCGGCAAACATGAGCGGAAAGTCCCGTTTAAGGCCGCGGTGGTCCCTCCGCCGCCGCTCAGATGGAGCCGGAGAAGGTGTCGCAGCGGGACGGCGCGCCGGTGTCGTACCCGGTCGAGAACCAGTGCTGCCGCTGCTTCGAGGTGCCGTGCGTGAACGTCTCGGGGTCGACGCGCCCCTCGGCGCGCTTCTGGATGCGGTCGTCCCCGACGGCCCCGGCAGCGTCGAGCGCCTGGGCGATGTCGGTCCGTGTGAACGGCTTGTCGAAGAAGCCGGTCTGCACGGCGTGCTTCGCCCACACGCCGGCGTAGCAGTCGGCCTGTAGCTCCAGCCGCACGGACGCGCTGGTCGCGCCCTGACGGTCGTTCCCGACCCTGGCCATGGCGCCGAGCAGGTCCTGCACGTGGTGGCCGTACTCGTGCGCCACGACGTACGCCTGCGCGAACGGCCCGCCCTCGGCGCCGAACCGGTCGTGCAGCTCCTGGAAGAAGCCCAGGTCGAGGTAGACGCGCTTGTCGGCCGGGCAGTAGAACGGGCCGACCTGGGGGCTGGCAGTGCCGCACGCGGTGCTCATCGCGCCGCTGTACAGCACCGTGCGCGCCACCGTGTAGGTACGGCCCCGCGCGGCGGACTCCCTGCGCCAGTACGCCTGGACGCTGTTGACCACGCCGACGATGCGGCAATCTCCGGACTGGTCGGCGTCGGCGCCGGTACGGCACTTCGACGACAGGTTGACCGACGGCGGTAGGCCTCCGTCCCCGCCGCGTCCGCCGCCGAGGATGTCGCTCGGATTCACGCCGAAGATGACCGCGGCGACCAGCGCGATGAGACCGATCGCGCCGCCGCCGAACGCCATGCCGCCGAACGGCAGGCCGCCACGGGCGTCCTCGATCTGGGACGGGTCGAGCTGGGCATCGTCGTCGAAGTCCACCGAAGTCCTCCCGAGCCGATACGACCGGTCGATCCCCTGGACCGCGAATCTAACAACGACGGCGCGACGCCGTCCGTGCCGATGGCGCTCGACGGGGCTCGTTCACCGTCACCTGGAAGGGAGCCGGCCGACCGGCACCGGGCAGCGCTCGCCGGGCCGCGCGAGGGGCCGGCCCTGGCGCCCGCCACCGCCGCGGGAGCTCGCCGGGCCGGATCGGCGGCGCGCAGCGGCCGGACACCGCCCGGATGCGGCCCGCTCCGCCATAGGGCAGCATGGCCGTTATGCCGCCACTCACCCGCGCGGAAGCGCAGATCAGGGCCCGTCTGCTGGACGTGCGCTCCTATACCGTGCATCTCGACCTCACCCGGGGTGACGAGGCATTCGGCTCCAGCACGGTGATCCGCTTCGGCTGCGCCGAACCGGGCGCGGAGACCTTCGCCGAGCTGCGGGCCGCGGCCGTCCGCCGCGCCGTCCTCAATGGCCGGCCGCTCGATCCCTGCACGGTCGAGGACGGCCGCCTGCCGCTGCCCGGCCTCGCGGCCGACAACGAGCTCGTGGTCGAGGCCGACATGCGCTACTCCGGCACCGGCGAGGGCATGCACCGGTTCACCGACCCGGCCGACGGCGAGGCGTACGTCTTCACCCAGTGCGCCCCCGACGAGGCACCCCGGGTGTTCGCCTGCTTCGACCAGCCCGACCTGAAGGCCCCGTTCACGTTCACCGTGGCGGCGCCCCCGCACTGGACCGTGTTGAGCAACGGCGCCGGCACGCGAGGCGACGGCGGCCGCTGGACCTTCGCGGCCACCCCGCCGATCAGCACGTACCTCGCGGTCGTCGTCGCCGGCCCGCTGCACTCCGTACGCGCCGAGCACGACGGCATCCCGCTCGGCGTGCACTGCCGACGCTCCCTCGCGCCGCATCTGGACGCCGACGACCTGCTCGATCTCACCCGCGCCTGCCTCGACCGTTACCACGAGCTGTTCACGCAGCGGTACCCGTTCGGCACGTACGACCAGGCGTTCGTGCCGGAGCTGACCTGGGGCGCCATGGAGAACCCGGGCTGCGTCACCATCCGCGACGAGTACGTGTTCCGGTCGGCCGTGACGGACACCGAACGCGCCACCCGCATGATCGGCCTGGCGCACGAGATGGCGCACATGTGGTTCGGCGACCTGGTCACCATGCGCTGGTGGGACGACCTGTGGCTGAACGAGTCGTTCGCCGAGTACATGGGCTACAAGGTCGTCACCGACACGGGCCGCTCCCCCGACGCCTGGACCGGCTTCGCGGTCGGCCGCAAGCCCTGGGGTTACGACGCCGACCAGCGCGGATCCACCCATCCGGTCGCGACCGAGGGCATCGACGACACGGCCGCGGCGCTCGCCGGCTTCGACGGCATCGCCTACGCCAAGGGCGCCTCAGTGCTGCGCGAGCTGGTCGCCTGGCTCGGCGAGGAGGCCTTCTTCTCCGGCGTCAACGCCTACTTCGCCCGGCACCGCTTCGGCAACGCCGAGATGGCCGACCTGCTCGACGACCTGGCCGCCGCCGACGGCCGCGACGTGCACGGCTGGGCGGAACGCTGGCTGCGCACCGTCGGCGTCGACACGATCAGCGCCGACGTGACCGACCGGGACGGCGTCGTGACGTCCGCGGAGCTGGTGCATTCGGGCAACCCGGGCGCCCCGGCCGCGGTCCGCCCGCACCGCATCAGGGTGTCCGCCTATGACTTCGCCGGCGACGGCGCCGGGGCCGGCCGGCACCCGTCGCCCGCGTCGCCCGGCGGCACCGCTCGCGACCGAGCCGGAGCGAACGCCGCCGCAGCCGCCGGTCCAGGCGCGGACGGCGCCGGAGCGGCCCCTACCGGAGCGGACGATGCCGGTACGGGTGGCGCCGGTGCGGACGGCGCCGGCGGTGGGACATCGCCGGTACGGCGCCTGAAGCGGCGGGGGGGCTTCGAGGTGGACCTGGCCGCCGAGCCCGGCCCCGACGGCACGGTGCGCACCCCGCTCCCGGCCCTGCTCGGGACGCCGCGGCCCGACCTGCTCGTCCTGAACGACGGGGACCTCGGGTACGCGAAGATCAGGCTGGATGCACGCTCGCTGCGGACGCTGCGGGAGGCGCTGTCCGGCATCGACGACGGCCTGACCCGCGCACTGCTGTGGAACGCCGTCCGGGACATGGTCCGGGACGGCGAGCTGCCCGTCGG
>JBEHYF010000262.1:0-4711 GCA_048498315.1 Actinomycetota bacterium
CCTCTGGCTCCGCTGCCAGCAGCACGACTGGCAATCGCTCGCCTTCATTCGCGAAGGGAGCGCCGGGCCTCGCCCGCGATGAGGCAGGGTGCGACGCGCTCAGTGCGCGTGGCCGTGGCTGTGGCCGTGGCCCGCGGCGGCCGCCGGCTCCTCCTCCTTCTTCTCGACGACCAGGGTCTCGGTCGTCAGAAGCAGGGCGGCGATGGACGCGGCGTTCTCCAGCGCGGAGCGGGTGACCTTCACCGGGTCGATGACGCCGGCCTTCACCAGGTCGCCGTACTCGCCGGTGGCGGCGTTGAAGCCCTGGCCCTTCTCCAGATCGGCGACCTTGGAGGTGATGACGTAGCCCTCCAGGCCGGCGTTCTCGGCGATCCAGCGCAGCGGCTCGACGACCGCGCGGCGCACCACGGCCACACCGGTGGCCTCGTCGCCGCTCAGGCCCAGGCCGTCGGCGAGCACCTTGGAGGCGTGGACCAGCGCGGAGCCACCACCGGAGACGATGCCCTCCTCGACCGCGGCGCGGGTCGCGGAGATGGCGTCCTCCAGACGGTGCTTGCGCTCCTTCAGCTCGACCTCGGTGGCCGCGCCGACCTTGATCACGCACACGCCGCCGGCCAGCTTGGCGAGGCGCTCCTGGAGCTTCTCGCGGTCCCAGTCGGAGTCGGTGGTGGCGATCTCGGCACGGATCTGGGCGACGCGGCCGTCCAGCTCGGCCTTGTCGCCGGCACCGTCGACGATGGTGGTGTCGTCCTTGGTGACGGTCACGCGGCGGGCGCTGCCCAGCACGTCCAGGCCGACCTGGTCGAGCTTGAGGCCGACCTCCTCGGCGACCACGGTGGCGCCGGTGAGGGTCGCGATGTCGCCGAGCATGGCCTTGCGGCGGTCGCCGAAGCCGGGGGCCTTGACCGCGACCGCGTTGAAGGTGCCGCGGATCTTGTTGACGACCAGGGTGGACAGGGCCTCGCCCTCGACATCCTCGGCGATGATCAGCAGCGGCCTGCTGGAACCGGCCTGGATGACCTTCTCCAGCAGCGGCAGCAGGTCGGCGATCGCGGCGATCTTGCCCTGGGTGACCAGGATGTAGGGGTCCTCGAGGACGGCCTCCATGCGCTCCTGGTCGGTGACGAAGTACGGCGACAGGTAGCCCTTGTCGAAGGCCATGCCCTCGGTGAACTGGAGCTCCAGGCCGAAGGTGTTGGACTCCTCGACGGAGATGACGCCGTCCTTGCCGACCTTGTCCATCGCCTCGGCGATCAGGGAGCCGACCTGCTCGTCCTGCGCGGACAGCGCGGCGACGGCGGCGATGTCCTCCTTGCCCTCGATGGCGCGGGCGGAGGCGTGCAGGTCGTCGGAGACGGCCTTGACGGCGGCGTCGATGCCCCGCTTGAGGGCGGCCGGGGAGGCGCCGGCGGCGACGTTGCGCAGGCCCTCGCGGACCAGGGCCTGGGCGAGCACGGTGGCGGTGGTGGTGCCGTCACCCGCGATGTCGTTGGTCTTGGTCGCCACCTCCTTGACCAGCTGGGCGCCGAGGTTCTCGTACGGGTCGTCGATCTCGACCTCGCGGGCGATCGTGACACCGTCGTTGGTGATGGTGGGCGCGCCGAACTTCTTGTCGATGACGACGTTGCGGCCCTTGGGGCCGATCGTCACCTTCACCGTGTCGGCAAGCTTGTTGACGCCGCGCTCAAGGGCGCGCCGGGCGTCCTCGTCGAACTTCAGGATCTTGGCCATGCCTGCGTGCTACCTCGTCATTCTGCGTCGTAAGGGCCGGTCAAAGACCGCGCCCCGGGTCCCCGGTCCGTAGGACGCGGCAAACCCGGGGCAGGGTCACGGCTGCTGCTGCGTTGAGCCGAGCCGGAGTGGCTCTCGGACTACTTCTCGATGACCGCGAGGACGTCGCGAGCCGAGAGGACGAGGTACTCCTCGCCGTTGTACTTGACCTCGGTGCCGCCGTACTTGCTGTACAGCACGACGTCGCCGACCTTCACGTCGAGCGGCAGGCGGTTGCCGTCCTCGAAGCGGCCCGGGCCCACGGCGAGGATGACGCCCTCCTGGGGCTTCTCCTTCGCGGTGTCCGGGATGACCAGGCCGGAGGCCGTGGTCTGCTCGGCCTCGAGCGGCTGGACCACAACGCGGTCCTCAAGCGGCTTGATGGCAACCTTGGTGCTGGCGGTCGTCACGATCCGACCTCCCCCTTCGGAGAGTTCACGGGAGTGTCTGTCTTGGGGTGGCGACCTGGAAGGCCCGTCGTCGCGGGTGCCGGACCTGCCTCGTCGCTGCTGGCACTCGCACATGTGGAGTGCCAACGCCGAGACTAGGACGCGATTAGCACTCAGTCAACCAGAGTGCCAAGCAGGCCCCGGCGTGGCGCGGATCTCCCGGCCACCCCGAGCAGGCGTTCGGCCGCACCGGCGCGGCTTGGGAGAATGGCCGGATGGATGGTGAGGCGTTCGCCGCGCTGCTGGGCGACGAGGGGCAGGCACTGCTGGCGTCGCTGCGCGACTACGACCCGGCCGGGGAGCTGGCCGCGGCGACCCGGCTGCGGCGCGACCACCCGGCCGCGCTGGTCTCCGCCGCGCTCGGGCAGGCCCGGCTGCGGCAGCGGGCGGCGGCGAAGTTCGGGGACGACGCGTACCGCATGTACTTCACCCCGGACGGCGTCGAGCAGGCCACCCGGGAGGCCGTCGCCGCCCACCGCGCGGCCCGGTTCGCCGCGCTCGGGGTGCGGCGGCTGGCCGACCTGTGCTGCGGGATCGGCGGCGACGCGATCGCGCTGGCCCGCGCCGGGATCGAGGTGCTCGCGGTCGACCGCTCCCCGCTGACCTGCGCGGTCGCCCGCGCCAACGCCGAGGCGCTGGGCCTGGCCGACCGCATCGAGGTGCGCTGCGCCGACGTCACCGAGGTGGACGTGACCGGTTTCGACGCGGTCTTCACCGACCCGGCCCGGCGCGGCGGCCGCGGCCGCATCTTCGACCCCGAGGCGTACTCGCCCCCGCTGTCCTGGGCCGTCGCCACCGCCCGCGCGGTCCGCCACGCCGCGCTGAAGGTCGCCCCCGGCATCCCGCACGAGGCCGTCCCGCCGGACGCGTCCCCCGAATGGGTCTCCTACCGGGGTGAGGTGAAGGAGGCGGTGCTGTGGTTCGGCGCCGGCGCCGGCACCCGCGCCACGCTGCTGCCCGGCGGGACGACGCTGACCGGCGCGGACACCCCCGCCCCCGCCGTCGGCCCGGTCGGCCGCTACCTCTACGAACCGGACGGCGCGGTGATCCGCGCCCACCTCGTCGCCGAGGTGGCCGCGGAACTCGGCGGGCACCTGGTCGACGAGACCATCGCCTACGTCACCGCCGACACGCTGCGCCCGACCCCGTACGCCACCGCCTACGAGATCACCGACGTGCTCCCCTTCAACGTCAAGCGGCTCAAGGCGCTGCTGCGGGAGCGGGGCGTCGGCACCGCCGTCATCAAGAAGCGCGGCTCGGCGGTCGAACCGGACGAGCTGCGCCGCAAGCTGAGGCTGGAGGGGCCCGGCTCCTGCGTGATCATCCTGACCCGGGTTGCGGGCGCCCCGACGATGCTGCTGGGACGGCCGGCGGCGGCGTAGCGCGGACCATGCCCCGTCAGAGCACCTTCTCGATCTCGTCGGTCAGAGCGAGAAGGCGTTCCCGGTCGACCGGCGGGATGGTGTAGTCACGCTCCCGCACGGCCGTCAGGAACTCCTCCGGCAGGCGGACGTGGTGGGTACTCACGTAGAACCAGAGGTCGCCGCGCCAGACCCACTCCCCGTCGGTGAGGATGGAGTCACCGCCCAGAATGCGCTCGCCGGAGCCCAGAATGTCTCCGACGACGCCCATGGCGCTGAACAGCACATGCCCGGACCGCAGGTAACCGGAGACACGCTCGTCGTCCTCGCCCGGCTGCGCCCGGACGAATTCGCGGATGTTCCCCTCCGGGGTACCGGCATCGGACGACCACAACTCCGCGTAGAAACCGAGGATCTTCAAGGCCCTCACCATCCGTTCTCGCCCTACTGCGCCATCGGCAGGAAAATGCGCCAGTGCCCGCCGTTGAAGACCTTGGGCGTCTGGCCCGGACCGCGCGCCGGAAACACACCGACCGTATCGGTAGGCGCCTTCACCGGCACACCGAGTTGGTTGGCGACGGCCTGCGCGGCGGGAATCTCCGTGCTGACTTCCGCCACCGTCCCGGAATGGCAGGAAACGAGCCGTACCGGCCCTCCGTCATAACTGGGATTGTTCCGGACGGCGTCGGCGATGTGGCTGGGATGCACCTCGCCTCCGGGAAATTCGGTTCCGTACGCGTTCACCCGGCCCGGCTCGAAGTAGCCCTGGTTGTTCCCGTGCACGACCACGTCGTGGTAGCCGGCTTCCGGGGCCACGAGATCGTAGTTGGCCAGGGTGTTGCCGTCGTAACCGACGGCCGTCGCACCGTCCTTGTAGTAGACCGGGTCACCGGATATGAGCTCGCCGTCCGGAGTGCGCTGCGGGGGCGCGGGCTCGGTGGAGTCCTGAGCCGTCCGGTCTCGCTGACCGCGCCGCGTGCCCATGTCGCTCGGGCTCTCCGTGCCGCCCGGCTCCCCGCCCTCGCCCAGGGGCGGAACCGTGCCCGGCTCCTCCAGCGGGGTCTCCGCCGCGAGGCGGGCGTCGGCCTGTTCGATGGCCTCGGCCGCCTTGGTCAGGTCCTCCTCGGTCTT
>JBEHYF010000263.1:0-4654 GCA_048498315.1 Actinomycetota bacterium
CCGGCGACAGGCGTCCACCGGTGGACGCCTGCCGCCGGGCGCTGACTAGCCTGTCCGCATGCCGTACCGCGTCACCTTCGTCTGCACGGGCAACATCTGCCGCTCTCCGATGGCCGAGCACATCTTCCGCAGGCACGCCGAGGAAGAGGGGCTGGACGCCGAGGTCGACAGCTCCGGCACCGGCGGCTGGCACGTCGGCGAGGGCGCCGACGAGCGGGCCGCCGCGACGCTGCGCCGGGCGGGCTACACGTTCGAGCACACCGCGCGACGGTTCGACCCGGCGTGGTTCGGCCACTACGACCTCATCGTCGCCCTCGACCGGGGCCACCGCCGCGACCTGCTGCGGATGGCACCCGACGAGGGGACGCGCGCCAAGATCAGGCTGCTGCGGGAGTTCGATCCGGGTGCCCGCGAGCTCGACATCGCCGACCCGTACTACAGCCGCGACTCGGCGTTCGAGGAGGTGCGGGAGCAGATCGAGGCGGCCGTGCCCGGCCTGCTCGACCACGTCCGCCGCGAGCTCAAGGAGCGGTCCGGCGAGTGATGCGCGAAGAGCTGCTCGGCGCCCCGGTGGCCGACGTCGCCGAGCTGGGCACGAGCCATGAGTGGCGCCTGCGCCGCGTGACTCTCGCCGACGGGCGGCGGCTGTTCGTCAAGGAGGCCCGGCGCCGGATCGACGGTCTCTTCGCCGCTGAGGCGTCCGGCCTGCGCTGGCTGGCCGAGGGCTGGCGGGGCGCGGCCGGCGAGCACGCCCCAAGCCCGGTTCCGGAGGTGCTCGCGGCCGACGACACGACGCTGGTCCTGCCCTGGCTGGAGGCCGGCTCGCCGACGCCCGAGGCAGCCGAGCGCTTCGGCCGCGAGCTGGCGACCCTGCACGGCTCCGGTGCGGACCGCTTCGGCGCGCCGTGGCCCGGGTACATCGCCGAGCTCCCGCTGGACAACACGGCCGGCCCGTCGTGGCCCGAGTGGTACGCCGAGCGGCGTCTTCTGCCGTTTCTGCGCCTGGCGGTCGACCGCGGCGCGCTGTCCGCCCGCGACGCCGCCGAGGTGGAGCGGGCCGCCGCGCACGTCCCGGCGGTGGCCGGGCCGCCGGAGCCGCCCGCGCGCATCCACGGCGACCTGTGGTCTGGCAACGTGCTGTGGGGCGCCGGTCGGGCCTGGCTGATCGACCCGGCGGCACACGGCGGCCACCGCGAGACCGACCTGGCGATGCTCGCCCTGTTCGGTGCGCCCTACCTGGACCGCATCATCGCCGCGTACGCCGAGACCGCGCCGCTCGCCGACGGCTGGCGCGAGCGCGTGCCGCTGCACCAGCTCCACCCGCTCCTCGTGCACGCCGCCCTGTTCGGGACGTCCTACTGCGGGCAGGTGCTCGCCGCCGCCAGGTCCGTTCTGCGCGCCGGCTGAAGGCTCCGGACCCGAGACGATGGGCGGGGCCCGCGCGGGCGGCCCGGAGGTCCGGACGGCCCGCGCGGGAGCGTTGCCGCCCTTGGCGTCGGCCAGCCCGCGGATGTTGAACGGGACCATGCCGGTGTACTGCCACGCCGTGCCCTCGACCATGTTGTCCCCGCTGGTCGGGCTGAACCCGGCGGTCCAGCCGCCGCCGGCCGTGCGCGGCTGCATGAAACCGCTGGAGGTATTGAGGAGGTTCTTCCATTCCTGCGCCCGGTTGATGAACTTCGCCTGGTTCGCAGTGTCGCCGAGCGCGCCGGCGAAGGCGCCGATCGCAAAGTCGGCGGTGTCGTACTCCGGCGTGGTGGAGACCGAGCCGTAGTAGTTGCAGCAGCCGTACGACCCGTCGCTGGGCAGGTAGCCGATGCTCTCCAGGGGCGCCGGGGCGTCCCGCGGTACCGCCGCAAGCAGCGGCGCGTCGCCCCAGCGGTGCGGCCCGCGTCCGGTGCAGGCCCGTGTCCTGTGCGCCGGCGGGCGGCCCGCTTCCGGCGGGCACGCAGGGCGGGCACCCGTCGCGGGGAGCACGCGGATACTGCACGGAGCCCGTCTCCGGGACCCGGCGCGTCACGGGTCACACCGGACACATCCGGACATGCGCGTAGGCTGACGACCGAGCGGACCTTCGGCGGACGGAGCGAGTCATGGCGATGATGATGGCCGTCAGCTTCACCCGGTACGGGCGTCTGTACTACCTCGACCCCGGCCCGTATAACCCGAAGGTCGGAGACAAGGTGCTGGTGCCGACCGACGCCGGCCCCGAGGTCGCCGAGTGCATCTGGGCCCCGCAATACGTCCCCGAAGACGTCGGCGACCTGCCGGTCTGCGCCGGCATGGCCAGCGAGGCCGACCTGGAGCGGGACGAGACCAACCGCCGCCGCCGCGCCGACGCCCGGTCCGTCGCCAAGCGGCTGATCCGCAAGCACGAGCTGCCGATGAAGGTCATCGGCGTCGACTACCTCGACCGGGACGACGTCTACAAGATCTACTTCTCCGCGCCGCACCGCGTCGACTTCCGTGCGCTCGTGCGCGACCTGGCCCGGTCGATGCGCGCCCGCGTCGAGTTGCGCCAGGTCGGCCCGCGCGACGAGGCGCGCCTGCAGGGCGGCATCGGGCCGTGCGGCCGGGACCTGTGCTGCGCCACGTTCCTCAAGGACTTCGAGCCGGTGTCCGTGCGCATGGCCAAGGAACAGGATCTGCCGGTGAACCCGCTGCGCATCGCCGGCGCCTGCGGGCGGCTGATGTGCTGCCTGAAGTACGAGCATCCGCTGTACGCCGAGGCGCACCGCCGCATGCCTGCGCTCGGTGAGCGGGTCACGACCGAGTCCGGATCAGGGCAGGTCGTCGCGCGCAACGTGCCCGCCGACACGGTTACCGTCCGCATGGACGACGGCCGCCGCTGCGCCTGCCCGGCCGCGTCGGTCTGTTCCCCGCGCGAGCAGCATGATCAGTACTATGGTCACACTCCGGTATGACTCGCCGTACGGTGAGTAGCCATCACCGGGCCCTGTCCGCGTAGGCTGCTTCTACAGCATCGGCGAAGGAGAAACGGTGGCGGCGTGAAGGTATTCCGTACGGTGACCGTGATGGCGGCGGCCGCCATCGTCGCGGCGGCCTGCACCGGCACCCCCAAATCGACGGCGTCGGCCCCGTCCCCCCACGGAGGGCTCGCGTCCTTCTACGCGCAGCGGGTGTCATGGCGCGCCTGCGGCCGCGGATTCCAGTGCGGCACCGTGCAGGTGCCCCTCGACTACCACAGGCCCCGCGGGCAGCGCCTGACACTCGCCCTCATCCGGCTGCCGGCCACCGGCCACCGCAAGGGCTCGCTCCTTATCAACCCCGGCGGCCCCGGCGGCTCCGGCGTCGACTTCGTCCGCGGCTCCGCCCTGCAGTTCGGTGCCGACCTGCGGAAGAACTTCGACATGGTGGGATTCGACCCGCGCGGCGTCGGCTACAGCCGCCCGCCGATACGCTGCGTCCCCGCACGGCAGCTCGACAAGTTCTTCGCCACCGACACCTCGCCCGACGACACCGCCGAGCTCAACGCCCTCGTCGACATCAGCAAACAGTGGGCGGACGAGTGTGGCTCCCGGCTCCCGTCCCTGCTGCCCTACGTCGGCACCGTGAACGCCGCCCGCGACATGGACATCATCCGCGCCGCACTCGGCGACCGTGGCCTCACCTATTACGGCGCCTCGTACGGTACCTACCTCGGCGCCTACTACGCCGACGAGTTCCCCACGCACGTCCGCGCCATGGTCCTCGACGGCGCGATCGACCCGCGGCTGTCCGCCGCCGACGTCAACATCGAGCAGGCCAAGGGCTTCGACACCGCCATGCGGGCGTTCGCCGCCGACTGCGTCAAGCAGCCCGGCTGCCCGCTCGGCAATGGCAGCACCGACTCCGCGCTCAAGCGCACCGCCGAGTTCTTCGCCCAGACCGACGAGAAGCCGCTCAAGAGCAGCACCGGCGATGGCCGCCAGGTCGACGAGGCGCTCGCCGAGCTCGGCGTCGCCGCCGCCCTCTACTCCAAGCAGACCTGGCCGGTGCTTCGCGCGGCCCTCAAGAGCGCCATCGAGCAGGGCGACGGCAGCACCCTCCTGCGCCTCGGCGACTACCTCGTCGAACGCAACAAGGACGGCACCTACGACAACCAGACCGAGGCCAACATGGCCATCAACTGCGTCGACAAGCCGTACGACCGCACCCTGCCCGCCTGG
Source organism: Actinomycetota bacterium (assembly GCA_048498315.1). Classification (GTDB taxonomy): domain Bacteria; phylum Actinomycetota; class Actinomycetes; order Streptosporangiales; family Streptosporangiaceae; genus Actinoallomurus. The sequence goes on from JBEHYF010000263.1 coordinate 4,170, forward strand.
GAGAAGCAGGCCGACGAGGCCAAGAAGGTCGCCCCGCTGTTCGGCCAGTTCGTCGTCTGGGGCACCCTGCCCTGCGGGTACTGGCCGGTCCAGGACAAGGAACAGCCCCACGCCCTGTCCGCCAAGGGTGCCAAGCCGATCGTCGTCGTCGGCACCACCCGTGACCCGGCGACCCCGTACAAGTGGGCGCAGGGCCTGGCCTCCCAGCTCGGCTCCGGCGTCCTCCTCAGCCTCGACGGCGACGGCCACACCGCCTACCTGCAGGGCAACCCGTGCATCACCTCGGCCGTCGACCGGTACCTGATCAACGGCACGCCCCCGAAGAAGGGCACCATGTGCCACTGACATCGATGCACGAGGAGTCGGCGAGACCCGGTAGACTCTGGTCCCGCCGCACCCCGCGTGTGGCAGGCCGCCTTAGCTCAGTCGGTAGAGCGATTCACTCGTAATGAATAGGTCGTCGGTTCGATTCCGACAGGCGGCTC
>JBEHYF010000264.1:0-4592 GCA_048498315.1 Actinomycetota bacterium
TTGTGGAGGCCTTCTTCGGCTTCGGGCTCCGCGACGCCGCGGCGCGCTTCGTCGCGCCGCTGCGGCGGCCGTCCGCCCTCGCGGCGCTGGGCGGCGCCTGCCGGCGGATCCTCCGGCGAACCGCGGACGGCGGCGACCCGGCGCTCCGCCTCGCCGCCGTACGCGCGCTGATCCGGTGCGCCGAGAGCGCGGACGAGGCGGCCGAGCTGTGGGAGTGGCTGCACGCCGGCAGCGTGCCCGGCGGCCCCGGCATGGACTCCGACCTGCGCTGGCGCGCGCTGGCGCGGCTGGCGGCCCTTGGCGCGGCCGGCGAGGAGGACATCGCCGCGGAACTGGTGCGCGACCCGACCGCGGCCGGGCGCGAGGGCGCGGCCCGGTGCCGTGCCGCCCTGCCCGACCCGGTCACTAAGGAACGGGCGTGGCAGCTCATGTTCACCGACGGCGCCCTCCCCGGGCGGCTGCTCGCCGCGACCGCGAGCGGCTTCTGGCAGGGGCCGCGCGAGGACCTGACGGCCGGCTACGTGGGACGGTACTTCGCGCAGATCCCCGGCGCCGGGCCGCGCGGCCCGGTGGTGGCACGGACGCTCGGCCGGGAGCTGTTCCCCGCGCACGCCGCGACGCCCGAGACCGTACGGGCCGCCGAGGAATGCCTGGCCCGCGACGACCTCACCGCGACGCTGCGCCGCGCGCTGGCCGACGAACTGGACGACCTCCAGCGCGCCCTCCGCGTCCGCGGCGCCTGACCGGTCCCGCAACCGGCCGCGCCGAATGCCGGGCCGGAACGGCACTCCACCCCGCGCCGCGCCATTCCTCCGGCGGCTCCCCAGCGGCGCCAGGACGTCCCTGGCTACCGGCGCGCCGCACCCGCCGGCACCCGCCGTGCCGGCCCTGCCGACCGTGACGCACGGGCGTACGGCCACGAGCCGCCGGCGGACGAGCCCGGGCCGGCGGGGGACGGCCGGGGCCGGCGAGTGTTTGCGAAGCGTTGACGCTGCGGCGACGGCATCCCTACCCTGCTACCGACCGGTCGGTATGTCGCGGAGGACGCCCATGTTCGCCAGCACCATGCAGGACTATCCCCTCACCATCCCCGCCATCCTGCGACACGGCGCGCGGATCTACGGCGGCAGCGAGTGCGTGACGTGGACGACCGGCGAGCCGCGGCGGGCGTCGTACCGGCGGATCGCGCAGAACGCCGAGCGGCTCGCGGCGGCGCTGACCCGCCTGGGCGTCCGCGCGGGCGACCGCGTGGCGACGTTCTGCTGGAACCACCAGGAGCACCTGGAGGCCTACTTCGGCGTACCCGGCATGGGCGCGGTGCTGCACACACTGAACATCCGACTCTTCCCCGACCAGCTCGCCCACATCGTCCGGCACGCCGAGGACAGGATCGTCATCATCGACGCCTCGCTCGCCCCGCTGCTGGCCCGCGCCGGCGACGGCCTGTCCGGCATCGAGACCTTCATCGTGGTCGGCGACGGCGACGCCTCCGCGCTGCCCGGCCGGCGGGTGCGCTACGACGAGCTGCTGGCCGCGGAGGAGCCGGGGTTCGCCTGGCCGGAGCTGGACGAGCGGGCCGCCGCGACGATGTGCTACACGAGCGGCACCACCGGCGACCCGAAGGGCGTCGTCTACTCGCACCGCTCGACGTACCTGCACGCCATGGGCACGCTGTCGGCGTCGCTCGTCGGCGCGACCGAGGCGGACCGGGTGCTGGCCATCGTCCCGATGTTCCACGTCAACGCCTGGGGCCTGCCCTACAGCTCGTTCCTGTCGGGCGCGACGCTGCACATGCCCGGCCCCTACCTCCAGCCGGAGCACCTGACCGCGTTCATCGCCGCCGAGCGCAGCACGGTCGCGGCAGCCGTGCCGACCATCTGGAACGCCATCCTGACGTACGGGGAGAGCCACGACATCGACCTGTCGTCGCTGCGGATCGGCACGTCCGGGGGCGCCGCCGCGCCGAGCGCGCTGCTGGAGCGGTTCGAGCAGCGCCACGGCGTGCGGATCATCCAGGGCTGGGGCATGACCGAGACCAGCCCGGTCGGCGGCATGGCGTTCCCGCCGCCCGGGGTGCTTCCCGGCACCGACGAGGACATGCGCTGGCGGCTGAAGTCGGGCCGCGTCGCGGCCGGCGTGGAGATGCGGATCGTCGACCCGGACGGCCAGGAGCTGCCGTGGGACGGCGAGTCCGTCGGCGAGATCGAGGTCCGCGGGCCGTGGATCACCGGCTCGTACCACAAGGATCCCGCGCCGGAGAAGTTCCACGACGGCTGGCTGCGCACCGGCGACATCGGCACCATCGATGAGCGCGGCTTCTTCCAGATCACCGACCGTGCCAAAGACGTCATCAAGTCCGGCGGCGAGTGGATCTCCTCGGTAGAGCTGGAGAACCACCTGGCCGGCCACCCGGCGGTCCTGGAGGCCGCGGTGATCGGCATCCCCGACGACCGCTGGGACGAGCGGCCGCTGGCGTTCGTCGTCCTGCGCGAGGGCGCCTCGGCGACCGCCGAGGAGCTGGCCGCGTACCTGTCCGGCAAGGTGGCGCGCTGGCAGGTGCCGGAGAACTGGACGTTCGTCGACGAGATCCCCAAGACGACGGTGGGCAAGTTCGACAAGAAGCCGCTGCGCGCCCGCTACCAGGCCGGGGAGGTCAAGGTCGAACGTCTCTGAACGCTCCCGTGCCGGTGACCGGCCGGCGTGATCTCGCCGTGCGGGGGACGGCGGGCCCGGCATCGCCCGGCACCGGGGCCGCCGCTCGCCGGAACGGCGGCCCCGGTGCCGGAGCCGGACGCCTCAGACCGGCGCCGCCGTCACCTCCGTGCCGGGCTCCAGCCCCCGGTCGGCCTCGGCGATCCGCGCCCGCTCGGCCGCGGTGTCCAGCGAGCGGCAGGCCAGCAGGTAGACGCCGGCCGCGACCGGCAACCCGATGAGCATGGCGATGTCCGTCCCGTGCAGGGCATGGGCGATCGGGCCGGTGTACATGCCGGTGCTGAAGAACGGGATCATGACGGCGAAGCCGACCCCGTACGCGAGCAGGCCGCGCCAGCTCCAGCGGCCGTACATGCCGTTCGGGTTGAAGATCTCGCGGATCGAGTAGTGCGAGTGCCGCACGACGTAGAAGTCGACGAGGTTGATCGCGGTCCACGGCGTGAACAGGTACAGCAGGATCGCCAGGAAGTCCTCGAACGAGGTGAGGAAGTCCGCCGGCGCCAGCAGCGCGATCAGGGTGGAGGTCACGGCGACGGCGACCAGGCCGGCGACGCGCTTGCCCACGGTGGTGCGGAGCGGCCTGATCGAGTCGGCGACGCTGAGCAGGGTCAGCGAGGCGCCGTAGAAGTTGAGCCCGGTGATGGTCAGCAGGCCCAGGAGCGCGGCGATCAGAAGGATCGTGCCGAAGCCGGAGAAGACATGGTCACCGGCCCGTTGCACGGCCTCGGCGACGTCGGCCTTCGCGTCGAGCGCGGCGGCGAGGGCGCCGGCCAGCATCATCCAGGCGCCGCCGACGAGCGCGCCCAGGTACGTCCACCAGAACGACGCGCGCACCCCGACGTTCTTCGGCAGGTAGCGCGAGTAGTCCGACACGTAGATGGACCAGCTGAGCTGGTAGGCGGCGGCCACGAAGAACTGGGTGAGGAAGGGCGTCCACCGGAAGCCGTGCACGCTGAGCTGTCCGGCCGGGAAGTGCCCGGTGGCGAGCACGCCGACCGTGAAGACCGCGAGCCCGGCGATGAGCACGTACGCGAGCCAGCGCTGCGCGCGGTGGATCAGGTCGTAGCCGATGAGCGCGACCACCACGGCCAGCACGGTGAACGCCAGGTACGACGCGTGCGGCTCGGCCCCGGTGAGGTGGTGCACGGTCTGGCCGGCCAGGAGCTGGTTGAAGGCGTTGTAGCCGACGTAGGTGACCAGGGCGACCACCCACACGAACAGCGCGCCGAGGTAGCCGAACTGCGGCCGCGACTGGATCATCTGCGGCAGGCCGAGTTGCGGCCCCTGGGTGGAGTGGAACGCCATGAAGAAGGTGCCGAGGGCGCAGCCGAGAACGATCGCGACGGCCGTCCAGAACAGATTGGTGCCGAGCGTGATGCCCAGCACGCCGACGGCGAGCGTGGCCAGGTGGGCGTCGCCGGTGAACCAGACCGGCCACAGGTGCCACACCTTGCCGTGGCGTTCGGCCAGCGGCACATAGTCGATCGAATGGGACTCGATCCCGAGGGCGGAAACGGCCATGTTCGTTTCTCCTTGCTGTCGGGCCGGTGCGCCCCCGATGCCCGGCCGGGCCGTTCAGGTGGTGTGATTCAGTGCCGCGTAGGCGAGCCGTTCGAGAAGCAGGGTGCTCTCCCGGGACGATTCGGCCGCGGCGGCGATGACCCGCTTGGCGGTGATGACCGCGAGCCGGGGCCGGGCGGCCAGCTCCCGCGCGACCTCGATCGCGCGATCGAGGTGACCGCCCTCGCCGGTGAGCTCGGTGAGCAGGCCGCGCCGCAGCGCCTCATGGGCGTCCATGCGGCGGGCCCGCAGGATCAGGTCGCGGGCCAGGGCCGGTCCGGGGGGGGGTACCCCCCCGGGTCCGCCCCCCAAAACCGGAC
>JBEHYF010000265.1:0-4586 GCA_048498315.1 Actinomycetota bacterium
GCGGCGGCGGTCCGGCCGCTGCTGCGCCGGGCGGCGGACCCGGTCATCGTCAACGTGACGGATGGAGGAGCCGATGGACATCGCCGGGGAGCGGCTGGACGGGGGCGCCGAGGTCCGCGACCCGTGGGCGGGGGTGGACGCCACCCGGCTGGCCCGCGCCGTGAGGGAGCAGGCGGAACGCGGGGTACCGGGGGTCCGGGACATGCGGTCCTATCTGTCCGCCCAGGTCGGCGACGTCTCGCATCGGGAGGTGGTGGGCCCGCTGCTGGACGGGCAAGGGGCGAGCGGGGTCGTGGTGTCGGCCGCGATCGAGCCGGTGCCGACGGCCTGACGGCGACGTGCCGGGGCCCTGCCACCGGCACGGTGCCGTCAGTTGCCGTCAGTTGCCGTCAGTTGGCGTCAGGCGCCCGCGGGCGCGAGCACGATGTCGAACCGCACCCTCGACCAGGTGCCGTCGACGACGCGGCCGCCGGGCGCCGAAGTGCCCGGCCGCTGCCGTTCGAAGTCCTTGACCAGGGAGTCCTTGACGCCGAACACCGCGTCGGAGTCGAGCAGTTCGTCGCCGCGGACGAAGATGTGCGTCACCAGCGTGCGGCAGCCGGGGTGGGACACCATGAAGTGCAGATGGGACGTGCGCATCGGGGAGCGGCCCACGGCCTTGAGCAGGTCCCCCACGGGGCCGTCGTGCGGGATCGGGTACGGCGTCGGAGTGACGGCCCAGAACCGGTAGGACCCGTCGGGCTCGGTGCGCAGGTGTGCCCGGGCCGCGACCCGGCCGTCGGCGTACTGCACGTCGTACCGGCCGTCCGCGTCGGCCTCCCACACCTCGATCAGCGCGCCGCCCAGCGGGTTGCCCGCGTCGTCCGTCACGGTGCCCTCGACCCAGCAGGGCTCGCCGGACGCGCCGAACGCCATGTCGCCGCCGTTGGCGATCTCCGGGGACCCCTCGACGAAGAACGGCCCGAAGACGGTGGCCTCGGTGGCGTCGCCGTACGCCTCGTTGTTGACCGTGATCGTCTGCATGCTCGCGCCGAGCACGTCGGACAGCAGGATGAACTCCTGCCGCCGGTCGTCGGTGATGTGGCCGGCGCGGGTGAGGAAGTCGATCGCCTGGCCCCACTCGGCCTCGGTGAGCCGGGTCTCGCGGATGAAGGCGTGCAGATGCCCGGTCAGCGCGACCATCAACTCCCTGAGGCGCGGGCTCGCACAGGAGTCGAAGGAGCGGATGACCCGCTCGGCCAGCTCCTCCTCGCGGGCGGCCTGCTCGGGTGAGATCTCCGGCTTGGGGGTGGTGGTCATGACGCGGCGGTTCCTTCCCAGGCCGAGCGCAGCAGCGCTTCGATGGTGGGGGCGGTGACGGGGGTGGGATTGCGGGCGGGGATCGCCCTCAGGATGGGCTCGACCGCTGTGACGATGCCCTCCTCGGGCATGCCGTAGTCCTTCAGGGCCTTGGGCGCGTCGAGCGTATCCCGCAGGGCGGCCAGCCCCCCGGTCGCCGTCGCGGTGCCGAAGGCGCGCGCGATGCGTCGCTCGGCCTCCGGTGCGCCGGGCGCGTTGAGGGCGAGCACGTGCGGCAGGACGACGGCGTGGGTCTGGGCGTGCGGGAGGTTGAACATGCCGCCGAGCACATGGCAGATCCGGTGATGCATCCCCGATCCGGCCGAGGCGAACGCGACCGCCGCCAGGTAGGCGCCGTACAGCGTGTGTTCGCGGCCCTCCAGGCCCGCCGGGTCACCGGCGACGCCCGGCAGTCCGAGAGCGAGGGCGCGGATGCCCTCGGCGGCGAGCGCCTGGTCGACCGGGTCCGCCCGCGGGCCCCACATCGCGTCGACGCAGTGGGCCATCGCGTTCAGTCCCGACGCCACCGACATCTCCACCGGCAGAGTCAGTGTCAGCGAGGCGTCGTAGACGACCGAGCGCGGCAGCACCCGGTCGTCGGCGCCGGTCGTCTTGGTCCCGCCCTCGGTCAGGCCCCACACGTTGGTGGCCTCGGAGCCGGCGTAGGTGGTGGGGACCGCCACGATCGGCAGCCCGGTGGTCAGCGCGACCGCCTTGGCCAGGCCGGTCGTCGATCCGCCGCCGACGCAGAGCACGGCGTCGGCCCGGGCCCGTGCGGCGGCCGCACGGGCGCGCTCGGCGACGTCGACGGGCACATGCATGACGACCTCGTCGTGACGCAGCGCCACCGGCACCCCGGCCGCCACCGCGTCGGCCGGCGCCGCCTGCCCAGGGCCGGCGATCACCATGACACGCGAGGCGCCGAGCCGCTCGATCTCGGCGGCCGTCGCCTCGGGCGCCCGGCCCGGGGCGAACACCACCCGCTGCGGCAGGGTCTCGTGGAGGAACGTCATCGGCATCGGGCTCACCCTCCGTCCGTCAGCGCGGCATCGGTGTCGTAACCGTAGATCCAGCCGTTCGCGACCAGCGGGTCGGCCTGGGCGAAGGCCGCGTCCCTGGCCCGCTGTTCGGGGCCGTCCGGCAGGTGGTTGAGGTGGGAGCGGCCGTGGCTGACGGTCTGGACGCGGGTGGTGCGGGGGATGCGCAGCCGCTCGTACCGCCGGAGCGCGGCGGCCGGATCGTCCGCTTGCTCCGCCAGGCACCGGGCCAGCACGGCGGCGTCCTCGATGGCCTGCGCGGCGCCCTGGGCGAAGAAGGGGAACATGGGGTGCGCGGCGTCCCCGAGCAGCGTGACGCGGCCCTCGGACCAGCGGGTCAGCGGTGCCCGGTCCAGCAGCGCCCAGCGGCCGGGTGTTCCGGCGGCACGGATCAGGCCGACCAGGCGCCGGTCCCAGCCGTCGAACTCGGCGAGGAACTCCTCCACCGTGGCGGTCGCCGTCCAGGACTCGACGGCGCAGTCGCCCGCGGGCGCGAAGGCGACGAGGTTGACCACCTCACCGGCACGGACGGGGTAGTGCACCAGGTGGTGCCCCGGGCCGATCCACAGCGTCTGGGCGGGGCGGCGGGCGAAGGCCGGGGCCCGGTCCGCCGGTACCAGGGCGCGGAAGGCGCACAGGCCCGAGTACGTCGCGGGCGATGCCCCGAACAGGACGTCCCGGACGAGGGAGTGCACCCCGTCGGCTCCGATCACGACATCGGCCTCGGCCACCTGCCCGGCGGCGAAGCGGAGCCGCAGGGACTCGCCGCCGGACGTGTCGAGGCCGACGCAGGTGTGGCCGAGCCTGACGTTCTCCGCCGGGACCCGCGACGCGATGGTGCGGAGCAGGTCGGCCCGGTGTGCCGTGTAGGTGTGCTCGCCGTACAGCTCCTCGCACGCCGTGGCGAGGTCCTCCGACGACAGCACCGTCCCGTCCGCCCAGCGGCGGAACTCCCATCCGACCTCCAGCCGGACGGCGCGCCGGCGCAGCTCGTCGAGGACACCGAGGGCACGCAGCCGGCGGGCCGCGTTCGGGGCGATCACCAGGCCGGCGCCCACCTCGGTCAGGCGCGGCGCCTGTTCGTACACGGTGCCGGAAAGCCCCTCGCGGTGCAGGAACGCCGCCGTGGCGAGCCCCCCGATGCCGCCGCCGAGGATCGCGATCCTCAGTGGTCGTCCCGTGCGCGGTCCCATCGTCAGGCTCCTCCGGTCGGTGGCTCCGGGTCCCCGGGCCCGTGCGGTCCCGGAGCGCTCATGCTGCCCGGAGACGATCCGGACGGGAGCACAATGGGTCATTGAATGAACATCCCGGCCTCGGCCTTCCGAGGCTGCCCCGGGGAAGGGAGGGCGGCGTGCCACGGACCGGCGAGCCGGGGCGGAGCGTGAGCTCCCGGCTTCTTGACCTGCTGTTCTCCTTCGAACCCGGGGAGAGCGAGCTGACTTTGGCCGAGCTGACCCGCAAGACCGGCCTGCCGCACGCGACCGCGCGCCGGCTGGTGCTGGAGCTGACCAGGGCCGGCGCCCTCGTCCAGCGCGCGAACGGCCGCTACGCCATCGGTCTGCGCCTGTGGCGGCTGGGCACCCTGGCGCCGCTCACCGAGTCGCTGCGAACGATGGCCCAGCCCTTCATGGAGGACCTCTACACCGCTCTGCACCAGCATGTGCAACTGGCGGTGCTGGAGGAGAACGAGGCGGTCATCATCGAAAGGCTCTCCGCGCCGCGCGCGCTGGAGCTGGTCTCCCAGGTCGGCGGCCGGCTGCCGCTGCACTGCACGGGCGTCGGCAAGATCCTGCTCGCCCACGGCGGACCGCGGCTGATGGACGAGGTGCTGGGCGGGCAGCTCCGCCGGTTCACCCCGAAGACGATCACCGGGCCGGAGGCCCTCCGGCGCGAGCTGGCCGAATGCCGCCGCACCGGCAGCGCCGTGGTACGCGGCGAGCTGACCGAGGGCGCCGACTCGATCGCGACCCGGATCATGAACAGCGAAGGACGCGTCGTGGCCGCCCTCTCCGTCGTCGTCCGGGCCGGCTCGGTACAGCCGCAGACGATCCTCCCCTCCGTCCTCACCAGCGGCCTCGGCATCTCCCGCATGCTGGGCTGGCGGCCGGGCATCAGGGCCCGCGAGGGCTGAGGCCCGGCCCTTACGTTCGCCCCGTTCGCCCCGTCCGCCCGACAGCCTGTCCGTTGCGTGAACGCCGTGCCCGGCTCAGC
>JBEHYF010000266.1:0-4533 GCA_048498315.1 Actinomycetota bacterium
GCGGCGGTCTCGACGGCGGCGACCAGGTCGTCGCTCACGGCGGCGGCCACCTCGGTGCCGACGGTCGCGGCGGTCTCCGCGGCGATGGGGCCCAGGATGGCCTCGGCTTCCGCGGCGTCGGCGGCGCCGGCCGCCGCGTCGGACCCGCCCAGCGTGAAGATGCTCAGCGCCGCTCCGGCGAGCGTGGTCAGGCCGACCGCGATGCCCGCGCCGATGAGGGCGTTCTTCATCTTGTCGTGCGCGTCGTCGACGCTCTTCGCGTACTTGTCGCACGCGTCGCCGAGGGCCTTGCAGATGTGGTACATCCCGGCGAGCACGGTCTTGGGGTCGTCGCGGTTGTAGACGTCGTTCCAGAACTCGTTGATCGCCTTGCCGTTGTCGTCGTCGGGCGAGGCGGTCAGCCCGGCGATGGCGGTGTTCGCGCGGCCGTTGATGCCATCGATCGCGTCGGCGGCGGTGTGCCAGGCGCGTGCCGCTGCGCGGACCTTGCCGGTGTCGGCGTTCGGCCAGAACTTCGCCAGCGGCCCCGGCAGACCGCCCTGCCCGGGCCCGAGTGCGGAGTCGACGTCGGCCATCACGACGTCCTCGAAGATCGGCTCCGGCGCGTACAGCGGCGGCGCACCGGCGTGGCCGGACGAGTGGTGGTCGGCCTTGACGAAGTTGTTCGCGGTGGTCGTCAGCCCCGTGGAGATGCCGCCGAACGTGATGATCCCCTGATGCAGTACCTTCCAGGCCGCCTTGACCCCTTTGTCGTACTGGTCGTTGAACTTCCGCGCGACGCTGTCGTTGCCCGCCATGCCGGCGTTCTGGTCGAGGCTCGTCTGCAGTGTGGACCAGGCGTTGTACAGGTCGTTCTGCGCGGTGGCGAAGGTCTTGGCGGCCGCGGCGACGTCGTCCGGGGTGATGTCGATCGTGCCCGAGCCCGGGTCGGGCGGCGGAGGGCTCACCGGCGTCTCCAGGTGAGCTGATTGGCGCGGTGCGCGCTGTGGTAGTTGCCGTGGGCGCGGACGATCCTCCTCCGCAGGCCGCCGAGCGCGTCCGCCATGTCACGCGCCGACCGGTGCCACTCGGCGTGGAAGGCGTCGAAGGCGGACCGGGCCTCGCCCGTCCACTCGTGCAGGTGTTTCTTCAGGTCGTCTTCGAGCGATTGCAGCTCGGCCGTGTAGTGGTCGAGGGCGGACTGGAAGTCGTCGGCCGCCTCCCGCATGGTCGCGAGACGTACGAAGATCCGCTTCGTCATCGACCGTCTCCAGGGATTCGCCGGCGTCTGCGGGTCAGACGCCGGCGGCCCGTGCTCGGTTCCTCCGGCCGTGAGTCAAGCACACGCGCGGCCCATGGTCCATACCCGGCCGCGCCGGAGCGCTACAGCTCGGTGAGCGTCTCCTCCAGGCGGTCCAGCGCCCAGTCGAGGTCCTCCCGGCTCACCACCAGCGGCGGGGCAAGGCGGAGCGTCGTCTCGTGCGTCTCCTTGGCCAGCACGCCACGCTCCATGAGCCGCTCGCTGACCGGCCGCGCCTTGCCGTTCAGCTCGACGCCGGCCCACAGCCCGCGGCCGCGCACCTCGCGGACCCGCTCGGCGGGCAGCGCGCCCAGACGCTCGTGCATGTGCGCGCCGAGCACGCGGGATCGCTCCTGGTACTCGCCGGTCTTCAGCATCGCGATCACCTCGCGGCCCACGGCGCACGCGAGCGGGTTGCCGCCGAAGGTGGAGCCGTGCTGGCCGGGCTTGAAGACGCCGAGCACGTCGCGGTCGGCGACGACGGCCGAGACCGGCAGGATGCCGCCGCCGAGCGCCTTGCCGAGGATGTACACGTCGGGAACGACGTTCTCGTGCTCCACCGCGAAGGTCGTGCCGGTGCGGCCCAGGCCCGACTGGATCTCGTCGGCGAGCATGAGCGCGCCGCGCTCGGTGCAGATCTCGCGCACGGCGGTGAGGAACCCGCTCGGCGGCACGTTGACGCCGGCCTCTCCCTGGATCGGCTCGATCAGCACGCCGACGGTGTTCTCATCGACGGCTGCCCGCAGCGCCTCCACGTCGCCGTACGGCACGGTGCGGAAGCCCGGCGTGTACGGGCCGTAGGAGTTGCGGGCGTCCGGGTCGGTGGAGAAGCTGATGATCGTCGTGGTGCGGCCGTGGAAGTTGCCCTCGAAGGTGACGATGTTCGCCTGGCCCGCGGGCACGCCCTTGACTTCGTACCCCCACTTGCGGGCGGTCTTCAGCGCCGTCTCGACCGCCTCGGCGCCGCTGTTCATCGGCAGCACCATGTCCTTGCCGGCCAGCTCGGCCAGCTCGGCGACGAACGGCCCGAACTGGTCGTGGTCGAACGCCCGGCTGACCAGCGTCACGCGGTCGAGCTGGCGGCGGGCCGCCTCGACCAGCCGGGGGTGGCGGTGCCCGAAGTTGACGGCCGAGTACGCCGAGAGCATGTCGAGGTACCGCTTGCCCTCGACGTCGGTCACCCAGGCGCCCTCGGCCTCGGCGATGACGACCGGCAGCGGGTGGTAGTTGTGCGCGCTGTGCTCCTCCGACAGCGCCCGCAGGTCCTGCGTCTTCAACGGTGGCTCCTTCGTCGGCCGCGGGGTCGCCGCAGGCCTCTCTTTCCAGGCTAGGGGCGAAGTTCGAGCGTGCAGCACTTCGGGCCACCGCCCGCCTTGCGCAGCTCGGTCATCTCGATCGGGATCACTGCGAAGCCGCGTTCGGCGAGCCGCCCGGCCAGCGTCGTCGCGTCGTGCGGGATGACCACGTGGCGCCCGTCGCTGACCGCGTTGAGGCCGAACGCCAGCGCGTCCGCCTCGGTCGCCTCGATCAGCTCGGGGAACAGTGTCTTGAGCTTCAGCAGCCCGTCCTCGTCGAAGGCGCCGGGGTAGTACGCGGCGGTGAACGGATCGATCACGCACAGCGCGGTGTCGAGGTGGTAGAAGCGCGGGTCGACCAGCTCGACGCTGACCACGGGCAGCCCGAAGGTCGTGTGCAGCTCGTTGTGCGCCCGCGGGTCGGTGCGGAAGCCGTGCCCGGCCACGATCGCCCGGTAGGCGAAGACGTAGTCGCCCTCGCCCTCGTTGACGTACGCCGGCAAGGTGATCCACCGGTAGCCGTGCTCGCGGAACCAGGCGAGGTGCGCCTCGGCCTCCGGCGCGCGCTCCGGATGCCGGAACTTCGCGCCCAGCACCATGCCGCCCACGACGGTCGCGCCGTTGGCGGCGAACACCATGTCGGGCAGCCCTTCCACGGGCCGCATGACATGGACGGTATGGCCGAGCGACCGGTAGGTCGCCCTCAGCCGTTCCCACTCCGCGACCGCGCGGTCGCGGTCGACGGGAGTCTCCGGGTCCATCCACGCGTTGATCGCGTAACGGACGTCGAAGTACGTCGGCGGGCACATCAGGTAGGTCCGTGCCGGTCGTCCCGCCGATACGCCCGCGTCGTCGCGGGCCAGGATCTGCATCGTCATCGATGTTTCTCCAGGCAATGCGGGCCCAATAAGCGCCCAGGTTGGTCAGGCACCAGCTGAAGCGTAAGGTCGGCATATGTGCAACACCAACATCTGATTAGCGCTCGATAGGGTCTGATCATTGCGTCTTGACGACATAGACCGGCGAATCGTTGCGTGTCTACTGGAGAACGCCCGCGCGTCCTTCGCGCAGGTGGGCGATCGGGTCGGGCTGTCGGCGCCGGCGGTGAAACGGCGCGTCGACCGCATGCGCCACGACGGCGTGATCACCGGGTACGCGGCCGTCGTCGACCCGTCCGCGCTCGGCTGGACGACCGAGGCGTTCGTCGAGCTGTTCTGCGCGGGCCGCACGTCGCCCGACGAGATCTACGCCAGCGTCCGGCGGCACCCCGAGGTGGTGGCGGCGTACACGATCACCGGTGAGGCGAACGCGCTCGTCCACCTGCGGGCGCGCGACATCCAGGCGCTGGAAGAGGCGCTCGAACGGCTCCGCGGCGAGCCGAACATCGTCCAGACCAAGACCTCGATCGTGCTGTCGCGCCTCCTGGGCCGCCCGACGGGCGGCCCGGACGCCTGACCGGCGCGGCGGCACACATGCGGGCGCGGATGCCGCGCGGCGGGCGGGACCTCCGGGGGCGGCGCGGGGCCGGCGGACGCCCGGGACTCCGGCGGTCGGCGGGATGCCATGCGGCCGGCGGGACGTCCGGGCGGGAGGCGGCAGGCGGGCGTGCGGGATTCCCGGGGCGTGACGCGGGCCGGCGGGCGTGCGGGACGCCCGGCGGCGGGTGGATGCCGCGCCACGGGGCGGGATGGCGCTCGGGTGCGCGGGACCGCAGGCCGTTAGTCTCAAGCGGGTGAACGTCGTGACGGCCGATCTCATCGACGAGTACGGCGCCGAGCTGGCGAGCTGCGAGACGCAGTTCCGCTCCTACGGAGGCCGGTCCCGCTTCTGCGGACAGGTGGCGACCATCCGCTGCCTGGAGGACAACGCCCTCGTCAAGGAGGTGCTGGCGGCGCCCGGCGCCGGGGGATCGATCGCGCGCAGACGCGGTCGACGGAGGCCCACTGATATGGAGCCGGA
>JBEHYF010000267.1:0-4513 GCA_048498315.1 Actinomycetota bacterium
GTGGAGCGCCCCGGCGACCTCAGGCCGGTCCGGCCTCGACGATGAGTCAGGCCAGCTCGGCCTCGATCTCCTGGGTGCCCTCGGTGATCCGCGGGTCGCCCTCGTCGGCGTAGTAGTCCTGCACCCGCGTGGCGTCCGCGCCGTCCGCCGCCTTGACCGCCCGCAGCACGAGGCTCGCGACGACCGCGACGACCACGTTGACGACCAGCGCGAGGACGCCCACGTACACCGTCATGTCGGTGTCGAAGCCCAGCTTGCTGAGCGCGTACGCGGACCCGCCGAAGTGTGCCTTGTGCGACGCCGGGTTCGGGATCTGGTACACCATCCACAGCCCGGCGGCCAGGCCCGCGACCAGACCGGCGATCAGCCCGCCCCGGTGGAACCAGCGGGTGAGCAGGCCCAGCCCCACCGCCGGCAGCGTCTGCAGGATGATGACGCCGCCGATGAGCTGCAGGTCGATGGAGAACTGCGGGTCCAGCAGGAGGATGGCCAGCACCGCGCCGATCTTGACGACCAGCGAGGCCACCTTGCTGGCCTTCGCCTCCTCCGCCGCGCTCGCGTTCGGGCGGAAGTACTCGCGGTAGATGTTGCGGGTGAACAGGTTCGCGGCCGCGATCGACATGATGGCCGCCGGGACCAGCGCCCCGATGCCGATGGCGGCGAACGCGATGCCGGTGAACCAGCTCGGGAACAGGTGGTCGAACAGCACCGGCACGATCGTGTTGCTGTCCGGCTTGCCGTTGTCCTTGGCCGGCGTGACGCCCGCGGCGACGGCCATGTAGCCGAGCAGCGCGATCAGCCCGAGCACGAAGCTGTACGCGGGCAGCGCCGCCATGTTCCGCTTGATCACGCCCCGGTTGCGGCTGGCGAGCACGCCCGTGACGCTGTGCGGGTACAGGAACAGCGCCATCGCCGAGCCCAGCGCCAGCATCGCGTAGTTGAGCTGGTTGTTGTGGTTGAGCAGCGTGCCGTCGGCGGGCGCCGGGGTCTTGGCGAACTTCGCCTGCGCCGTGTCGAAGATGTGCCCCCAGCCGCCCACCTTGTAGGGGATGTAGAGCACGGCGACGATGATGACCAGGTAGATCAGCGCGTCCTTGACGAACGCGATGAGCGCCGGCGCCCGCAGGCCCGACTGGTAGGTGTAGGCCGCCAGGATCAGGAAGGCGATGATCAGCGGCCAGTGGCCGTTCACCCCCATCGCCGTGAGCGTCGCCTGGATGCCGACCAGCTGCAGCGCGATGTACGGCATGGTCGCGACGATCCCGGTGACGGCGATCAGCAGCGCGAGGGTCGGCGAGCCGAAGCGGGCGCGCACGAAGTCGGCGGGCGTGACGAACCCGTGCACGTGCGAGACCGACCACAGCCGGACCAGCACCAGGAAGACCATCGGGTAGATGACCACCGTGTAGGGCAGCGCGAAGAAGCCCGCCGCGCCCGCGCCGAACACCAGCGCCGGGACCGCGACGAAGGTGTAGGCGGTGTAGAGGTCACCGCCGATGAGGAACCAGGTGATCCACGAACCGAAGCTGCGCCCGCCCAGCCCCCACTCGTCGAGGGTGTGCAGGGTGCCCGGGCGCCGCCAGCGGGCCGCGAAGAAGCCCATGCCGCTGACGATGAGGAACAGGATGGCGTAGATGACGAGTTCGGTGACGTGCCGGCCGGTCATCGCTCAGCCCTCCTTCGGCCCGGAGTCGGTCCGCGTCATCAGGTAGACGATCGCGGTGCAGACGACGCTGAGGATGATGAAGGCGAACTGCGCCCAGTAGAACAGCGGGATCCCGCCGAGCCGTGGCTTGTCGCCGTTGTACAGGAAGGTCAGGAGCGGCACGACGACCGGTAGGACGAGCAGCCAGTTCCAGGGACTCCGGTCGGATCGGCGCGACCGGTGTTCGATCTCGGCCAACGGTGGCCTCCTCATTGCCTCAAATACACGACAAGGCCGCCCCTCGATGCTGCGGGCAGCCCCAGTCGGTTTTCTTAACACAGATTTCACCTACGCCGGGTCTCGGTTAGGTCTCGGCTGCATTCTGTTCCGGACAACGAGACGGCGCGCGTGACCGGTGGCGTGCGGGGCCCGTGACCAGGTAGCCTTCTGTTGTGCGAACCCGGACGACCTCGTGGTGGTGGCGCCGCTAAGGCGGCGCGGGTTCCGCATTCTCCGACACCGCAGCGACCGCCTTCATCCGGCGGTCGGGTGCACATCTCCGCCGGAGAAGGCCCGATTATCGAGGGGCCGATCGTGGAGACGACGACCGAGTACGTCACCGCCGCAGGCATTCATGTCACCCGCACCGCGACGCCGGTGGACCCGGCGCGCAAGAGCGATGCGCTCGACGCGCTCGTCCAGGCGGTGGGGGAGCGCCGCGGGGGAGTGCTCAGCTCCGGCATGGAGTACCCCGGCCGGTACAGCCGCTGGCACATGGCCTACGTCGACCCCTGCCTGGAGATCGTCGCCCGGGGCCGCCGCATCGCCGTCCGCGCCCTGAACGAACGCGGCCACGTCCTGCTCCCGGTCGTGTCGCAGGCCATGGCCGCGACCGGCGAGCCCGCCGAGATCCCCGGCGGGCTCGAGGTCTTCGTCCCCTCCACCGACGACATCTTCGCCGAAGAGGAACGCAGCCGCCGCCCGACCGTCTTCACCGCGCTGCGCGCCGTCACCGGCCTGTTCCGCGGCGACGACCCGCACCTGGGCCTGTACGGGGCGTTCGGCTACGACCTGGCGTTCCAGTTCGAGCCGATACGGCTGCGCATCGACCGTCCCCGCGACCAGCGCGACCTCGTCCTCCACCTCGCCGACGAGATGATCGTCGTGGACCGCAAGCGCGAGACGTCCGCCCGGCTGTCCTACGACTTCGAGGTCGGCGGCATGCGCACGCACGGCCTGCCGCGCCGCACCGAGTCCACCCCGCCGCCGCGCGCCCGCGAGCTGCCGCCCCAGCCGACGCCCGGCGCGTACGCCCAGGTCGTGCGGGAGGCCAAGGAACGGTTTCTCCGCGGCGATCTGTTCGAGGTGGTGCCGGGCCACGTCATGTACGGGCCGTGCGATTCGCCGGCCGCCTTCTTCGAACGGCTGCGGGTCACCAACCCGGCGCCGTACGAGTTCTTCTTCAACCTCGGCGAGGGCGAGTACCTCGTCGGCGCCTCGCCGGAGATGTTCGTGCGGGTCACCGGCGACCGGGTGGAGACCTGCCCGATCTCCGGCACGATCCGGCGCGGCGGCGACCCGCTGGAAGACGCCGACCGCATCCGCGAGCTGCTCAACTCGGCCAAGGACGAGTCCGAGCTGACCATGTGCACCGACGTCGACCGCAACGACAAGTCCCGCGTCTGCGTGCCCGGCAGCGTCAGGGTGATCGGCCGCCGCCAGATCGAGATGTACTCCCGGCTGATCCACACCGTCGACCACATCGAGGGCCGCCTGCGGCCCGGCTTCGACGCACTCGACGCGTTCCTCACCCACATGTGGGCGGTCACGGTGACCGGAGCGCCCAAGACCTGGGCGATGCAGTTCATCGAGGACCACGAGGACACGCCGCGGCGCTGGTACGGCGGGGCGGTCGGCTGCATCGGCTTCGACGGCTCCATGAACACGGGCCTGACGCTGCGTACCGCGCATATCCAGGATGGTGTCGCCGCCGTGCGCGCCGGGGCGACCCTGCTCTACGACTCCGACCCCGACGCCGAAGAACGCGAGACCTACCTCAAGGCCCGCGCCCTGCTCGACGCGCTCTCGCCGGACGCGCGCCGGGACGCCGTCGCCGAGACACCGCGCGAAGGGGCCGGCGCGGGTTTGAAGGTGCTCCTGGTCGACCACCAGGACTCCTTCGTCAACACCCTCGCCGACTACTTCCGCCGGCAGGGCGCCGACGTGACCACCCTGCGGTTCGGTTTCCCCGACAAGATGCTGGACGAGATCCGGCCCGACCTGGTCGTGCTGTCTCCCGGCCCGGGCCGGCCCGCCGACTTCGCCACCGCCGACCTGCTGGACGCGGTCTACGCGCGTGAGTTGCCGGTCTTCGGCGTCTGCCTCGGCCTGCAGGCCATGGTCGAGCATGCGGGAGGCGAGCTGGCGCTGCTGCCCGAGCCCGCGCACGGCAAGCCCGGCCGCATCGTGGTCGGCGACGGCGGCGAGCTGTTCGAGGGGCTGCCCCGGGAGTTCACCGCGGCCCGTTACCACTCGCTGCACGCCAAGCGTGACCAGGTGCGCGGCGGATTCGCGCCCACCGCGATGCTTGACGATGTCGTCATGGCGATCGAGGACCCGGTGAACCGCCGCTGGGCGGTGCAGTTCCACCCGGAGTCGATCCTCACCGCCACCGGCGATACCGGCCACCGCATCATCGCGAACGTCCTCCGCCTGGCCCGTCCCGCCGCCGGCTGACCGTCCCGCGCGTCCCGCCGATCCGGCCAGCGCGACGCCTGAGCGCCTCCCGCCCCGGGCTAATCGTCACTGTCGGGAGTGCTCCCGCCACCCCGGCCCCGGCATCGCCCCGCATCGGCCGGTTGCGGAACC
>JBEHYF010000268.1:0-4508 GCA_048498315.1 Actinomycetota bacterium
TCTTCTACGAACAACTCGCCGGCGAACGTATCGACGTACACCGCATCTTGATCGGCTGCATCCGGGAACTGCAAGATGGTGAACGACCCTCCGGTGACGCCGGCATGCAGGCCCGCGGCGAAGGGGATCATTTGGAGTGTTACCCGTGCCGACCGGGCCATCTCGGCGATGTGCGCGAGTTGCCTGCGTTTCACATCCGGGTCGCCGCCCAACCGGCGTAGCGCGGCCTCGTCGATCACCGCCCAGATTCGTACGGGATCGTCACCGGTGAGGATCGCCTGCCGTTCACGGCGGACCTTGATGCGCTGCTCGATCCCTGCTTCGTCGACCTCGGCCGGTCCGGCCTGAATGAGTGCGCGGGCGTAGTCCTCGGTCTGAAGGAGGCCCGGGATGACGAGCGGCTGGTAGATCAGCAGGGTCGCGGCCTCGGCCTCCAGACCGATGTAGGTGCTGTAGCTCTCCGACAGCATTTCGCGGTAGGCGTGCCACCAGCCGCGCTGACGCCCGTCGCGCGCGAGGCGGAGCAACTCATCGCGCTGACGTTCGTCGCTTACGCCGTAGACGTCCAGGAGTGCACGGATGTCGTGTACGCGGGGCAGCTTCCACTCGTTGCGCTCCATGTGCGTCAGCTTGGAGGGCGGCCATTCGAGCACATCGGCCACCTCCTTGGCGGTCCGGCCGTCCTCCTTGCGGAGCTGACGAAGGATGGCGGACAAGCGTCGGCGGCGCACCGTCGGACTATGGCGGCTGTCGGGCATGGTGGGGATCGTATGGCACGCCGAAGATCCATCCATTGAAGGAGACATAGCGGCAAGAAATAGACGCATTTCGATCCTGGTATTGCGAATCCGGTCTGAGACTAGCAGTCTAGGTGGCGCCTGACCCACCCACGCCGGGGCTACTTGCCCTGGTGCGACTACAGGGAGTGGTTCTCCCGTGACACTCGATAACGCGGCCGTCGCGCCGCACGCCGTCCCGCGGCCGTCCTGGCGTGCGCTGCGCGCACGGCCCAACGCCGCCCGGATCGCCCGTACGTTCGCCGCCAGCGCCGTCTTCGGCTACCCCTACGCCATCGACGAGGTCGAGGTCGTCGCCAGCGAGCTGGTCACCAACGCCATCGCCGCCGCGTGTTCGCTGCGCGCCTGGTCCGATGAGGAATGGCCGCTGACCCTGCAGGTGACCGTCACGCCCCGGTGGGCGCACCTGGCGGTCACCGACCCGGACCACCGGCCCATGCCCGCGGCCGACGAGGGCGGCATCCTGGCCGAACGCGGCCGGGGCCTGACCATCGTCGACCGGCTCGTCACCGACCGGTGGGTCCACTACTTCGCCCGCGGCAAGACCGTGCACGTGGCCTTCGCCGCCACCGGCGTGACGCTGACCGCCGCGGAACTGACCGCATTACGACGTACGCGGTGAGCCGGGGACCGCAGGCCGCTCGCCTCGCGGGGTGTCCACGAGCGTTCACGGCGGCGACGGCGGCCGGTGCCGCGTGCACGGACGTTTCCTCAGCAGGAAAAATTTCCTGCTGAGGGAACGAGCTCGGTAAGCACCCCGGCGGACCGGCCGGCTCCGGATCGGACCCGGTCGGCCTCTGCGGTCACCGCACCATTCCGCGACCTGCTCGCGGCCCCGGCCGTCGGCGCCTCCCCGCCCGCGCGTCGTCCTGCGTACGGAAGCGCTGGACGGATGGTTCCGATATCGCGACACTTGCCCCGTTACCAGGCGGACACCAGCGGGCGCGGGGAACGGGGCGTTGATGGAGCCGATCGCCGGGCGGTACGAGCTCATCGAGGAGATCAGCTCCGGCGGCATGGGGACGGTCTGGCGCGGCTACGACGCCGTGCTCGACCGCGCGGTGGCCGTCAAGCTCATCCGGCGCGACATGCTCACCTCACCCGAGCACGCCGAGGAGTTCGCCAAGCGGTTCCGCCGCGAGGCGCGGGTAACCGCCCGCATCCGGCACCACGGCGTCCCCCAGGTCTACGACGCCGTCCTCGACGAGTCCTTCGACCGCCTGTACCTCGTGATGGAGCTGGTCGAGGGCGTCTCCCTGCGCTCGTTCATCAGGCCGGCCGACCCGCTGCCCATCGGGTGGGCCGCCGCCATGGCCGCGCAGATCAGCACCGTGCTGTCCCACGCGCACGCCGTCCCGGTCGTGCACCGCGACCTCAAGCCCGACAACGTCATCGTCACCGGCGACGGCACCGTGAAGGTGCTCGACTTCGGCATCGCCGCCATCCTGCGCACCGACGTCACCAGGCTGACCGCGACCGGCCACCCGATCGGCAGCAGCCAGTACATGTCACCCGAGCAGATCCGCTGCGCGCAGATCACCCCGGGCAGCGACCTGTACGCCCTCGGCTGCATCCTGCACGAGCTGCTCAGCGGGCACCCGGTCTTCACCGGCCGCACCGACTTCGAGCTGTGGCAGCAGCACACCTCCGCACCGCCACGCCCGCTCCGCGAGCTGCGCGCCGACGTGCCCGCCGAGCTGGAACGCCTCGTCCTGGAGCTGCTGCGCAAGAACCCCGAGCAGCGGCCCGCCGACGCCTACGCGGTCTACGAACGCCTGCTGCCCTTCCTGCCGGCACCCGGCTCGCCACCCCCGGCGGCCGGCGAACGGCCGCTCGACCTGCCCGACCCCACGGTGATGTTCCGCCGCCCCAACGCCCCGCGCCCGCGCGCCGAGGCGTCCCCGGCCGTACCCGCTCCTACGGCCGCCCGGCCCGCTCCGCACCCGGCCGCCGCTCCCGGCACCGCGCTGCGCGACGCCATCAAGGCCGCGATCGACCAAAGCGACGCGCTGCTGGACCACGAACGGTTCGCGCAGGCCGCCGACGTACTCCAGGACGTGATCGTGCCGGCCGCCGATGCGCTCGGCGCCGAAAGCCCCCGCGTCCTGCGGCTCCGGCTGCGCCGCGCCGCGATCCTCGTCATCGGCGGAGCCTTCCGCCAGGCCCTGCCCGAATTCGACGCCCTCGCCGGCGCCTACCTGCGCACCGAGGGACCGGCGAGTGAGAACGCCTTGGAGTGCCGCCGGCAGGCCGCCTACTGCCGCGCCGAACTCGGCCAGGCCACCGCGGCGCTGAAACAGTTCCGCGACGTGCTCGACCAGGTCCGCGCGAAAGAGGGAGACGCCTCGGAGACCGCCCTCGAACTGCGCCGCAACATCGGCGCCCTGCTGCTGTCCGAGGGCAACGCGAACGCCGCCGAAGTGCTGGAGCCTCTGTATGAAGACCTGTGTCTGCTCTACGGCCCAGAGCATGAGGACAGTAAGGAAGTAAGCGACATGCTTGCCCGCCTCCGACTCGCTGAAGGCTGACCGTTAGGCCGTGCACAGGGCCGAGACGAAGGCGGGCTGCCACTAGCTCGCATCATAAGCAAGCTGTACGAGAGGCATGGCCTTTTCAAGATCTGCCCGTGTTCGAATTCGAACTTCCAGGTCACCGGTACCAAAGTGGCCGATATTCCGCACATCCCTGGTGAATCCGTCTTCCATCTGAATGCTCGACGGATCTACCCTGAGATAGGCGAGTAGGGCGTGTGTCTTTGGATGAATCTCGACACAGGCGAAGTTCTTAATCCGGCGGAACGCGAAGTAGTGCTTTAGGGTTTTCTTCGTTACGTCATCGCCAAGGGCCTCGGAGAACGCCTCAAACTCGGCGTACAAGTCCTTCAGAGTGTCCGGCGCTTGCTCCAGGTAATCGCTCACGGTCTTCGCGTCGCCACTGGCCCTATGACTGCTGTTCGATGCGGTGTCGACGACCGCGCCGGACCCTGTGCGAGCAGTCACGAGCTCCAAAGCGAGCAGTTCTCCGCTGAAGTCCCGATAGCGGACCAACTCGATGGATCGGTTGATTTGCTGGACTGCGTGCTCATCGTACCTTGAAAAATCCCCGGCCACGCAGACCAGGCGAGGATTCTTCCAGTCGATTCCTTCGGCGACCGCCTGCCCGATTTTCTTCGCGACCAACTGTTCAAACTCTGCGCGGTGGTCGAGAAGCCAGTCCAGATAGAACAAGCCTTGATTGATTACATTTTCGTTGCTGGCTCGCTTGTACTCGAAGATGACCGGCGATCCGTTCTCGTCGAGTCCGAGCGAATCGATGCGCCCACCATGCTTGACTCCTGTGGAGTACTCTGTGGCGATGAACCTAACGCCAAACAGCGTCTCCATGTTTTCTTCGATCAGTTTTTGCAGCGAGCGCTCAAGGGCGAATGCCGTGCCGGCCAACTCGGTGGCCTTGCCATCATTAATTCTGAACAGCTTCAAATCGCTCACGCTGTGTAGTCCCTTCAGGACTTCAAGTTCGTGGGTCTGCTTGATTGCGGCTGTGACGCATAGAGTAATGGTTCCTAAACCCTCGTACGATAGGTTCAGTGGTTTTCAACTCGGCCTTCTGTCGGAAAGGCCCGGTGTGGCCGACAAGTGTGCGCGCAGCACGCATATGTGCTTCGGTGGCGTCGCGTTCGCCGCGGACGAAGAGAGCGGTGGCGAGGTCGAT
>JBEHYF010000269.1:0-4373 GCA_048498315.1 Actinomycetota bacterium
CGAACACAATGTCTTCGGAATTGGAGATGACAGTGCCCTGCCCGGGCTCGCGGGCCGCGCCGGGGTCAGGGGAAGGGTCAGCAATCGAACCGGTTACGGGTCGCGACGGCCCCGTGGTACGTGTGGCCGTTCGCCGCCACGACCGTGCCGTACGCACCGGACGCGTAGGTGTAGGAGCCCACGCCCGTGCAGCGCCAGCGGGAGACGCTGGCGACCTGCTCGGCGCCGGAGCGCTTGGACTCGTCGTCGTCGAGGACCTGCCAGCCGTACCAGCGGCGGCGTTCGAGGACGGTGCGGGCGTACAGGACGGGCTGCCGGGCCGTGCAGGAGACCAGGCCGGAGCCCTTGGCCCGGCCGTCGTCGCGGTAGGTCCACGACCAGACGCCGCAGCCGGATGGCAGGCCCTGAGCGGACGGGCCGGAGGCGGCGGGCAGCAGCGGGACGCCCTTGGGCGCGCGGTCGATTCCGCCCGCGACGCGCACGCGCCGGTCGCGCGGGTCGGTGTCGCGGGCGATGCTGCCTCCCGGCGTCAGCGGCGGATCGTCGGTGAGATGCTCCATATCGGAGGCGGACGGCGTCGGCGGCTGCGCCGGGCGCGGTACGCGGTGCGGTGGCGCGACGGGCCGGGCTCCGGTGTCGAGGGGCCAGATCTCCGCCAGGACCCGGTCGGTGGCGCCGGGCGCGGGCAGGGCCTGCGCGTTCGCCGCGGGCGAGGCTGCGGCCGGAGCGGCGCCCAGCGCCATCGCCGCGGCGAGGGCCATCCCGCTCCGCACTCTCGATCTATTGGTCGACATATCGCCTTTAACCCTTTCATGCGACTTATCATTGATTTGAAATAAGTCGCATCGATCGCTCTCGTCCGAATGGAAAGCAGGAAACCGCAGCCGAGTTTAGCCATCCATTCCGCGACGTGAGAGCGAAAAGAAAGAAGCCACCTCCCCGCTACGCCGAAAAATCCCTACCCGGAGGATTGTCACCGAATTATTCCGTCCCGGTCGGCTCCCGTCAGGAGATGTCGCGGCGGCGCAGCCCGGCGAGGCCCAGCGCTATCAGCGCGGCGGCGACCAGGGCCAGCGCCACGACGGGCGTCGTGCGCATGGCGGCGCCGGGCAGCTTCGGCACGTGCGCGTACGGTGACACGTCCATCGCCCACTGCTTCAGCTCCAGCAGCGGCCCGAGCTCGCCGAGGAGCAGGAACAGCCCGAGCGCTCCCCAGGCGACGGCGACGAGGCGCGGCACCACGCCGAACAGTGCGACCGCGATGCCCGCCATCACCCACACGGCCGGGACCTGGACCAGCGCGGCGCCCAGGACCCGCGGGAGCTGGGTGCCGACGTCGTGCGCGCGCACGCCGTGCACCAGACCCAGGAAGAGCCCGGTGACGCCCATCAGCAGCGCCGATCCGGCCAGCGCGATCGTGACGTGGCCGGCCGCCCAGGCGATCCGGCTCACCCGGGTCACCAGGACGGGCTCGGCCAGCCCGCGGGTCTCCTCGGTGCGCAGGCGCAGCACGGCGAGCACCGCGTACGCCGACGCGATGAACGCCATCATGCTCAGGCCGGTGTTCACGAACGCGTTGACGAGTTCGTGGGGGCCGCTCAGCTTCGCGAGGATGTCGCGGCCGGCCTTGCCGCCGACCAGGTCGCCGGCGCTGTCGACGACGCCGCCGATCACGGCCGCGTATACGGCGAATCCGCATGCCCAGGCCAGCAACGGACCGCGCTGGAGGCGCCAGGCGAGGGTCAGCGGGCCGCGCAGGCTCGCGGCCGCCTCCGCCGGGCCGATCCGGTCCGGCAGCAGCCCGGCGCCGACGTCGCGCCGGCCGACGAGGGTGAACGCCGCCACGGCGCAGGCGGCGGCGAACGCGGCCGGCAGGGCGAGCACCCACCAGCGCTCGCCCGCGTACGGGTCGAGGTGGCCCACCCAGCCGAACGGCGACGCCCACGTCAGCCAGGCGGGCCCGTTCCCGCCGCCGGCGTCGCCGACGCCGCGCAGCAGGTACGCCACGCCGAGGACGGCCAGGGCCAGCCCGTTCGCGACGCGGGAGCTCGTGCTGAGCTGCGCGGTGACGGCCGCCACCGCGGCGAACATCGCGGCGACGGCGAGCCAGCCGAGCGCGAAGGCGACGGAGCCGGCGGCCGGGAGTCCCAGCGCGATCAGGCCGGCCGCGACGAGCACCGCGAGCACGGTGGAGCAGGTGAGCGCGGCGACCAGGCTCGCGGTGAGCGCCGCGTACCGGCCGACGACGCCGGCGCTCACCAGCTCCAGCCGCCCGGACTCCTCGTCGGCCCGCGTGTGCCGGACCGTGATGATCATGGCCATCACCCCGACGAGCGCGGTCGCGATGCCGCCGGCCTTCCACAGGCTCACCGAGCCGACCGAGTGCGCGTCGCGGACCGGGCCGTACAGCGCGAGCATCGCCGGGTTCTTGTTGATCGTGGCCGCGAACTCCAGCCGCTTGGCGAGCGTGCCGTACGCCGCCCTGCTGCTGTACGCGACGCCGACGGCGGTCGCGGTGAGCAGGTAGATCCAGGCCGGCATCATGACGCGGTCGCGGCGGAAGGCGAGCCGGATCAGCAGCCCGGTCCCGGCCAGCGCGTTCATCGCGCGGTCACCCCCTCTTGCTCGTAGTGACGCAGGAACAGCTGCTCCAGCGTCGGGGGCCGGCTCTCCAGGGACCGGACGCCGGCATTGGCGAGATGCCGGACGATCTCGTCGAGGCGCTCGGTGTCGGCCTCCAGCCGGACGCGGGTGCCCTCGACCTGGACGTCGTGCACACCGGGCAGCGCGGCGAGGCCGTCCGGCGGATGCGCCAGCTCCGCCGTGATCGAGGTGCGGGTGAGGTGCCGCAGGTCGGCGAGGCTTCCGGTCTCGACGGTGCGGCCCTTGCGGATGATGCTCACCCGGTCGCAGAGGGCCTCGACCTCCGACAGGATATGGCTGGACAGCAGCACCGTACGGCCGCGGTCGCGTTCCTCTTCCACGCAGCGCTGGAAGACCTCCTCCATCAGCGGGTCGAGGCCGGAGGTCGGCTCGTCCAGCACGAGCAGCTCGGCGTCGGAGGCGAACGCGGCGACCAGCGCGACCTTCTGCCGGTTGCCCTTGGAGTAGGCGCGGCCCTTGACCTTCGGGTCCAGCTCGAAGCGTTCCAGCAGCTCGGCGCGGCGCTTGGCGTCCTGCCCGCCGCGCAGGCGGCCGAGCAGGTCGATGACCTCGCCGCCGGTCAGGTTCGGCCACAGCACGACGTCGCCGGGCACGTACGCCAGCCGCCGGTGCAGGGCGGTGGCGTCGCGCCACGGGTCGCCGCCGAGCAGCCGGACCCGCCCCGCGTCGGGCCGCAGCAGCCCCAGCAGGATGCGGATGGTCGTGGACTTGCCGGACCCGTTGGGGCCGAGGAACCCGTGAACCTCGCCGGGTTCGACGGTGAGGTCGAGCCCGTCGAGTGCGCGCGTCCGGCCGAACGTCTTGACGAGGCCGGACGCCGAGATCGCCGTTGTCATGTTTCTGAACCTACATGAAATTCACACTTTCGTGAAGTTAGCGAACTCCTCTAAACTGGTTGCGAACCCTAAGGAGTGTGAGCGCGTGCCCGAGCGGGACCCCGAAGCCGTCCGGCGGTTCGTCGAGCGTTTCGCGTCGGCCATGGTCGACGCCGGCGTGCCGCGCATGCCCGCCCGGGTGTTCGCCGCGCTCCAGACCGCCGACTCCGGCCGGCTCACCTCGGCCGAGATCTCCGAGCTGCTCCAGGTCAGCCCCGCCGCGATCTCCGGCGCGGTGCGCTACCTCACGCAGGTGCACCTGGTCCGGCGCGAGCGCGAGCCCGGCTCCCGCCGCGACCACTACGTCGTGGACAACGACATCTGGTACGAGGCGATCCTCGACCGCAACCGCATCCTGCTGACCTGGGAACGCAGCTTCCGCGAGGGCGTGGAGGCCCTGGGCCCGGACACCCCGGCCGGCGTGCGGCTCGCCGAGTCGATGGCGTTCTTCGAGTTCGTGCGCGCCGAGCTCCCGGCGCTCATGGAACGCTGGCGGAAGGTCAAGGACGAGATGCGCGCGGCCGGCGAGCTCTGACCGCCACGGTCCCACCCCGGCAACCGCCCATCTCGCGGCGCGCCGAACCCCGCGACCTTCCCGCCTTCCCCCGGCGGTCGACCAGGGCGCTTCTTCGTACCTCCAGCGCCCCCGCACCGCACCGCCGCCGTCCGCCCGCTGCGCCGTCCCCGTACCCGACGCTGGGTGCTCCCGCACCGCGCCTGACCGCGAGACGGCCGCGCGCGCCGTCCGCGGCGGCACCGCCCGATCGCGCACCGGCGGCGGCTCCGTACCGGGCCTCTGGATGGAACGCCAGTCGCACCGGCCGCGCACCGGCC
>JBEHYF010000270.1:0-4339 GCA_048498315.1 Actinomycetota bacterium
GGTCCTCTTCAGTCGGGAACTCTTCCGGGCGCGAGGATGGGTCGTCGACGAGCTGCGCGAACAACACCGCGCGGCAGGCGGCAAGGGGGCGGCGGGCCCACCACAGGTGAAGCGTGAAGGGGTGACCGTGGCGGATGGACTTCTCGCGAGCCGACTGCTTGTTGATCTCGTCGAGTGGGAGGGCGACCTCGATGAGCTTCTTCTTGTACGGGGGGTTGTCGCTCATATCGGTGCCCCTCCTCGGGACCATTCCTTGTTCCAGTCGCCGACCAGATCGGTGGCGGCGAAGTCGCCGAAGTCCGCGTCTTTGAACGGGTCGGTGATGTAGCGGACGTCGTCGTGTTCCGGACCATCCGGGTGCACGCTGACCAGCGCGAGCCGGAAGTTCGGGCCGGAGTTCTTGCCGCTGAGGACTTCCTGGCGGGTGACGTGGAAGTCCTCCGCGCCCAGCACGCGGCCCTTGACCTCGATGAAGATCCAGTGGTCGTCTGGCGTGCGGGAGCGGATGTCGTAGCCGGGGTTGCTGTGGGCGATCTCCTCGGGGATGCGGCCCAGCTTGCGTTCCTCTTCGAGGACGCGGTGCACGGCGCGGCGCTCCACCAGCATCGTGTCCCGCGCGTACGCCTCCGGAGGCCCGTCGCGCAGGCCGGCCAGCCGGTCGAGCAGGCCCTGCGGGACGACCAGCGCGGCGCCGGCCACGGCCGGGGTGTGGACCTGGAGCATCTCGTCGCGCTCCAGGTCGGCCATGCGGCGTTCGAGCCGGGTCTCCAGGTCGCGGGCGCGCCGGTACGCGGCCTCGGGACGGATCTTCAGCGGCTTGCCGGACTGCTGCGCGTCGAGCAGTTCCGCGTGCCGGGTGTCCCAGTAGTTGATCTCCTGGAGGAGGCGCTGCCGTACGAGCGTGCGAGTCCGCGCGGTCTGCCGGGTGGTGCGGGCCCGGATCTCTTCGACGTGCGCGGCGAGACCGTGCTCGACCGCCCAGCCGATGGCCAGGTGCTCGACGCCGGAGGCGAGCCAGTCCTCTCCTCCAGCAGCCCGGCCGCGAGCTTGCGCTCCTCCTCGGTGGCGGGAGCCAGGTCGAGATACGGCGCGGCGCCGGCGGTACGGGCCGCCGTACGGCCCAGTTCGACGAAGTCGAACCGCTTGCTGATGACACGGTCGTGGCCGTCGGCGATTTCCTGGAAGACGGCGACGAGCACGTGCGGCTCCTCGCCAGGATTCCTGCGGTCTACCAGGACGGCGCCCTGCTTGAGCTGCCCGCCGTACCGTTCGATCACCAGCGAGACCACCGCGTCGAGCAGCGGGTGACCGGGGGCGAGCAGGTCGGCGCGCGGCCGGCCCGCCGGGCGTACGAGCTCGCGTTCGAACGTGGCGCGCTCGTACCGGCGCAGCACCGGGACGCCGGCACGGACCTGCCGGTCGTGCAGGAGCAGGTCGCCGGGGACGTGGGTGATCTCGTAGCGGCCGGTCTCGCGTTCGGCGATGCGCCCGCCGAGCAGCCTGAACGCGGCGGTGATCGGGGCGGGGCGATAGCGGCGATTTGACCGTGCGACGACTGGTGCCGCCTAAGCCGCAGGTCAGGCAATCGTGGCGGTAGTGCAATACCTTCCGGAGAACGACGAAACATAGGGTCACTACGTCAGACGCACTTCCCCGTCACTTGGAGTACCGGACCGGAAATCCCCGTAAAGTCGGTGCGACGGTAGATCAGTCAACTTAGTTACATTTCGTCGGCGAGCAGGCTGCGGAGCAGGCGGATCGCCTGCCCGGTGTCGCCGAGCAGGGCCAAACAGGTCGCCTCCTGGCGACGGCAGCACAGGACACGGTCGTCGCGCGGGCCGTACCTGACCGCCAGGTCCTGGTACAGCTTCCGGAAGGCGGGTTGCCGCGGCGCGGTAGTCGCCGTCTTCGAACAGGATCTCCGCGAGGTGGTCGCGAAGATCGAGGACATCGGCGTCGTGAGCGCCGAGCAGCCGGGCGGCCGGTTCCAGCGCGGCGGTCAGGACCTCGACGGCCTTGGCCGTACCGGGACGCCCGGACCAGGTCCTCCGCTCGGGCACTGGCCCGTCCGATGTCGGCGCGGCTGACGTCGCCGGCTTGCGGAGGCGGCGCGTCAGCGGTCGACTCGGCGAGGGCGAGGTCCTCCTCGTCCTGGGAGATCTCGCGGAGGACGTCGGCGTACATGCGCAGCGCGCTCGGCGCCGGGCTGATCACGCCCGACGAGCAACGGCAGGCCCGTCGCGTACCGCATCAGGTCCGCGTGCAGGCCGATCGCGTCGGCGGGCCGGTCCTCGGCACGCTTGGCCAGCATGCGCGCGACCAGGGCGTCCAGTGCGTCGGGCACGTCGCCGCGGGCGTCGCGGATCGGCGGAGGTGGTTCGTTGACGTGCTGCTCGAAGACGGCGTAGTCCGTCTCGCCGTCGAACGGCCGCCGCCCGGTGAGCATCTCGTGCGGCACCAGCCCGAGGGAGTAGAAGTCCGACTGGGGCCCGACCGTGGCGCCCCGGATCTGCTCGGGGGACATGTAGGCGGGAGTGCCGATGGCCGTGCCCGAGCGCGTCAGCTTCGACAGCTCCGGGTCGTGGAACATGGCCAGGCCGAAGTCCAGCACCTTCACGCCGCCGTCCGGGCACAGCATGAGGTTGGACGGCTTGAGGTCGCGGTGGAAGATCCCGCGGCCGTGCGCCGCGTACAGCACGGCCACGACCTGGGCGGCGATCGCCGCCGCCCAGCGCACCGCAGCGGGCCGTGCTCGGCCAGCAGGTCCTCCACGGTGACGCCGTCGACGAACTGCATCACTAAGTACGGCCGCGGGCCGGCCTGCGGGTCGTCGCAGACGTCGGCGTCATAGACGGCGGGCGTACCGAGGTGCTCCAGCCGCGCCATGATCCGCGCCTCACGCCGGAAGCGCTTCACCAGCTCCTCGTCGTACTGGCCGTACGGAAGCGGATGAGCTTGACGGCGACCTTCCGGTCCAGCTTCTGGTCGTAGCCGGCGTGGACCTGGCCCATGCCGCCCTGGCCCAGCGGGAGCGGATCGAGCTCGTAACGACCGCCGGTGATCGTCCGCCCTGCCGCCACCAGACCTCCCGGGAACCCCCTTTTCCGGCAAAGCTATACCTGGGTGGCCGGGGGCCGTCGCGCTCCGGCAGGGGTTCCCCACAACGAGCCGAGCCATCGGCGTGCCGGCGCCGGCTGCTCGACGCTGGTCACCGGGAAGGGGCTGCGTTCTGCCGTCCAGGGCTTCTCCTCGAACTGGGGCATCTGGGAGAGCGGCTGCGCCTGCTCGCGTTCCCGTTCGATGACCTCGCGCCAGGCGGCGATGGTGCCGGCCACGAGATACGGCCCGACCGTGATCTCCACGGTGTCATTCTCGACCCGGACGGGCGAGGCCTCCCCGGCGATCTCGATGTCGCCGTCCGTGCCGTTGTCGGCCTGGTCGATCGCCGTCTCCAGGTCGGTGAGCGTGAACGAACCGGCCCACTCGAAGGTGCCGTCGGGGCCGTCGGCCTTCGCCGTCGCCACGATGCGCCCGGCGTCCCAACTGCTCTGGAACAGGTCGAACCGCAAGGAGGAGCCGGGATTCGGCTCGGCGGGCGCGATAGTCTGGTCGAGCCAGGTCGGGCGGAAACGGTCGAGCAGCCCGGTCATGGCCGTGGCCAGCAGGCTGCGGCGGGCGGCGAGGAACTCGCGGTAGGCCGACGCGTGGCGCAGCGGCTCGTCGAACGGCACGAAGTGCGCGCTCAGCTCCTCTTTCGTCAGCGGCGGGAGCGTCGGGTCGACGAAGTAGTCGCTCGGCGAACGGTCACTGATCTTGCGATTGGCCTTGCCGGAGATGAAGGCGAGATTCGCCAGGTCGTTGATCTCGGCCTTGCTGTACTTCTTCGGATGGTTCTTGAGCGTGGCCTGCGGATGGATGTGGTGGTACTCCAGCTTCTGCGCTCCCTCCGCGGCGGAAGCGCCAACGACGAGGATCTTCTCAGTGTCGCACAGGTCGGCGTCCAGGTAGGCGGTGGTGCCGGGCTACACGCCGGTCAGCAGCGCTCGCGCGTGCGCCAGCACGATCGGGTCGTGGTCGGTGTAGACGACCCGGCTCTCCGGAGCGGACGAGGTGATCCGTGGCGACGGAGGCGACCGCACCGGCCCCGCCTACTCCGGTGCTTTTCGCACCGTAGCCGTGATCGTCCAGATCCATACCTGGATCAGTGCGCGCCGAAAGGTGGATCGGGGTACCTAACACTGTACGACCAGCTGTTATCACTGCATCACTCACAGTTCGGCCCGAGTGGCGAGGGTATGACGCGGCTCATCGCTGGGATCGGTTCCCTGCTCGAAGGCGA
>JBEHYF010000271.1:0-4317 GCA_048498315.1 Actinomycetota bacterium
CGCCCCCCTGCCACGTCTCCCCCTGCCCCCCCCCCCCCCCCCCCCCGCGCCTCGATGGTCTCCTGCACGGGCCGCCCGTCAGCCGTTCTTCTGCGCGGT
This sequence comes from Actinomycetota bacterium, assembly GCA_048498315.1. Lineage (GTDB taxonomy): Bacteria > Actinomycetota > Actinomycetes > Streptosporangiales > Streptosporangiaceae > Actinoallomurus. The sequence continues at coordinate 100 of JBEHYF010000271.1, forward strand.
CTGCTGGAGCTCGGTCAGGACGCTCTTCGGGTCACCCGTCATGGCGGTGCCGATCTTCTGCTTGATCGTGTCCGCCAGCGGGCCCCAGGCGGCCTTGCCCGTCGGGTAGAACTTGGCGTTCGGCAGGGCGTCGATGAACGGCTTGTCGTACGGGACGGCGTTCGCGATCACGCTGCTCGCCGACTTGGTCACCGGCAGGAAGCCCTCCTGCTGCTGGAAGTCGGCCACGTTCTTCACCTGGTAGAAGAAGTTCAGGAACTTGGAGACGGCATCCTTCTTCTTGCCGCCGTCGTTCTTGAACGCCACCAGGAAGTCCTGCACGCCGAGCGTGCTGGGCGTGCCGCCGGCCTTGGTGGGCAGCGGTGCGATGCCGTACGGCAGCTTGGCGTTGACCTTGTTGATGAAGCCGGCCGGCATGAAGACGGCGCCGTTCAGCATGCCGATCTTGCCCTGCGCGAACTCGTTGAAGACGTCCTTGCGGTCGGTCGTCTCCGGGTTCGGCTGCGTCAGGCCGGCCTGGTCCAGGCTCTTGAGGTAGTTGAGCGTGTCCACGTTGGCCGGGCTGTCGATCGCCCAGTTGCCGGACTGGTCGACGTAGCCGCCGCCGTTGTTCATCGCCCACATGAAGAACTCGGCCTGGGACTCCTCGGGCCCGAGCGGCAGGCCGAGCGGGAAGACGCCCTTCACCTTGCTCTTGATCTTCTGGGCGTCCGTCTTCACGTCGTCCCAGGTCTTGGGCGGCGTGTCGATGCCGGCCTTCTTGAAGATGTCCTTGTTGTAGAAGAACAGCCGGACGCTGGACAGCAGCGGCATGGCGTACTGCGTGCCGTTGTACTTGTCGCCGTCGATGAACGACGGGAGGATGTCGCTCGACACCTGCGGCGACAGCACATCGGAGGTCTTGAAGAGCAGGCCGTCGCGGGCGAAGTCGGCGAACGCGTTGTAGTTGAGGATGTCGGGGGTCTGCTTGGTCTGGACGTAGGTCTTGACCTTGGCGTCCATCTGGGTCCAGTCGACCATCTCCAGGTTGACCTTGTAACCCTTGTTCTGCGCCTCGAAGGTCTTGATCAGGCTGTCCCAGAGGCTCTTCGTCTTGTCGTCGTAGATCGCCGCGACGAATCGGATCGTCTTGTCGTTACCGCCGCCGCCGGACGAGCTGCCCTTGCTGCAGCCGGTCACACCGAGGGCCACCGTGAGACCCGCGGCGATGGCGCCCATCAGATGCCGTTTCACCTGTCCCCGCCTTCTCCTGCTTCGGGTGTGGGGCACGCGGGTGCGCGCGAGGTCCCCGGTCATGGTTCGTTGAAGGTGTCGCCAATCCCCCGGGCCGGCCCCTCGGCACGTCACCTCCGAGCGGCCGCTTGGCGTGGCACAGCCGTGCGGCTCCCGCCGCCTCCTTTCGCACGCATGAAAAGTTGTGCACGATTCACGCGCTCATCGAGCAGAATCGCGCATGTCAGTGAACGATAGGAGCTGGTCCGTACCAGTTCAAGGGGGGAGGCAGGTAGGAGTCTTAACCGTTATCGAAACCGCGATGACCTGCTGACCTTCCGCCCGGCCGCCGGATCGGCGCCCGACCTGCGGCCGGCCGGCCATCGATCAGCGCCCGCCGCGCCCGGGCAGGCGGTCCCGCCAGCGCCGCCGGGGCGTGCGCGCGCGCACCGATCCGAGCACCACCACCCCGCTCACCTCGACCACGGGCGCGTCGGCGCCGGCGCCGGGACGGACCCGCAGGTTCCGGCCACCGAGGATGGACCGTCCGGTGAACTCCACCCGCACGCCCTCCGGGACCACCAGCCGCAGCCGCCCGCCGAACATCGCCGCCTGTACGACCACGTGCCGCCGCTGCAGGAGTGCCTCGCGCAGATCCACCTCGACCGTGCCGAACAGCGCCGAGACCGGGAGCCGCACCGGGACCACCCACCGGCCGCCGCGGCGCACGGTGCCGAACACCGCGAGCAGCGGGCGGCCCACCTGGATGGGCTGCTGCTCGGCGGCCGCCAGGTCGGCGGTCACCGCGGTCAGCTCGCCGAGCGTGCGCGCGGCGTAGGCGCGTTCCACCCGTTCGGCGTGCTCGTCTGCGGTGAGCCGTCCGTCGCCGTGCGCCTCGCGCAGCAGCGCGACGACCCGCTCGCGATCGGCGTCAGAGGCGCGCAGCTCGCGCGCGGGCACGGGCTTGTCGTACGGCTTCCACGGCAGCTCCACGCCAGAACGATATTCCGTGCCGCCCTCCTCCCGTACCCTCCGCGACCGCACCGATCGCCCCGGCGACGGGCAGGCGCGGCAGCGGACACGCGTGCGGCTCCGGCCCGCGCCGGGTTATTCGGTGGCGTTCTGTCAGGGCCCTTTCTTACGGTGGCGGTATGGGAGAAGCTCCGGCCATCGCCCTGCGTGACGTCGTCAAGCGCTACCGCGAGAAGGACGGCACGCATGTCACAGCGGTAGACGGGCTGACCCTCGACGTGCCGGCCGGTGTCTGCCTCGGCCTGCTGGGCCCCAACGGCGCCGGCAAGTCCACGACGATGCGCATGCTCACCGCCCAGTCCCGGGCCGACGAGGGCACCATCACCGTGCTCGGGTACGACGTGCCGGCAGAGGCGAAGCAGGCGCGGGCGCTGATGGGAGTCGTACCGCAGACCGACAACCTCGACGAGGAGCTGACCGTCCGGCAGAACCTCGAGGTGTTCGCCCACCTGTACCGCGTGCCGCGGGAACGGCGACGGGCCGCGGTCGACCGGGCGCTGGAGATCGCCCAGCTCACCGGCCGCGCCCGCACCCGGGTGGTCAACCTGTCCGGCGGCATGCGGCGGCGGCTGCTGGTCGCCCGCGGCCTGGTGCACAATCCCCGCCTCGCGCTGCTCGACGAGCCCACGGTCGGGCTCGACCCGCAGGTCCGCGCCGACCTGTGGGCCCTGATCGCCGGGCTGCGCGCCGACGGCGTGACGGTGCTCATGTCGACGCACTACATCGAGGAGGCCGAGCGCCTCGCCGACGTGTGCGCCCTGATGTCGGCCGGCCGCATCGTCGCGCGCGGCACCCCCGCCGCGCTGATCGCCGAGCACGCCGGCGACCGCGTCGAAGAGCACGAGGGGCCACCGGACCGGCTCACCGAGATCGAAGACCTCGCCCGCCGGGCGGGGCTGCCCACCCGCCGCACCGGCCCGACCGTGTCGGTGCTGCGCGCCGAGCACATCCCGCCGTCTCTCGCCGACGCCCTGGGCAACGGCCACCGCGTGGTCCGGCGGGCGGCCAGCCTCGAAGACGTCTTCGTCGTCCTGACCGGAGAAGACATTGAGTGACACCAGGCTCCGGACGTTCGAGTGGGCGCCGGTGCGCGGCGTGTGGCGGCACGAGCTGGCCCTCTTCCGCCGTTACTGGCGGTCCTCGTCGTTCGCCTCCACGGTCGAGCCCACGTTCTACCTGCTGGCGTTCGGCTTCGGGTTCGGGTCGCTGCTCGGGCGGGTTGCGGGCTACCGCTACGTCGACTTCGTCGGCACCGGCGTGGTCGCCACGGCGGTGCTGTTCACCTCGGTCTTCCCCGGCATGTTCAACACCTACATCCGCCGCACCTACCAGCACTCCTACGACGCGATGCTGGCCGCGCCGGTCGACGTGCACGAGCTGGTGGCCGGCGAGGCGTCGTGGATCGCGGTCAAAGGCGGCGTGTTCTCCTGCGCGCCGGTGCTCGTGGCCATGGCGTTCGGCATGCGCCCGTCACCCGGCCTGCTCACCGTCCCGGTGATCACGATCGCGACGGCGATCGGGTTCGCCTTGTTCGGGATCTGGGTGTCCACGATCGTGCCGTCGATCAACAGTTTCGACTATGTGATCTCGGGAGTGCTCGCCCCGCTGTTCCTCGTGGCGGGCACGTTCTTCCCGATCAGCGGGCTGCCGGGCTGGGCGCGCACGCTCGCGCACCTCAACCCGCTGTACCACTGCGTGGAGCTGGTCCGGCACGCCGCGTTCGGCTTCCGTCCGCTCGCCGACCTCGGCCACCTGGGGGCGCTCGCCCTGTTCGCGGCGATCACGTGGGTCCTGGCGGTCCGCGGCATGCGCCGTCGCCTCATCGACTGAGGATCCCTCCGTCATCCGCCGACGCACCCTTCCGCCGGCCGCCTTCTTCCGCCGGCCGCCTTCTTCCACCGGCCGCCATACGCCGCGGTCCCGCGACCCGCGATCCCGTCGGCACGGGCCACGGGCCACGGGCCACGGGCCACG
>JBEHYF010000272.1:0-4257 GCA_048498315.1 Actinomycetota bacterium
GGCCAAGGTGGCGCGCTCCCGGCCAGGTTCGCGCCCCGCGCCCACCCGGCCTGGGGCACCCGGCCCGCCGTCCTGGTGCCCGCCCGGCCCGCCGTCCTGGGGCCCGCGCCTGCGTGCCCCGGCGCTGACGGCCTCGTATCGCGCCCACGGCCGCCGGTCACGGCCGGGCAAAAGGCCGGCCAACCGCCCACCGGCCCGGCGCCGTGCCATGCCCGGCACGCGTACGCAAGTGTCTCGCCTCGTGAGACGGTCGCCCGGCCGGGTCCCCGGCCTTCGTAGACTGATCAGGTGATATCCCGCATCGACCTGCGCGGGTCCCTACCCGGCGACCTGCGCTCCGTGCTGCCGCGAGCCGACCTCGACGTCGAAGCCGCCGTGGAGAAGGTCCGGCCGATCTGCGACGACGTACGCCATCGCGGTGCCGCGGCCGTCCGGGACCTCACCGAGCGTTTCGACGGGGTGCGGCTGGAGTCGGCCCGGGTGCCGGCCGAGGCGATCACCCGCGCCCTCGACGAGCTCGACCCAGGGGTGCGCGACGCACTGGAGGAGAGCATCCGCCGCGCCCGCCTGGTCCACAGCGACCAGCGCCGCACCGACACCGTCACCCGGGTCGTGCCGGGCGGCACGGTCACCGAGCGGTGGGTCCCGGTCGAGCGCGTGGGCCTGTACGTCCCCGGGGGACGCGCCGTCTACCCCTCCAGCGTCGTCATGAACGTCGTGCCGGCGCAGGAGGCCGGGGTCGCCTCGCTGGCGGTGACCTCCCCGGCGCAGGCGGAGTTCGGCGGGCTGCCGCACCCGGCGATTCTGGCGACCTGCGCGCTGCTCGGCGTGGAGGAGGCGTACGCCGTCGGCGGCGCGCAGGCGATCGCGATGTTCGCCTACGGAACCGAGGAGTGCCGCCGCGCCGACATGGTCACCGGGCCCGGCAACATCTGGGTCGCGGCGGCGAAACGGCTGCTCAAGGGCGTCATCGGCATCGACTCCGAAGCCGGCCCGACCGAGATCGTCGTGCTCGCCGACGAGACGGCCGACCCCGTGCACGTCGCGGCCGACCTGATCAGCCAGGCCGAGCACGACACGCTGGCCGCCTCGGTGCTGGTCACCGACTCCGCGGCGCTCGCCGCAGCCGTCGAGGGCGAGCTGGCCGTGCAGGTCGCCCGCACCAAGCACGCCGACCGCATCCGCGCGGCGCTGTCCGGCCGCCAGTCCGGCATCGTGCTCGTCGACGACATCGACGCCGGCCTCAAGGTCGTCGACGCGTACGCCGCCGAGCACCTGGAGATCCAGACCGCCGACGCCCGCGCGGTCGCCGCCCGGGTCCGCAACGCCGGCGCGATCTTCGTCGGACCGTACGCGCCGGTGTCGCTGGGCGACTACCTGGCCGGTTCCAACCACGTGCTGCCCACCGGCGGCTGTGCCTGCCACTCCGGTGGCCTGTCGGTGCAGACGTTCCTGCGCGGCATCCACGTCGTCGACTACGACGAGGCGGCCCTCGCCGGCGCGACGCGCCGCGTCGTCACCCTCGCGGAGGCCGAAGACCTGCCCGCCCACGGCGCCGCCATGACGGCCCGGTTCGGCTGGGGGATTCCCCGGTGACGAGGCGGAGCGAGGAGGCCCCGGCCGCGGAGTCGGCGGCGGACGCGCGCCCGATGACACCGGCCGACCTGCCGATCCGCGACGACCTGCGCGGGCACGAGCCGTACGGCGCGCCGCAGCTCGACGTCCCGGTCCGGCTCAACACCAACGAGAACCCCTACCCGCCGTCGCCGCGGCTGGTCGAGGCGCTCGGCCGCGCCGTGGCGGAGATCGCAGGCGACCTCAACCGCTACCCCGACCGCGACGCGGTCGAGCTGCGCAAGGACCTGGCCGACTACCTCGGCCACGGGGTGACCGCGCGGCAGGTCTGGGCGGCGAACGGCTCCAACGAGATCATCCAGCAGATCCTGCAGGCGTTCGGCGGCCCGGGCCGTACCGCGCTCGGCTTCGAGCCGTCGTACTCGATGCATCCGATCATCACGCGGGTCAGCGGCACCGCTTGGATCGACGCGCACCGCGACGCCGGCTTCGGCCTGGACCCCGCCCGGGCCGTCGCGGCAATCGAGGAGCACCGGCCCGACGTCGTGTTCCTGACGTCGCCGAACAACCCGACCGGCACCGCGCTGCCGCTGGAGGTGATCGAGGCGGTGCTGGCCGCCGCGCCGGGCATGGTCGTCGTCGACGAGGCGTACGCGGAGTTCCGGCGGGCCGGCACTCCGAGCGCGCTGTCACTGCTGCCCGGCCACCCGCGGCTGATCGTCACCCGCACGATGAGCAAGGCGTTCGCGATGGCCGGCGCCCGCGTCGGCTACCTCGCCGCCGACCCGGCCGTGATCGACGCGCTGCTGCTCGTCCGCCTGCCGTACCACCTGTCCGCGGTCACGCAGGCGGTGGCGCGCACCGCGATCGCGTTCCAGGACGAGCTGCTGGGCGCGGTCGAGGCGCTGCGCGCCGAACGCGACGCGATCGTCGGCTGGCTGCGTGGCGAGGGCTTCGAGGTCGCCGACTCCGACGCGAACTTCGTGCTCTTCGGCCGGTTCCCCGACCGGCACGCGGTCTGGCGGCGCGTCCTCGACCGGGGCGTGCTGATCCGCGAGGTCGGGCCGCCCGAGTGGCTGCGGGTCAGCGTCGGCACCCCCGAGGAGATGGCGGCCTTCCGCGCCGCCCTGAAGGAGAGCCTGTGACCTCCCGTACCGGGCGTGTCGAGCGCGGCACGAAGGAGACCCAGGTCGCCGTCGAGATCGACCTCGACGGCACCGGCCGGGTCGACGTCGCCACCGGCGTCGGGTTCTTCGACCACATGCTGGCGCAGCTCGGCAAGCACGGCTCGTTCGACCTGACCGTCAAGACCAGCGGCGACCTGCACATCGACGGCCACCACACGATCGAGGACACCGCGATCGCGCTGGGCCAGGCGTTCCGCGCCGCGCTCGGCGACAAGTCGGGCATCCGGCGGTTCGCGGACGCCAGCGTGCCGCTGGACGAGACGCTCGCCCAGGTCACCGTCGATCTGTCCGGGCGGCCGTACCTCGTGCACACCGAGCCGGAGAGCATCGCCCCGATGATCGGCCCCGGCTACGACACCACCATGACGCGGCACATCCTGGAGGCGTTCGCCTTCAACGCCGCGATCTGCCTGCACGTCCACGTCCCGTACGGCCGTAACGCCCACCACATCGTCGAGGCGCAGTTCAAGGCGCTCGCCCGGGCGCTGCGCGACGCCTGCGCCCCCGACCCGCGGGCGCACGGGATCCCGTCCACGAAGGGGGCGCTGTGAGCGAGGCGCGCGTGAGGCGCGGCGGGCTCGGACCGGGCGGAGGCGAGGCGTGATGAGCCGCAGGAAGGTCGTCATCCTCGACTACGGGTCGGGCAACCTGAGGTCGGCCGAGCGGGCCGTCGCCCGGGCCGGCGCCGACGTCACCGTCACCGCCGACTTCGACGCCGCGCTGAACGCCGACGGCCTGGTCGTCCCGGGCGTCGGGGCGTTCGCGGCGTGCATGAACGGCCTGCGCGGCGTGCGCGGCGAGCAGATCATCGGACGCCGGCTCGCGGGCGGCCGCCCGGTGCTGGGCATCTGCGTCGGCATGCAGATCCTGTTCGAGAAGGGCGTGGAGCACGGCGTCACCACCGACGGCTGCGGCGAGTGGCCGGGCACGGTGGAGCGGCTCGACGCGCCGGTCCTGCCGCACATGGGCTGGAACACCGTCGAGGCGCCGGAGGGCTCGGTGCTGTTCGCCGGGGCCGGGCCGGAGACCCGGTTCTACTTCGTGCACTCCTATGCCGTGCGGCGCTGGGAGATGCCGCCGGGCCGGTTCGCCGCGCCGCTGGTGACGTGGGCCGAGCACGGGGAGCGGTTCGTCGCGGCCGTGGAGAACGGCCCGCTGTGCGCGACGCAGTTCCACCCGGAGAAGTCCGGCGACGCGGGCGCGCTCCTGCTGAAGAACTGGCTGGGCACCCTGTAGGGCCTGCCGACAGGGCGAACGAGGCGGTTCCTGGGACAGCGGTGCGCAGGCCGGTCATCGTCAGCCTCGATCGCCTCAGGCTTCTGGCTCGCCTGCTCCTGTGCGGACGCGGTCTGAGCTTCGCCGGCCGACTCCTCCTGCTGAAGCCCCGCCGACTCGCCGCCCTCCCGGCGCCGCGCCGGGGCTGTACGGTCGCTGGCATGTGGATGCCCGGCCGTCTCGGCATCCTGATCGATGACACCGTTTACGCGATCAGATG
>JBEHYF010000273.1:0-4173 GCA_048498315.1 Actinomycetota bacterium
CGCCGCCGACAACGGCTTCGCGTCCTTCGACATGACCTGGTCGCAGTGGCTGGCGGGCAGCGTGACCGGCGCGCAGACCACCGGTTCGCTGTAGGAACACCGCTTCAGGAACAGCACTTCAAGAGGACCACGGCAGGCAGCCCGGGGCGTCCCAGCGGACGCTCCGGGCTGCCTGCCGTCGGCGCCTGACGCCTCGTCAGGAAACCGCCGGTAACCCCGGTGATGACAGGACGCGTCCCAGCCCCTACCATCAGCCTCCTGCCGCACCGCGCTCCGTCGCGACGGCACCTTTCTCTTCTCCCCACACCCGGCGACCCGCCACGGCACGCCGCGCGCCGCGCTGCGCTGCGCGCGTGCCCCGGCCGGCGGGTCGCCGCCGCATGCATCCCCGGAGGACATGTGATCTCCCAGCGTGGCCTGCTCGCCGCCGCCGTGACCGGCGCGGGCGCTGCCCTGCTCCTCGGCGGTACCGCCTTCGCCTGCAACATCGGCGACTTCAGCGCCGACGCGGTGGCGCGCTGCGACACCAGCACCGGCACCGCCAAGGCCGCCATCACCATCACCGACAAGGACGCCTCGGGCACGCCCGCCACCCTCACGGTCGGCCCGCACCTGGCCTCCGGCCTGCCCGGCCAGGTCCTCGAGACCATCCACTTCGACCACCCGACCGCCGCCGGGGTCAGCCAGACCGTCCTCGTGGACTGGAAGCCCGGCGCCCAGTGGGATGTGCGGGTGACCGCCGGCCGGATGTCGGGCCAGCGGATCAGCACCCTGCCCACCTCGGCCGACGCGGCCTGCACGGTGGCCGGTTCGGCGTCCACGCCGTCGTCCGCGCCCTCGGCGCCCGCACCGGCCTCCCCGTCCGCCAAGCCCACCGCCCCGGCGCCGTCCGCGCCCGCCGCCACCGCCACGCCGTCGGGCGGCGCGGCCGCCCCGGCACCGTCCTCCTCGGCCGCCGCCGGCAAGCTCGCCACCACCGGTGGCGGCAGCTCCTCCGGCGTCATCGCCGGTTTCGCGGGCGCGCTCATCGCGCTCGGCGCCGGTGCGCTGCTCCTGGTGCGCCGTCGCCGCGCGGTGTCCGCCCGCTTCTGACGCGCCATCAGCATCCTGTGAGCCGCGGCCCCCGGCGGACTCGTTCGCCGGGGGCCGCGGCATGCGTTCCGGAGTGGGCGGCCGCGGGCCGGAATTGCGGCGCCGGATAGCCGCGCCGAAGTCGGCCCAGGACATTTCGATTTCCCCGTCGCGCCGCCCGCGCATTTGACAACGTAGGCCAGATGGAACGATCTTGAGAGGCGATCGGGCCGTCCTCAGACGCCCGTTCGGAAAGGCGGCGCGCGACCGCCGCTTTCCCGGCATGAGTTACGTCACGTCGGGCTTTCGTATGGCCGTACGAATGCGTGGCCTTTTCGCTGGTCACGCTTGTCGGGTCAAGAGTGCGGCGCTCCGGGCGAGGGAATCTTTCCAAAAGCATCACAACTGCTACGCACCGCCTACCCGAGGTACCGTTACCGTTACTGGCCGCTCGATCCAGCGTGCGAACGTGAGAAATTGACGCTGGTGCCCTGGCGTCGCAGTCAGCACAGAAAGATCGCAGATGGACTACTGCTCCTCGTGCCGTAGGAACCTCAACGGCGCCCTGGTGTGCCCGGGGTGCGGTGCTTACGCTGCGGACATCGCCCCGTCCGTCCCCCGCTACCGCGGCGACGCGGCGACGTCCGCGCCGGCGGCTCCGACGTGGGACGCCTTCGGCACCCGGGAGTTCACCGCCGCCGCGCCGTACCCCGACGCCGCCTACCCGCACACCGACCCGTTCGGCAGCGCGATATCCGGCCCGGCGATGCCCGGTCCGGCCGCCACCGGCCCGGCCGGCCTCGCCGGCACCGGCTACGACGGCGCGGGTTACGACGCCGCCGCGGACATGGGCGACCCGGCGTTCGACGCCGACCCCGACGGTGACGCCGAGGCGGAGTCCGCCGACAGCGGGCGCGCCGGCGGCTTCGAACGCGCCGCGGCCGTCATCGGCCCGGGCCGCGCCGCCCGCCGCCGCCAGATGGCGCACTGGAAGAAGAGCCGGCGCCGCGCCGCCGTCGCCACGGCCGTCGCGCTCGCCGGCGGCGGACTGACGTTCGCGGCGATGCCGACCGCCTCGACCACGGGCCAGGCCCAGGCGGCCTCGTCGCCGGACCCGGAGACCCCGACCGCGGACCAGACGGACACCTCCGGCGCCGCGGCCACCCCGGGCACCGGCGCCACCCAGGGCGCCCCCGCCTCGTCCCCCGCGGCCGCCCACCAGCAGAGCACGCCCGCGGCACCACGCGCCGCGCAGCGGGCCGCACAGGGTGCCGTCCCGGCCGCGGCCTACTCCGCCACCTCACCGACCTCCATACCGCTCTCGCTGCCCTCGGCGACCGTGACCGCCACCGGCAGCGCCCGGGTCGGCGGCACCACGGCGACCGTCTCCACCACCGCGAGCACCTCCTCGTCCGGCAGCGGCTCGTCCACGGGCTCGGGTACGGGCTCCGGTACGGGCTCGGGCGCCACGGCGAGCAGCGGGAGCGGCAGCACCGCCTCCGGCAGCGGCTCGTCCGCGTCCTCCACCCCGTCGTCCGGGACCACCTCGACGCCGAGCGGCTCGACGAGCGGCGGCACGTCGTCCTCCGCGCCGGTGCAGGTCTGCCTCATCGGCATCTGTCTCTGACGCTCCGTCAGCTCCATTCCTGACCCGGCTCACCCATGGGCCGGGTCAGGACGCCGGGTCCGCCTCCAGGACGGGGCCGGCCGCCGGCTCAGGGGCCGCCGTCACGTCGGGCGGTTCCGCGCCCGCCAGCACGGCCCTGGCCCGCGTGAGGTCGAAGTCCCTCTCCCACCGGCCGATCACGATGGTGCCGACCGCGTTGCCGAGGACGTTGATGAACACCCGGCCCTCGTTGAGTATCCGGTCGATGCCGACGATCAACGTCAGCGCGGACAGCGGGATGTGGCCGATCACCGAGAGGCTGGACGCCAGCACGACGAACGCGCCGCCGGTCACCCCGGCGGTCCCCTTGCTGGTCAGCATCATCACGCCGACCATGGCCAGTTGCCGCTGCCAGGACAGGTCGATGCCCACCGCCTGCGCCAGGAACACCGACGCCATGGTGAGGTAGACCGCCGAGCCGTCGAGGTTGAAGGAGAAGCCCGCCGGGATGGTGATGGCCACCACCGGCCGCCCCGCGCCCAGCGCCTCCAGCCTGCGCATCACCTGCGGCAGGACGGCCTCGCTCGAGCAGGTGCTGAGCGCGATCAGCAGCTCCTCCTTCAGGTACCGCATCAGCGCGAACAGGCCGAGCCGGCAGGCGGCCATCGTCCCGCCGAGCACCAGCAGGACGTATCCCACGCAGGTGGCGAAGAACAGCGCGACCAGGAAGCCGAGTTGGCGCAGGCTGGTCGCGCCGTAGGTGCCCACCACGGCGGCCAGGGCACCGAACGTGCCGATCGGGGCCAGGCGCATCACCCAGGACACCACCGTGAAGACCACCTCGGACAGGGCGGAGATCACGGCGGTCAGCGGCGCGGCCCGCTCCCCGGCCCGGTTGAGGGCGAAGCCGAGCAGGATCGACACGAACAGCGCGGCCAGGACGGTGTCGCCGGTGAACGCGCCGAGCAGGGTGCCGGGAATGAGGCTGGAGACGAACGCGCCGAAGCCGCCGGCGTGCCCGGCGCCGGCCGCGCCCGCGTGCAGCGTCGCCGGGTTCACGTGCAGCCCGCGCCCGGGGTGGAAGACGTCGACCACCGCGAGCCCGATGAGCATCGCCAGCAGCGACATCACCACGAAGTAGCCGAGGACCCGGGCACCGATGCGCCCGGCCCTGCGGACGTCGTCCATCCCGGCGATCCCCATGGTGACCACGGAGAAGACCACCGGCACCACGATCATCTTGACCAGCGCGACGAACCAGTCGCTGAGCGGCGCGACCGCCCGGCCGGCGCCGGGGGCGAGCAGTCCCAGGGCGATGCCGAGCAGCGCGCCGACGACGACCTGGAACCACAGTTCGGCGACGAGGCGCCGGCTCGGACGCGCCGCCACCGGACGGGAAACCGGCTGGGGCATGGGCGATCTCCTTCACGACGCTGTGCGGATCGGGGTGGCGGCGGCCGGGCGGGCCGGTCGTGCGGCGGCCGGGCGGGCCGGTC
>JBEHYF010000274.1:0-4148 GCA_048498315.1 Actinomycetota bacterium
ACTGCCGGGTCGGCACTGCCGGGTCCGGTACTGCCGCGTCGGCACCGCCGGGTTCGGTACTGCCGCGTCGGCACCGCCGGGTTCGGCACCGCCGCGTCGGCACTCCGGATCTTTCAGCCGTTCGCCGGCAGGGCGCAGCCGGCTCCCACCGGGTGACGAGGTGGCGGCTCTGGTCTGCTGTTCCGCCGGCGTTCTTCGACCAGCGAACTCGCGACCGTTTCACTCCGGCTCGGTGGACCGTTCGGCCGGTGCCCCGTCGCGGCCGGAAGGGGCGTGCCGGGATCGGGGACGTGCGGCGACACCTCGTAGGTCTTGCCGGCGGGCGTCGTCCAGCGGAACCGGCCCTCGTGCTCGGTGAGCCTCCAGCCATCGGCCTGTTTCGCGCGGTGGTGCCGGCGGCAGAGCGGGCTCATGTTGCACGGGCACGTCGCGCCGCCCCGGTCGTACGGGACGCGGTGATCGAGGTCGCATGCGGTCGCCGGACGGCCGCAGCCGGGGAACGCGCAGGTCGGCTGGAGGATCCGGATGACGTGGGCCATCTCCGCGGGGGGCCGGTAGCCGAGATGGCCGTGGTGAACCGGCTCGCCGCTGGAACCGGTCACGGTGACGCACCAGCGCGTCTTGGGATCGGATGCCGCGCTGGCCATCTGGCGAGCGACCTCGGCGGTGATGGGGCCGTATCCGGCCACGTCGCCCGGCTCGGCGGACAGCCCGAGCAGCGTGCGCAGCGGAACGGTGAGCTGCACGGTGCCGATCCGCCGCCCGACCGCCCGGGCCATCTCGCCGGCGGTCACCGGCCCCAGGGGCAGCGGCTCGGATGGCAGCGCCTCCGATGACAGCGGGTTTCGGGGATCGCCCCCGTCACCGGGCCCGGCGGTCGAGAGGGCGCCGGAACACTCGTGCCCCCCGTCTCCGCCATGGTGCGTGGTGGCGGAATCCGCGTTCGGCATGGCGCGGGACGACGCGGCGCCAGACCGGGTGGTGCCGAACGGGGCGGTGCCCGACGACGCAGCGCCGGACGACGCGCCAGACCGGGTGGTGCCAGACGACGTATCGCCGGACAACGTAGTGCCACACGATGTGGTGCCAGACGACGTGATGCCAGACGACGTGGCGCTGGACGGGGTAGGGCCGGGCCGCACTCCGAGCAACAGGGACAGGAACACGTCGGCGGAGAGTTGGTCCAGAGTGCGGGGATCACCACCGGCCTTGATGGCCCTGGCGATGGCGTGCAACCGATTATCGGCCGCGATGGCCGGGCCCGCGGGCAGGTGGACGCCGCCGAGAACGGCCGTGCCGTTGCCGGTGTCGTGGCAGTCGACCCGCCGCTCGGCCTCGGATGCCTTCCGCCGCCGCTCCGCTCCCCCGGGATCGAGCGCCATGACGGCACGCTCGACGCTTGACCGGAGCCGCCCCGGCGTCTGGTCTGACGCGCGGGCGAGCACCCGGCGCTCGACCGCCGCGGCCACGCCGGCGTCGACGGCCGCGGTGCCCTGAGCGATCACCCGCGCCTTGAGGAAGTCGATGTGGCCGTCGGCGAGAGCCTTGCGGGTCAGCGGCAGGCGCTCGGCGAGCGCGACCGCGACCGCGGTGTGAGCGTCGGCCGAGCGCGGCGACAGGCCGAGTGCGAGCCCGACCTCGGCCGAGGTGAACTCGGCGTTCCGCGATGCCCCGGACTCACGCCTGCGGGCCAGCTCGGCGACGGCCGCGAGCTCGCCGGCCTGCGCCCACGACGCCTGCCGCCGCCAGGCCGCCATCACATCGATCAGCTCGTCGTCGGGCAGCGCCGCCGGATCGACCGCCGCGAGGTCGGCGCCGAGCGAGGGACCGGGCCGCCGATCGGACCAGGGCACACACGTGGTCGCGGACACCGGCGCACCTCCTTCCCTGGCAGACTTCCTCAGCGGGCTTCCTCACCCACCGGCTCGAACACGCTATCGACGGCCGCCGACAACACGCAATCGCCCGGTCACGATCTGTGGACAACACCCGTCCGACGCGTGCACGCCCGTCCACGCCAGGGGGTGGCCGCAGGTCAGGGGGTGGCCGCACGCCGGGCGATGCCACACGCCGGGCAATGGCGCGCCGCCGGGCGATGGCCACGCCGGGCGGCGTCACGCCGCGCCCGCCGCCACGCCCGCGAGTCCGGGTGCGTCGTCGGCCTCGAAGACGGCGATGACGGTGCGGCCTTGGGCGTTGCCGTACCAGCCCCAGCAGTCGGCGACCGCCGAGACCGTGCGCAGGCCACGGCCTGACTCGGCGAGGTCGCCCACGTCGCGGGCGACCGGCTCGCAAGGGCCGCCCTGGTCGCTGACGGCGACCGCGACGCCGGCGAACCAGTGGCACAGCTCCACCGTGACGCACCCGCCGGGGCGGCTCGACCTCGTGTGCCGGACGGCGTTCACGACCAGTTCGTCGGTGGCCAGCAGGATCTCGTCCAGCATCGGGTGGTCGGCGAGCAGCGCGGCGACGAACCGGCGCGCGCAGGCGACCTCGCACGGGCGGCCGGGAAAGACCCGCCACCAGCGCAGCGCGTCCGCGGGAATCTCGGCACAGAGGAGGGATACGGGCATGGGCCACCTCACTGGAGCGTTCGACGGAACGGTTCGTACGGGCCACGGCCCGCCGACTTATCGTCACAGCGAGCGCATGATCACGTACGAATTTTTCTGTCCTCATCCGGCCATCCACTTGATTTGCACGACGAACTCCAGAACGTTTCGACATGAACACGCACTGCAATCGCCAACTCGCGGGTGCGACGTTCATCGCCCGCACCGTTCAGGAGGTCGACGTGGCCAGTCCATTCGTACGACGGCGGCGCCTCGCCGCGGAGCTGCGCACGCTCCGCGAGGCGAAGGGCATGACCGCCGACCAACTGGCGAGGCGCATCAATCAGTCGCGCATGAAGATCAGCCGCCTGGAGAACGCGCACGGCCGCCCCGACCTGGCCGACCTGATGAAGATCCTCGACATCCTGGAGGTCACCGGCGACAAGTGGCAGGAAATCATCCGCATCGCCCGCGACGCCGCCGAGAAGGGCTGGTGGGACTCCTTCGGCGACGCCATGGGCGCCCGCCAGCGCCTCTACGCCGACATCGAATCCGGCGCCACGACCATCCGCGAATACCACCAGACCGCGATGCCCGGCGTCCTCCAGACCCCCGAGTTCACGTGGGCGCTGGTCCAGCTCACCCGCGCCGAGGCAACGATCGATTACGTCCCCGAGCGCATGGCCGAGGCGCGGCTCCAGCGGCAGCGCCAGATCCTGCGGGCAGGAGGCCCGGCGTACGAGATCATCCTTGACGAGATCGTCATCCGCCGCATCGGCGTGCCGCCGGACGTACTGATCGCCCAGCTCCGGCACCTCGCCGACGCCGCCCGGGCCGAGCCGAACATCACCCTCCGGCTGCTGCCGGTCGACGCGCGCATCACCGGCGGGCTGCTGCCGAAGTCTCCATTCTTCCTTTACACATTCGCCGACGCGGAGGACCCGCCGATGGCGGTCGTCGACACCGTCACCACGGATCTCGTTCACACCGAGCCGAGCGAGGTGCTGTGGTATACACGACGGTACGATCACCTCCGCCAGGCGTGCCTGTCCCCCGACGACAGCATCGCGCTGCTGGCCGAGATGGCGGACAATCTCCTCTCAGGACAGGATCTCTCCCATGACCACTGAAAACCTCGACTGGCGCAAGTCAAGCCGCAGCGAGCCGAACGGAGCCTGTGTCGAAGTGACGGCGCTGACCGCAGCGCACGCCGTCGACTCCGCACCGTCCGCAGCCTGACGGACGCGCAGTCCCGGCGGAACCGCCGACCGGGGTGTGGCGGCACGTCGCGATCACGACGGGTACCCGATGGCCGGCATCGGACCCGTCCGGGTGGATGACAGTCCCCGACCGCTCTGGTTAAGTCGTCATGCGATTTGGTCGGACTTCGGCGAACACGGACATTTGGGAGATTGTGAGCCGTGATCGTCTATACGACCGGCCGTTCCGGAGCGGCCGAGGACATCCAGGACAAGCCGCCACCCGAGCGGCGTGCACCGCCACCGAACCGGCCTGGCGAGCATGACCAGCCCTCTCGCACCGATAGCCGCCGTGGAGCGGCCGCCGCCAACAGGACCGATGCTCGGCCGGCCGAGA
>JBEHYF010000275.1:0-4018 GCA_048498315.1 Actinomycetota bacterium
CCGTGACCGCGCAGACCACCGCGGCCTACCCCCTCGTCACCCCCGAACCCGCCACCGCCCGCCTCGCACCGGCCCCGACGGCACCCGCGCAGCCCTACCCCGTCACCCCCGGGGAGCCGGTCTACCGGCCCGAGCCGTACGGCACCGAGCTTGCCGTCCCGGAGACACCGCTGCCGGGCAAGGCGGTGGAGGTCCGCCAGGAGCCGCTGACCGCCGAGTCGTTCGGCCCCGCACGGCCGGTGCTGGTGCCCGAGGCCGATCCCGTCAAGATCAGCGTGGACAACAACCGCTGCCACATCTACGGCATCTGCCAGCAGGAGGCCCCCGAGGTCTTCCGCATCTCCGAAGGCGGCTCGCTGCACTACACCAGCGCCGTGCCCGCCGAGTTCGCCGCCCAGGCCCGGCAGGCCGTCCGCTGCTGCCCGATGCAGGCCATCGCCATCCGCGGCGGCCGGTCGCAGTCCGGGAGCCTGCTCGGCGAGCGGCGGCCGGTCCGCCGCACCCGCAGCGGTTCGGCCGCCCGCGACAGCCACAAGCGGATCGTGGTCGCCGGCGGCGGACTGGCCGGGCTGAGCGCCGCCACCCGGCTGCGCGAGCGCGGCTTCGACGGCGAACTGGTCATCATCGGCGAGGAACCCCGCCGCCCGTACAGCCGCCCGCCGCTGTCCAAGCAGTACCTCGCCGGCGAACTCACTGGAGATGAGCTGGAGTTCCGCGCCGACGACGGAGTGGACGCCCACTGGATGCTGAACACCCGGCTGGTCGCGCTCGACGTCGCGAAGCGGGCCGTGGAACTGCCCGGCGGCGAACACCTGCCGTTCGACGGCCTGATCATCGCGACCGGGGTGGACGCCAAGCGCCTGCCGGAGGCCCCGGTCCTCAGCGACCGGGTGCGCACCATCCGCACCCTGGAGGACGCCGCGGCCGTGCAGCGCGCCATGCACGCGGCCCGCGCCCACCATGTCGTCATCCTCGGCGGTGGTTTCGTCGGCTGCGAACTGGCCTGCACCGCCCGCGACCACGGCATGGACGTCACCCTGGTGGTGCACAGCGCGCCGCTGCTGCGCCGGGTGCTCGGCCCGAAGATCGGCAAGGTGGTCGGCGACATCCAGCGGCGCGCCGGGGTCGACGTGCGGCTCAGCACCCGGATCAGTTCCTGGGAGGACACCGGCGAGGGCCTGCGGCTGCGGCTGGACGACGGCGAGATCATCGACTGCGACTTCGTCGTCCTGGGCCTCGGCAGCATGCCGCGCACCGACTGGCTGCGCGGCAGCGGCCTGGACGTCTCCGACGGCGTGCTGTGCGACCCCACCTGCCACACCGTCGACACGGCCGGGCGCCCCGTTCCCGGCATCGTCGCGGCGGGCGACGTGGCCCGCTGGCCCAACCCGCGGTTCGACACCACCCCGCGCCGTATCGAGCACCTCATCCACGCCGTGGAGATGGGCCAGCACGCGGCGGACGCGCTGCTGCGCGGCCCGGAGCGGGCGGCGCGGTTCACCCCGGTGCCGCGTTTCTGGTCCGAGCAGCACGGCACACGCATCCAGGCGGTGGGCATTCCCGCGCTGGGTGAGGAGGTGGAGGTCGTCGAGGGGTCGCTGCGCTCGGAGCGCTTCGTGGCCCGCTACACCCGCCAGACGCCGCACGGGCCGCAGACCGTGGCGGCCGTGGCGTTCGACATGCCGCTGGAGTTGCTGGCCTACCGGGATCTCGTCGGTCAGTCCCGTCCGCGGACGCGGACGGCAAGCAGAAGGAGACGCCGTTGAACCGCCGTGCCAACCGCAGGCGACGCTCCGGAGGCGGTGGCCCGCCCTACACGGGCCTGCTGTCGTGGCTGCTGAGCCTGCCCGCGCGTCTGCGCGTCCGGTGGCTGGTGATCGCCACCGTGATGCTGGTCGCCATGGGGGCGTACGGACGGGTGATGCTCACCGCTCCACCGATGCCGCCGAGCAAGGTCCCGGCCGCTGCCGGGCACGCGGGCACCGCGGCGGCCGCCCGCCGCTGACCGCCCCCGACACGACGGACGTCCGCCGCACCCCGCAGTCCGGGTGTGGTGGACGTCCGCTTCGTCTCGCGTCGTTCCGCTATCCGCCGTGCTTGTGGCCCCGCCCATGGGTCAGGCCGGCCGGCGTGGCCGGGGACTGCAGGCCGCGGCCGGGCGCGCCCGGCGCCTGGGTGGCGGCCTGGGACGGCGCGGAGTCCGGCTGCTGCGTACCGCCCGCGTCGGCGGAGGGCGAGAAGACGGCCATGCCGAGCAGCGCGGTCACCACGAAGGCCGTGGTACCGGCGACGACCGTGGTCAGCGTCTTGTGCCGGCGCAGGTGCGCCCGTACCACCGGCCACAGCCCCGGGTGCGCCTGCGCCCGGGCCCGTGCTCGGGGCTGGACATGCGAGGGCGGGGAGGACGGCTGGGCCGGCGGCGGCGCTTGGCCCCGGGAGTGCTGGCGGGTAGGTGCGGCGCGGCGCCGGGAGCCGGAGCCGGAGGCGGCCGCCCGGGCCGCGGCCCTCGGCATGGCGTAGACCGTCGCCCCGCCCGGAGCCGGCGCGGACCGCCGCGGGCCGCCACGCCAGTGCGGGCCGGCGAACCAGTCGGCGACCTCCTGCGCGCCGGGCCGCTCCTCCGGCTGCTTGGCCAGCATCCGCAGCAGATACCCGCCGAAGGCCTCCGGCAGCTCCGGCCGCCGCAGCGTGGGCGGCGCGGGCGCGGCGTCGACGTGCATGTGCAGGACGGCGGTGAGGCTGTCGGCCGTGAACGGCGGCTCCCCAACGAGGAGTTGGTACAGCACGCAGCCGAGGGCGTAGATGTCGGACCCGGGCCCGGCGGCCCGCCCGAGCGCGCGCTCCGGCGCCAGGTACAGGCTGGTGCCGACGATCTGCCCGGTGCTGGTGAGCGCCGCCGAGGGGTCGTCCACGAACCGGGCGATGCCGAAGTCGGCGATCTTCACGGTGCCGTCGGCGTTCTGCATCAGGTTGCCGGGCTTGATGTCCCGGTGCACCACGTTCTGCCGGTGCGCCGCGGCGAGCCCGGCCGCCGCCTGCGCGGCGATCCCGGCCACCCGCTCGTAGCCGAACGTCCCGTGCGCCGCGAGCTCCTGGGCCAGGCTGACCCCGTCGACCAGCTCCATCACCAGGTACAGGCGGCCGTTCCAGGCGCCGAAGTCGAACACCGTGACCACATGGGGGTGGTTGAGGCGGGCGGCGGTCTGGGCCTCCAGCCGGAAGCGGGCGACCGCCTGCTCGTCGGCATCGCCCCCGAGCAGCAGCTTCACCGCCACCGGGCGGCCCAGCACCTCGTCCGTGGCACGCCAGACCTCGCCCATTCCGCCACGGCCGATCGCCGCCTCCAACCGGTACCGATCCGCAACCAGCACCCGCGTAACCGTCCTCGACGTCGATCAGCCAGATTGATGGATCGCGGGTCCCGGGTACGGGCCACTGGGGCGAACGGGAAGTGCCGCGAGCGCCCCTCAGCGTACCGATCTTCAACGGGTGCCATGGCCAACCACCGTTTCAGGCAGGGGCTGTTATGCCCCCTTACCGGCGTGATTCAGCCGTTCCGGGCGTGACGTGATCAGCGCCCGCGACCTGCCGGCGGCGTTGCGGGACCGCGCCGCGTGCCCGCACCCTGTCAGACCGCGGCGACGGCGCGCTCGGCCCCTACGAGTTCCCGCAGTTTCCCCCGCGTCTCCGGGTCCGTCGAGTACAGCACCGTCCCGACCATGCCACGCGTCAGCAGCACCTTGTAGGTGTTGCGGATCAGGCGGTCCACCGCGGCGTCGGGCGTCGACTTCCTGAAGACCGGGTCCTTGGAGGCCGTACGGTCCGTGATCCACCGGTCACCGCGCCAGACCAGGTCGGGGCCGATGATGACACCGGACCAGTCGTACTCGAAGCCCTGCGCGGTGTACACACAACCGACTTGGCCGAAACCCGCCGGATCGGTGGCCCAGAGCGCGGACGGCGGAGCGCCGGAGACCGCACGGTCACCCCGTACGTTCCAGGGGCGGGCCCAGTCGCC
>JBEHYF010000276.1:0-3961 GCA_048498315.1 Actinomycetota bacterium
TGCCGCGGACCGGCGCGTCAGACCGCGATCGCGACCTCGGCCACGGCGCCCTGCTGGGCGGCGACGGTGCGGTCCACGGTGCCGCCGGGCACCAGGGCCCGCAGCGTCCAGGTGCCGGGCGCCGCGAAGAAGCGGAACTGCCCGGTGGCCGAGGTCGGCACCTCGGCGGTGAACTCACCGGTGCCGTCCAGCAGCCGCACGTATCCGGCGACGGGCTCGCCGTCGCGGGTCACCGAGCCCTGGATGATCGTCTCGTTGGCCACGTCAACTCCTGCCAGCTCCGGACCGCCGGCCTTCGCTCCACACATGATTGAACTTCCTATCGTTGGTCGGTCGCGGTTCGGTTCCGCGGGGTCGGCCGGTCAGTTGGAGCCGAGCTCGATCGGCACGCCGACCAGCGAGCCGTACTCCGTCCACGAGCCGTCGTAGTTCTTGACGTTCTCCTGGCCGAGCAGCTCGTGCAGCACGAACCAGGTGTGCGCGGAGCGCTCACCGATCCGGCAGTAGGCGATGGTGTCCTTGGCCAGGTCGACGCCGGCGCCCTCGTACAGCGCCTTCAGCTCCTCGTCGGACTTGAAGGTGCCGTCGTCGTTCGCGGCCTTGGACCACGGGATGTTGCGGGCGCTCGGCACGTGGCCGGGGCGCTGCGACTGCTCCTGCGGCAGGTGGGCCGGGGCGAGCAGCTTGCCGGAGAACTCGTCGGGCGAGCGCACGTCGACCAGGTTGAGCGAGCCGATCGCCTTGACGACGTCGTCGCGGAAGGCGCGGATCGCGGTGTCCGGCTCCTGCGCGGTGTACTGGGTCTGCGGGCGGCTGGGCACCTCGGCGACCAGGTCGCGGGAGTCCAGCTCCCACTTCTTGCGGCCGCCGTCGAGGAGGCGGACGTCCTGGTGGCCGTAGAGCTTGAAGTACCAGTAGGCGTAGGACGCGAACCAGTTGTTGTTGCCGCCGTACAGCACGACGGTGTCGTCGTTGGCGATGCCCTTCTCGGACAGCAGCTTCTCGAAGCCCGCCTTGTCGACGAAGTCGCGGCGCACCGGGTCCTGGAGGTCCTGCTTCCAGTCGATGCGGATCGCGTTCCTGATGTGGTTCTTGTCGTAGGCCGAGGTGTCCTCGTCCACCTCGACCAGAACGACCTTGGGGTCGTCGAGGTGGGCCTGGACCCAGTCGGCGTCGACGAGGACGTCGCTGCGGCTCATGCTGTTCTCCTCCGGGGCAGTTGCGGCAGGTGCGTGGAAAACGGATATCCGCTGGGTGCGCTGCGGCACGGGCGCGCTACAGCGCGTGGCGGGGGGATCGGAAGGCGCGGCACGTGCGGCAGGCGCGGGCGGCAGGCGGGCGGGCGAAAGGGCCCGGCGGACGACGCCCGGGGCCGGTGCTACGGCCGTGGGGGCACCGCGCTCAGGAGACGCGACAGAGCATGGCGGCGACGCGGCACAGGTCGACTGCCCGCCGCTTCGTGAGATCCGCCTGTCGCTTCATGGCCTCGATCGTAGGGAAGGGGACCGCCGGGTGTCACCGGCGTTTCGTATTTTGGGACAGAATTGTCCGTATGGTGGTATGGGATGCCGGGCGGGAGGCCGGTGGAGGCCGCCCGGGGCCCGGTCCGGACGGGGCCGGCGCCGCCCGGCTGAGGGACGGACGCCGGTGTCTCGCGGAGCGGACGGCCGCGGGCCGCCACCCGGGCGCGGCGGACCGGGCGCCCACCCCGTCAGGGGCCCTCAGCCCGCCAGGTGCACGTTCCGGCCGGTCAGCGTGATCTGGATGCCGTCGGGCGTGGCGTCCACGCCGCTCACCGTGATGCCGGTGGGCAGGCCGGACAGCGGCCCGCCGAAGTCGGTGTTCTCCCGCACCAGCCGCTCCACGTCGATCGGCAGCCGGACGCCCATGATGACCGGCTTCCCGTCGGCCTTGAGGCGGATCACGTCACCGCTCTCGACGGTCACATGGCCGGTGATGGTGGCCTTCTGGGTGCCGAGGACCGGCAACCGGTAGCTGCCGGTGAAGCGCACCTGCCCCTTGCCGTCCGAGCCGGTGCCGCCGTAGCCGACGGTGACGCCCTTCGGGGCCTGCCGGGTCACCTCGGCGTACGAGACGAGCGCGGTGCCGGTGGCCGAGTCCGCCACGGCGCTGGAGAAGTCGCTGTTGACGCGGACGTCGTGCAGGTCCGCGGTCAGGCGGCTGATGCTCAGCCGGTCGGTGGCGCCGGTGGTCCGCACGTTGTCGGCGGTGGCGGTCACCTCGGTGAGGTCGTGGGCGGCGACCTGGGTCAGGAACGGGAAGCCCTTGATCGACACGCTGGGCCTGGTGGTCAGGCCCTGCGAGCGCTGCAACCGGTCGGCGGCCTGCGACTCCGCGTACGCCACGGCCAGCCGGTCGGCGGCGACGAACAGCCCGCCGAGCACGATGACCAGGACCAGCAGTATTCGTATCCCTCGGCCGCGCATCTGATCTCCCCAATCGTTCGCCGGCCCGGCGAGCCTATCCCGGCGGTCCGGCCCCCACGCAGTGATCGCCGCCACGACGGCTCATGGCGGCCTCGTGGCGGCGATCACAACGGACGTCGGGCGGGGGTCAGGCGAGCACCTGGCCGAGGAGGTAGACCACGGGCGCGGCCACCGTCAGCGGCAGCGCGACACCGGCGGTGAAGTGGACGAAGCGCGACGGCCAGTCGTAGCTGGCCACCCGCAGGCCCACCAGCGCGCACACCCCGGCCGCCAGGCCGAGCAGCACCGCCGGGAGCGTCGGCAGCCCGGTCAGCGCGGTGGCGGCGGCACCGCCTCCCGCCCCGGCGAGCAGCGCGACGGGCACCGACAGGACGGGCGGCAGCGGCAGCGCCCGCAGCAGGGTGGCCGCGGCGACCCCGAGCGCGCCGGCCACCACGGGCTCGTGGCCCGCGGCCGTCCCGGCGAGCGCCAGATAGCCGCCGGCGAGCACGGTCAGCGCGGTGGCGGCGGCGGTGGCCGTCAGGCTCGCCAGCCGCTCGTCGGGGCTGCCGTGGTGGCGCAGCTGCTGGACGAGGACGAGCGGCAGCCACACCCCGAGGGCGCCGGCCGCCACCAGCGGCGCGTGCCGCCCGTCCGTCGCGAACAGCCCCGCGTCCACCGCCAGGCCGGACAGGAAGGCGAGCGCGATGCCCTGCCGGGCCGGCCACATGCCGTTGAGGCGGAACCAGCCCGCCGCGGTGAGGGCCTGGAGCAGCACCGCGGGGACGGCCAGCGCGGGGCGCCCGAGCGCGGCGGCCGCCGCGGTGAGCGCGGCCAGCACGGCGGTCAGGGCGGCCGGCTGGATGCCGGGGGCGATGATCGGCGAACCGGTGCGCCGGGTGGCCGCGGGGGCGGGCTCGGCCGCCGGGGCCGGGGCGGGGGCGGACACGTGGGCCTCCTGCGCGGGGCGGGTCTGCTGCGGGTACGCGGCGCCGGGGGTGAGGTACTGCTCGGCAGGCAGCGGCTGGGCGTAGGCGGCGGCATGCTCGGGGGCGTACTCGGGGGCGTGGGCCGGGTACCCGGCCGTCTGCCCGGCGGTGTGCGGGGTGTACTCCGGCCACGCCGGAGGGTCGTCCGGCCGGTACGTCCGGCCGTGGCCGCCGTCGTGCCACTCGGGGGTCGTCATCGCGCCGCTCACCCGCCCGCGAAGGGGGGAAGGGCCTCGACCGTGCCGCCGTCGGTCAGCTCCACCGCGGCGTGGTCGCGGGTACCGACCGGGGTGCCGTCCACCAGGAAGGAGCAGTTGGCCAGGACCCGGGCGAACTCCGGCCGGTCGGCGTGCCGTTCGCGGGCGGCGGCCAGCGCGCCGGCCAGCGTCCGCGCCGCGTAGGC
The DNA here is from genome assembly GCA_048498315.1 of Actinomycetota bacterium. Taxonomy (GTDB): domain Bacteria; phylum Actinomycetota; class Actinomycetes; order Streptosporangiales; family Streptosporangiaceae; genus Actinoallomurus. The sequence continues at coordinate 3,819 of JBEHYF010000276.1, forward strand.
CTCCTCGGCCGTACCGGCCGCCGCCTTGGCCGCGGCCCAGTAGCGGATGGTGCCCGAGGGGACGGTGTCGCCCGCGGGGGGCGTGCCCGCCGTCCTGGTGGCGGCCATGGCGGCTCCTTGTCTGCGTTGCCGGATGTCTGCGT
>JBEHYF010000277.1:0-3930 GCA_048498315.1 Actinomycetota bacterium
GGCCGGGAGGCCGGATCGTGAACGACGATGCCTGGATCGTCCTCATCGGCGGCGGGTCCGCCGCCGGCGTGGGCGTGATCGGCATCGCCGTGATGCGGGCGCTGCGCGGCCGCTCGCTCCGCCTCGCGCTGTTCGTCCTCGCCGTCACCAGTGTCCTCGCCATGACGGTGGGTACTGTCGCGGCGGCGCAGGCCATGTTCATCATGCCGGAGGACTTCGGCGTCGTCCTGGTCGTCTGCGTCGCCTCCGGCATCGTCACCTCCCTGATGGCCCTGCTGATATCCCGGGCGATGGTGGCCGACAGCCGCACCCTGCGCCGTGCCGTACGCGCGCTCGGCAACGGCGCGATGGGCGGCGTGCGCGGCGGTGGCGGCCTGGCGACGGCCGAGATGGGCGAGCTGAGCCGGGAGCTGGCGCTGACCAGCAAGAAGCTGGCCCAGTCACGGGAGCGCGAGCGCAACCTCGAACGGTCCCGCCGGGAGCTGGTCGCCTGGGTCTCCCACGACCTGCGCACCCCGCTCGCCGGGCTGCGGGCGATGGTGGAGGCGCTGGAGGACGGCGTCGCGCCCGAACCGGCCCGGTATCTCACCCAGATGCGGCTCGCGGTGGACCGGCTGTCCGGCATGGTCGACGACCTGTTCATGCTGTCGCGCATCCACGCGGGCGCGCTGGTGCTGTCACCGGAGTGGGTGACGCTCGCGGACCTCGTCGACGAGGCCGTGGCGGGCACCGGGCCGCTGGCCCGGCAGCGCGGCGTCCGGCTGGGCACCGATGTCAGCAGACGGCCCGTCGTCGTGCGGGCGGACGTCCGCGAGTTCTCGCGGGCGCTGACGAACCTCGTCGTGAACGCCATCCGGCACACCCCCTCGGCCGGGTCGGTCGTCGTCGAGGCGGGCCGGGGCAACGGCCACGCCGTCGTCGCGGTCTCCGACGGCTGCGGCGGCATCCCTGCGGAGGACCTGGACCGTGTGTTCGACGTCGCCTGGCGCGGCACCCAGGCCCGTACCCCCGAACCCGACACCGGCGCGGGCCTCGGGCTGGCGATCGTGCGCGGCATCGTCGAGGCGCACGCCGGCACGGTCCAGGTGCGCAACACCGGCCGCGGCTGTCGTTTCGAGGTCAGGCTGCCGCTGTCAGGCGCATGGAACTGACGAGACGGTCCAGGTCACCTCCGGCGGAGCGCAGGCTTCACCGGTGGTTCCCGTTGCCCACCGAAATTGCCTCGTTACCACAAAGCGGTCGAAATCTTACGTGATTAGAACACGGAGGCTGGACGTCACTTTTCGGTGCCGGTGCATCCCTAGTTTTCTCAGCGGCACTACCGGCGGACGCCCTTCCGGCATCACCCGGCAGTCCCGCCAGGCGGCTCCACCGGGGCCGCGCGATGGACAGGAAGTGACAGCGTGAAGATCTCCAAAAAGATCGCCGGTCTGACGGTGGCCGGCGTCGTCGCCGCGAGCGGCACCGCCTACGCCGCCGTCGAGTCCACGTCGTCCGCGTCGACCGCCAATGACGCCAGCTCCAGCCACCGTTACGGCTCACCGTCCGACCGCAACGCCGACGACCGGTCCCGGCCCTCGTCCTACCGGCCGACACCGAAGATGTGGATGAGCGGCTACTTCACGGTCGTGCACGCCCACAAGCGGATCGCGGTCATCCGGCTGATCGGGCACCACTGGCGCACCGTCGGCTGGCTCAAGTGGAACGACCGGCACGTCCGCGGCGTGTGGTGGCCGTACCGGTACACCACCACGGTGATCGTGGTGCTCGGCCGCCGTACCGCCGTGACCACCGTCGTACGCCCCAACACGGTCATCGTCATCGCCGACAACGGCCGGATCGGCATCGTCCCCGCCCGGTACCTGCGCAGGTGGACGCCGCAGCCGACCGCGTCGCCGTCGATGACGCCGACCCCCACCATGACGCCATCGGCCTCGCCGACGCCCACCCCCTCGGGTTCGCAGTCGGCGGTGGTCAGCGGGCTCCAAGGCCGCAAGTCGTCGAAGTGGTGACCCGCCCTCTCCGGTGACCGGCACAGGTCACCGGAGAGCGGCCGGAGACCATCACCCGGCGTGATTCAGCTGCGGTCTCTCACGAAAAGGACATCGATGTCATTCAGCGAAAGATCCAACTGGACGGACCCGAACCATCAGCGGCGGTATCGCTTCTTCGTACCGCTCGCGGTCGGCCTGGTCCTCATCGCCGGCGTGATCGTCGCCGTCAACACGAAGATGGGTCTCACCGCGTTCGGCGGTTCGGCCGGCTGCTCGACGCCGAGCGTCACGCCGACCGCGGGAACGCCCCGCCCCGGCCCCGGCCGGAAGCGCTACAAGGGAGGTGAGGCGGTCCATCCGGGCGCCACTCCCGCCGCCAGGCCGACGGGCAAGGCGTCACCGCCCGTGACCGGCATGCGGGTGCCCGGCGCGGCGGACCGGGCCGGCACGGCCCTGGCCGCCTATGACGAGCCCGCACGGCCGCTCGCCGCACCCTCCAGCGGCTCGGCGACGCCAGCGGCCGGATCGTCCGCAGGCGCCCCTACCCCGTCGGCGGGCACCGGCAGTCCGGGCACCGCGACGCCGTCCGCGAACGCTCCGGCCCCGAGCAGTCCGGCACCGAGCAGTCCGGCGCCGAGCGGCTCGGGCGGCGGCACCGCACCGGCCCCCGCGAGCCCGAGCACCAGCAGCAGCCCAAGCGCCTGCCCGTCCCCGACGGGCCAGGGCGGCCAACCGCCCGCAGCCGCGGACCCGAACGCCGACTGCACCGTGATCGTTCCGCCGCATCCCCTGACCGCCCAGGGTCTGGCCACGCCGTACCAGCTCATGGCGACCGACCCGGCGATGGGGCCGTGCAACGAGGCGAACGTCAACCAGTCGGCCTTCGTGCAGGCCACCATCATCGACCCGGCCACCGGGAAGGTGTCGGTCTACAGCCCGCTGGTCATCGACCGGGGCACCGAGCCGGCGGTCGCTCCGACTCCGCCGAATCTTCCGGCCAACGCCGTCGTCGGCATCTGGTTCGGCTTCAACGGCGACAACCTCACGCTGCGCGACATGAACGGCAGCCTCCGGCAAGGCCGATGCGTGAACGGCGTGCGCGGATCGGTGTTCGGGCAGTTCGCCTACTGCAACGCGCCGGCGTTCTTCCAGGCGGCCAATAAGGCCATCCGGAAGGGCAAGCTGACCGTGCCGCCGCTGGGGACCGCGAACGACGGCATGCCGTGCCCGTCGACGCGTGACTTCTTCCTGATCGACCAGGATCAGAGCGACAACGTCCAGACCACCTACTTGGCCACCGGCAACGGCCAGATCGCGCAGAACACGGCCGCGAACAAGGCGAAGCTGGCGGGCGCGACCACGCTCGCCAACCCGAGCGACAACGCACTGCTCGACGTCTTCGTCGCCCCGGCCCTCGACTGCAAGGCCTGGATGGCCCCGGACCTGGCCGACAACGGCGCGATGGTCTTCTCGCTCGCGCTGGACGAGCTGCAGGCTGCCGCCGGCCAGGCCCCGCCCGCGGCGCTCGTGCCGACGAACGACCCGATGGTCCAGGTCGACGGCCGGACCAGCATCCTCAAGACCGACCTGTACCGGGTCGGTGCCGACATGCCGCCGCTGCCCGCGGGCCAGAGCCCGGCGGCGTACTGCAAGGACATGGACATGATCCAGTCCGCGCGGCTGCAGAAGGATAAGGCGACGCTGGCCAAGATGGCCAGCCCGATGGCCGACGCGGCGAACAACCTGTTCACCTTCCTCGGCATGCGCCTGCAGCAGTCGTTCGGCAACCTGAACTGCCAGAACTTCGGCCTGCACAACCCGGTCGCCAAGCTCCTGATGCAAGGCGACGTCGTCGTGGGCGTGCAGTTCGCGAACGCCGCGAACGGCGGCAACAACAACGGCGGCAACAACAACGGTGGAATGAACAACGGAGGCG
>JBEHYF010000278.1:0-3779 GCA_048498315.1 Actinomycetota bacterium
CCGGTCCGCTGCCCGGCATAGCCGATCCAGTTCATCCCCAGGTTGACCAGCGTGATGCCGATGACCAGGGCGAGCAGAACCTGCCAGCCGACCAGCCCGAGCCCGAACAGCCCGGCCGCGAAGACGTACCCGCCGACACTGTGGACGTCGGACATCCACATGGCGAACAGGCTGTAGACGCCCCAGGTGCGCTTCGGCCGGCGCGAGATCGTCGTTGTAGAGCCGGGGGTCGGGTGGGTTTTTGACGTCGATGGTGCTCATGTGACGTTCTCCTGGCGGATGCGCTGGTGCAGCGGCCAGGCGGTGATGGTCTTGGCCCGGGGGCGGGCGTAAGTGCGGATCTTGCTTGTGGACAGGCCGAGGCCGAGCAATGCCTCGGCCAGCTTCACGGCGCTGGCCACTCCGTCAACGACGGGCACGCCGGTAGCCGCGGCGACCTTTTCCTCAAGGCCTGTCATGCCGCCGCAGCCGAGGCAGATCACCTCGGCACGGTCCTGTTCGATGGCCTGCCGCGCGACACGGACGATCGCATCGACAGCGCCGCCGGGGTCGGCCTCCAGTTCGAGCACGCCCAACCCGCTGGCCCGGACCGAGGCGCAGCGTTCGCTGAGCCCGGCCAGCTTGAGCCGGTCCTCGATCTGCGGCACTGTGCGCTCAAGGCTGGTAACGACGGAGTAGGAGCGGCCGATGAGGCACGCGGTGTGGGCGGCGGCCTCGGTGATGTCCACGACGGGCACGTCGAGCAGCTCCTGCAGCCCTTCGCGTCCGTGCTCGCCGAAGCCGGCCTGCACGACGGCGTCGTACGGCTCGGTGTAGGCCAGCACCCGGTCCATCACCGCGACCGCGGCGAGGTAGCTCTCCAGGTTGCCCTCGACCGACTCGGGTCCGAAGAACGGCGTGAGGGCGACGATGTCCGTACCGGGCGCGGCCGCACGGGCGGCCCGGGCGCGGATCGCCTCGGTCATCGAGGCGGCGGTGTTGACGTTGACAACGAGGATCCGCACGGCCTCAACTTCCTTCCGGCACGGCCACCCGGCCGCGCGCCAGGGGGTAGTAGCACGCCGCCGCGAGCGCTGCGCCGGTGAACCAGCCGAACGGCGCCAGCTTCGAGAAGGCCGGCACCAGCGCGAATGTCAGTGCCACGACCGCCGCCGGGACGAAGGCCGCCAGCGCCCGCCGGTTCAGACCGCGCGTGAAGTAGTAACTCGACTCTGGTGTCGGCAGGTACAGATGAGCCAGGTTGACCCGCTGTCGGCGGATGATGAAGAAGTCGATCGCCATGACGCCGAAGAACGGGCCGAGCAGGGCGCCGAGGGTACCCAGGAAATACGTGATGATCTGTGGGGAGGAGTACAGCTTCCACGGCACCGTGGCCAGCGCCAGGAACGCGGTGATGACGCCGCCGCGCTTGAACGTGACGTTTTTGGGCCACACGTTGGCCAGATCGAAGGCGGGAGAGACGAAGTTCGCCACGATGTTCACGCCGACCGTCGCAAGCACGAACACGCCGGCGCCGATCACGAACACGATGTCGTTGTCGATCCGTTCGAGTAGTTTGGCCGGCTCCAGCAGCGCGTGCCCGTACACCTTCACCGAGGCCGCTGACACGATCACGGAGGTCAGCGCGAACGCCGCCCAGTTCACTGGAAGGCCCCAGAAGTTCCCCTTCACCACCGAGCGGCGGTCCGGCGCGTAGCGCGCGAAGTCGGAGAAATTAAGCATCAACGTGGCAAGGACGCCGACGGTCAGGCCTACGGCGGCGAACGTCTGGTAGATCTGACCGCCCGTGCTCAACGGCTTGCCGCCACTGGTCCAGGAGATGTGGAAGTCCGCCTTCCACAGCATGTATCCGGCAAGGCCGAGCATGACCAGCCAGATCGCGGGCCCGGCCAGGCCCTGGAAGTGGCGCACCGCGTCCATGCCGCGAACGACGATCGCCAGTTGCACGGCCCACAGCAGCAGGAACGCGAGCCAGCCGAGCATGCTCAGTCCGAGCACCGTCGGGTGTTGCAGCTTCGCGAGCGCCGGAGCGAGCCGTAGCAGGACGACCTGCAGGGCGATCGAGGCGATATAGGTCTGGATGCCGTACCAGGCGATCGCCACGACCGCGCGGACCAGGGCGGGGAAGTTCGCTCCCCAGACACCCCAGGTCAGCCGGCTGACCACGGGATATGGTGTACCGGTCTGCTGGCCCATGAATCCGGACATGCAACAGCCCGCAAAGATGATCAAGCAGCCGCCGAGAATGCCGAGGGTCACCTCGATCGGGGACAGTCCGAGCAGGAACAGACCGGCGGCGAAAGTGTAGTTGCCGACATTGTGCGCGTCGTTCATCCACAGCGCGAACAGGCTGTAGGCGTTCCACTGACGGTTGCTCGGCCTGGCTGGGGCCAGGTCTTCGTTGTACAGCCGACCGGATGGGTCGCTCGCCGCAAGCGCGGCGTGGTCGATGTCGAGCTGGGAGTGCTTCTTACCGGTGGGGTCTTCCGTGAGGGCCATGGCGCCGCTCCGATGGAAACGCGGGGGCTGGAGTTCGTGGTGACTGCGGGCCGAAGGGATGGCGGGCACCGCCATGATCATCGATGTTCCGCATTGCGAAAGTATACTTTTGCGTTGCGAGAAGTCTGTGCTCATGACGTACGTCACGTCAAGACCCATCTGATGATTCGGTGAACTCTCCTTGGCCCACGCGGCGATCCCTGCCGGTGGACGGACCAACGGGCCGGATCACCCGGACCGGCACCTGCGGCACGGGCGCCGATTTGCTGCTCCTGTGGTGGCGCGGTACACCCGGCCGCCGGACGGCCAGGCTCCGATCAGGCCTTGAGCATCTCCAGCACCATCCGCCGCGACGAGCGGATGTGCCGCAGCGCCACGTCGGCCGCGCGGTCCGGATCGTGCGCCGCCACCGCCCGATACAGCTCCTGATGTTCGAGGAACACGCGCTCCGGCTCGATGTTCTGCCGGAACAGCCAATGCAGCCGTCCCATGAGCGGATCGAGCACCTCGGGGATCAACGCATTGCCGGCCAGCCGGTAGATCGAGTCGTGGAACGCCGTGTTGCTCGCTGCGATCGCCTGATCGTCACCGTCGTCGAGGGCACGGCGACCCACCTCGGCCAGTTCGCCCAGTTGACGTAGGGCTGCCTGGTCCGCCCGCTCCGCAGCCAGCCGCGCCGCCAGTACCTCGAGCGCTTCGCGGATGTCGAACAGGTCCTGTACCGCCTGCCGGTTCAGCCGCCGGACCAGCACGCCCCGGCGTGGCTGCACCGAGACGAGGCCCTCGCTCTGCAGCATCCGGATCGCTTCGCGCACGGGGATACGTGAAACGCCCAGTTCCTCGGCGATCGCCTTCTCATATAGCCGCTCCCCCGGCGCCACACGGCCGTCGGCGATGCGTGAACGCAACTCCTCGGCGACCTGGTCGCGTAGTGGCGGCGCGCCCCTACCCGATCGGAAGGGCAGGGCCGTCATCGCACATCCTCCACACGAGCACCGTCGCGACACCGGCGGGGCCACCGGGCCTCGCGGGTCTGCGCGGGCAGGTATCAATGGTGCCATCGCGCTGACCTCGTGCGGGATTACCCCCGCCACCAGATCGCTGGTGGAACCACCATAACCGGCAATCGGCGGATTCGTGTGCGCGCGGCACGGGCCTCGCCCTCTATGGGATACAGCCGCGGATCTCCCCCAGACGCCGGCCCGGGGACGGGCGCGGCCGGCCCGTCCCCATCGCCTGCGCTGCCGGCCGCGGCCCCTCCAGCGCCCACGACGGCCAGC
>JBEHYF010000279.1:0-3757 GCA_048498315.1 Actinomycetota bacterium
GGGCCGCACATGGGACCGATGACGGTCAGCGACGCCGGATGAGGAGGGGCTGGGCGACGTCCCCGATGCGGCCGTCGGGATCGGAGAGCGTGGCCTGGGTGAGGCCGAGGCCGTCGTCGGCCGGGTGCGTACGGCAGTCCATGTACACCCAGTCGCCGGCGGGGTGGCGCAGCAGGGTGGTGGTCATGGTCGGCGGGATGGACAGCCACTCGTGGAGGGGCAGGGTCGCCGACAGGCCGTTGGCGGCATCGGCGACGATCAGCGTGCGGGCCAGGCCGGTGAGTTCTTCGCCCGCGACCAGCGGGATGAGGACGCGCGTCCACACCTGGGCCGAGCCGATCGTGTCGTGGCCGCCGTGGGTGAAGCGCCATTCGACGGCCTCGCCGTAGCCCCAGTCGGTCAGGCCGAAGAATCCGCGTTGCGCGGCCGCTGCCGGCGGAAGCCCGGGCGGCGGCACACGCTCGCTCTGTACGGGCGGCTTCGGGCCGGTCGCGATGTGCCAGGCGCGTGCGGTCACCGCGATCCGCCCGTCGACGATCATGTGCGCCTCGGTGAGACGGACCTGCCGCCCGGGCCGCACCGGCGCGACCTCGATCCGGGCGCGGCGGCGCGGTATGGGGCCGAGAAAGTCGACGGAGATCCGGGCGAGCCGCATGCCGGGGTCGATCGTGGCGTCGATCGCGTGGGCCAGCAGCGCGGCCGGGGGGCCGCCGTGCTGCGCCGTGCGATCCCAGGGGCTTTCGGTGGCACGTGTCGGCTCGTAGACGTCATCGCCGGCCGGCAGGTAGAAGGCATCGGGGAGGTCACTCATGGGGTAATTGTGCTGTTTGCGCATGCGAGCGCTGCAGGCGGCCCGGCACCGGACCCTGGTGAGCAGCGCGGGCCCCGCCTACCGCCGGATGTTCCCACTCCCGTCGAGCCCGGCCCGCGGAGCCGCTCAGCCGTCACCGAAGACGTCGTCGATCGATTCGGCGACCACCGCACGGTCCAGCCAGCGTTCGAGTTGTTCGATGTCGCCGCATCCGATGACGCGGTCACGTATCTCGTCGGAGACGCAGAGGCCGCGGGCCGAAAGCACGCGGGTGATCGCCTTGGCCTCGCCCCGCGCTTCACCTTCGGCTCTGCCCCCGTGCGAAATGCCGGCGCGCGAAGTCGCTCTTGTACGGATATGTTCCGCTTGCCATCATGTCCTCCAATTCGCGCGCAGGTGCGGCTGGCAGCGTCATCAGCACGATGTCAATGTACAGATCCGCCTGGTCGTCGTCATCCATGACCCCGACCGCCGAAAGGAGGGCGCGGAAGATGCGGTGCCGACCCGCCTCGGTTCCGTGCGCCATGGCCGACAGCACCGCCAGTTCCGGCGACGCGGCGGCCTCCCGCTCGTCCGTGACGACCGGAATCCGGTGCGGCGGAAGGGCCAGCGGCTTCAGCGTCAGCCCGGGATGCCCGAGCTCGATCGGCTGCGCGCACCACTCGCCCACGGTCCGGTCGGGGCAGATCACGAGCAGTAAGGTCGCGCACCGCATCCGGGCGCACAGGCCCGCGACGTACGCCGGCCAGCTCCACCTCTTGTCGGGGTCACGGCCGCGCTGGACCTCGACGATCATCGCCATTACGGGTGAGTCGGATTCGTAGACCGTGACGACGTCGGCACGGAATTCGGCCGGATTCCATTCGGTCAGATCGCTCGACTCCACCCGAGCCTTGTCGTAGTCCGGGACGGCGACGCCCAGCACCTGGCGGAGGATCTCCCCGGCCAGAGACGGACGATTCCGAAACAGAACGGCGATCGATTCGTGTTCGAGCGACGGCATGGCGAAAATTTAGCGGCGCATTACCGAAGGTGCAAATTGATCAGGCGCCAATTCTCATAAGTCCATAAATTCCCTATTGTTCAGTGGACGAGATAGGACTGATCTCGACGCGGTTGTCGTGGAAGACCGCGCCGCCGCCCATGTCGGCGTCGCGTTCGTCGACGGTGGCGTTGACGTTCGCGCCGCCGTTGAACTTCGCCCAATGCCCCTTCGCCGTCGCCGCGACGCCCGGGCGTACCCGGTCGGAGACCTCGGCGACCGCCTCGAACGATCCGCGCGCGTTGCGCACCCGCACCCGGCCGCCGTCGGCGATGCCGCGCGCAGCGGCGTCGTCAGGGTGCACGGTGACCCGCGGTACCCCGGCGCGCCGCCGCAGCTCGGGGTTGTTGCCGAACGTCGTGTTCAGGAAGTGGTGCGGCGCGGCCGAGATCAGGACCAGCCCGTCACCGGGGTCGGTGGGCGGGGTGTAGCCGGGCAGCGGGTCATGGCCGCCTCGGGCGGCCCGCTGCGAGACGAACTCCAGCCGTCCCGACGTCGTCGGGAACCCGTCGGCGAACGGCAGGAAGGGCCTGGGCACGTTCAGCCGGGCGAAGCCCTGCTTGCGCAGCGTCTCGACGGTGATCCCGGCGAGCGAGGGGTGGTCGGAGTCCAGGAGCTGCCGCGCCAGGTCCTCGTCGGAGTCGTACAGGCTCGGCTCGGTCATGCCCATGCGCCGGGCGAGGCGGCGGAACGTCTCGGTCGTGGACAGGCACTCGCCGGGCGGCTCGACGGCCGGCTCGTTCCACACGAGGTACAGGTTGCCGTAGCCGGCGATGACGTCGAGGTGCTCGGTCTGCATCGTGGCGGGCAGCACGATGTCGGCGTAGTCGGTGGTGTCGGTGGGGAAGTGCTCCAGGACCACCGTGAACAGGTCCTCGCGCGCCAGGCCGCGGCGCACCTTCGTCTGGTGCGGGTTGCTGCCGGCCGGGTTGGCGCCGATCACGAACAGCGCCTTGACCGGCGGGTCGCCGACCTCCAGCAGGCCCTCGCCCAGCCGGGTCATGGTCAGCATGCGGACCGGGTGCGGCAGCAGGTCGAGGCGCACCAGCCCGGGCAGGTTCAGGGTGAAGTGCCCGCTGGTCGAGCAGCACAGCCCGCCGCCGGGCAGCGCCCAGTCGCCGGTCACGCCGGGCAGGCAGGCGAGGGTGCGCAGCGCCATGCCGCCGCCGGCGTGCCGCTGCATGCCCTGCGTGGTGCGGATGGCGGTCGGGCGGGTGCGCGCGACGCGCTCGCCGAGCGCGACGATCCGCTCCTCCGGCAGCCCGGTGATGCGGGCGACCCGGCCGGGCGGGAACTCCGCGATGCGTTCCCGGAAGGCGTCCCAGCCGAGCGTGTGCCGGTCGATGAAGTCCTGATCATGTGCGCCGAGACCGACGATGACGTTCATCAGGCCGAGGGCGAGGGCGGCGTCGGTGCCGGGCAGCGGCGCCAGGTGCTCGTCGGCCTGCGCCGCGGACCGGGTGCGCACCGGGTCGATCGCCACGACGTACGCGCCGTCGCGGCGGGCGTCCTGGATGAACTTCCACACGTGGTGGCCGCTGGTCAGCGGGTTGGACCCCCACAGCAGGATGAGCCGGGAGCGGGCGAGGTCCTCCGGGTCCATGCCCCCGGCGGTGCCGAGCGTGTACTTCGTGCCGGTCCGGCCGGCGGCGGAGCAGATCGTCGGGTCGTGCGCCGACGCGCCCAGCACGTTGAAGAAGCGGCGTCCGGCGAAGCCCTCCAGGCCCTGGATGTAGCCGAGCGAGCCGGTGCCGTGGAACGGCCAGATCGCCTGCCCGCCGTACGTCGCGGTGATCTCGGTCAGCCGCCGCGCGATCTCGTCCAGCGCCTCGTCCCAGGTGATCCGCTCGAACCGGCCCTCGCCCTTGCGGCCGGCCCGGCGCATCGGGTGCAGGATGCGGTCG
>JBEHYF010000280.1:0-3708 GCA_048498315.1 Actinomycetota bacterium
TCCTCGGTCTCGTCGTCGGCACCGGCCTCCGCCGCGGGCTGCTCCGCCGCGGTCGTCTCGGCCTCAGCCGTCTCGGCCTCAGCCGTCTCGGCCTCAGCCGTCTCGGCCTCAGCCTCCTCGGCGGGTGCCTTTGTCTTCTCAGCGGCTGTCGTACGGGTCGTCGTCGCGGTCGGCGCCGCCTCCTCCACCAGTTCGATCAGCGCCATCGGAGCGTTGTCGCCCCGGCGCGGGCCGAGCTTGGTGATGCGGGTGTAGCCGCCCGGACGGTTCTCGAACCGCGGGCCGATCTCGGTGAAGAGCGTATGGACGACGCCCTTGTCCCGCACGACGGTGAGGACCTGGCGCCGCGCGGCGAGGTCACCGCGCTTGGCCTTCGTGATCAGCTTCTCCGCCAGCGGGCGCAGCCTCCGGGCCTTGGCCTCGGTGGTCGTGATGCGACCGTGCTCGAACAGCGCGGTGGCGAGGTTCGCCAGCATCAGGCGCTGGTGGGCCGGGCTGCCGCCGAGGCGAGGTCCCTTGGTGGGCTTGGGCATTGATCCCTCTCCTTGTTCAACCCGCACCGGCCGTATCAGGTACCGGTGTCGGTCCGGCGGGGCCTGGTGCCCCGCCGCGTGTCCGGGGCCGCGGGCGGCGCGTGCGGACCGCCCGCGCCCATCGATGGATGGATGGCGTGCTCAGTACTGCTCGGTCTCGGCGTAGCTGTGGTCCTCATCGCCGTAGCTGTCGGCCGCCGCGGTCGGGTCGAACCCGGGCGGGGAGTCCTTCAGCGTGAGGCCCATGTCGCTGAGCTTCTGCTTGACCTCTTCGATCGACTTGGCGCCGAAGTTGCGGATGTCGAGGAGGTCCTGCTCGCTCCGCGCCACGAGCTCGCCCACGGTGTGGATGCCCTCGCGCTTGAGGCAGTTGTAGGACCGGACCGTGAGGTTCAGCTCCTCGATCGGCAGCGCCAGGTCGGCGGCGAGCGCGGCGTCCGTCGGGGACGGGCCCATGTCGATGCCCTCGGCCTCGACGTTCAGCTCGCGCGCCAGGCCGAACAGCTCGACCAGGGTCTTGCCGGCGCTGGCCACCGCGTCGCGCGGCAGCATCGCGGGCTTGGTCTCGACGTCGACGATCAGCCGGTCGAAGTCGGTGCGCTGCTCGACACGGGTCGCCTCGACCTTGTACGTCACCTTCAGGACCGGGGAGTAGATCGAGTCGATCGGGATGCGGCCGATCTCCTGGCCCGGCTGCTTGTTCTGCGCGGCGGAGACGTAGCCGCGGCCGCGCTCGACCGTGAGCTCCATCTCCAGCTTCGCCTTGTTGTTCAGCGTGGCGATATGCAGCTCGGGGTTGTGCACCTCGACACCGGCCGGCGGCGCGATGTCGGCGGCGGTGACCTCACCGGGGCCCTGCTTGCGCAGGTACATCACGACCGGCTCATCGTGCTCGGAGGAGACGACCAGCTCCTTGAGGTTCAAGATGATGTCGGTGACATCCTCCTTGACCCCCGGGATCGTGGAGAACTCGTGCAGCACGCCCTCGATGCGGATGCTGGTGACCGCCGCACCCGGGATCGACGACAGCAGCGTGCGTCGCAGCGAGTTGCCGATGGTGTAACCGAAGCCCGGCTCCAGCGGCTCGATGGTGAACCGCGAGCGGTACTCGTCGACCTGCTCCTCGGTGAGGGTCGGTCGCTGTGCGATGAGCATGTTCCGACTTCCTTTCCGCGGCGCCCGCTATATGACAGCCGCGACCTTGCGCTCCCGGGCGCACGCCACGTGACGTGCGCCCGGACGAGTGGACGTCAGCGCTTGGCGTACCACTCGACGATCAGCTGCTCCTGGACCGGCGCGTCGATGTGCTGCCGGACCGGGAGCGAGTGCACGAGGATGCGCATCCGGTCGGGAACGACCTCGAGCCACGCCGGCACCTGACGCTCGCCGGCCTCGGCCCGGGCCACCACGAACGGGGTGTCCCCGAGCGACTTCTGGCGAACCTCGATGATGTCGCGCTCGCTGACGCGGTACGAGGGGATGTTCACCTTCTTGCCGTTGACCAGGAAGTGGCCGTGGCGCACGAGCTGGCGAGCCATGTCACGACTCTTGGCGAACCCGGCGCGGTAGACCACGTTGTCGAGGCGACGCTCGAGCAGGCTGAGCAGGTTGTCACCCGTCTTGCCCGCGCGGCGGTTCGCCTCTTTGTAGTAGTTCACGAACTGGGCCTCAAGGACCCCGTAGATGCGACGCGCCTTCTGCTTCTCCCGGAGCTGGAGCATGTGCTCGCTCTCCTTGGGACGGCCGCGGCCGTGCTCACCCGGCGGGTAGGGCCGGATCTCGATCGGGCACTTCGGGCCCTCGCACTTGCTGCCCTTGAGGAACAGCTTCATCTTCTCGCGGCGGCACAGCTTGCAGTCGGCGCCGGTGTATCGAGCCATCTCTCTTCTTCCCCAACTCAGACGCGGCGGCGCTTCGGCGGACGGCAGCCGTTGTGCGGCACCGGGGTGACGTCCTGGATCGAACCGACCTCAAGGCCGGTCGCCTGCAGCGACCGGATCGCGGTCTCGCGGCCCGAGCCCGGGCCCTTCACGAAGACGTCGACCTTGCGCATGCCGTGCTCCATGGCACGGCGGGCGGCGGCCTCGGCCGCCATCTGAGCGGCGAACGGCGTCGACTTGCGGGAGCCCTTGAAGCCGACGTGGCCGGCGCTGGCCCATGAGATCACGGCACCCATCGGGTCCGTGATGGTGACGATCGTGTTGTTGAACGTGCTCTTGATGTGGGCGTGCCCGTGAGCGACGTTCTTCTTCTCCTTGCGGCGGACCTTCTTGGCGCCCGCGCGGCTCCTTGGCGGCATGTGCTCTCGTGTCTCCTGGAGGTCGTCGATCCGTCGGCCGCGGGCCCATGGTCTCGCGCGGGCCCGCGCGGCCGGGGACTACTACTTACTTCTTACCGGCCTTCTTCTTTCCGGCGACGGTCTTCTTCTTTCCCTTGCGGGTACGCGCGTTGGTCCGGGTGCGCTGGCCGTGCACCGGCAGCCCGCGGCGGTGCCGGATGCCCTGGTAGCACCCGATCTCGATCTTGCGGCGGATGTCCGCCTGGATCTCCCGGCGCAGGTCGCCCTCGACCTTGTAGTTGGCCTCGATCCAGTCGCGGAGCCGGACCAACTCGTCATCGCCGAGCTCGTGGACCCGGCGGTCGGGGCTGATCCCGGTCTCGCGCAGGGTCTCCAGCGCGCGGGTACGACCGACGCCGTAGATGTAGGTGAGTGCGACCTCGAGGCGCTTGTCGCGCGGGAGGTCGACGCCGACGAGGCGTGCCATCTCGGGCAGTTCCCTTCTGTTTCACGGAGGTCTGCGCTCCACACCCCCACCCCTGCCCGGGCAGGGCCCCGGCCTCCGACCGGGGGTCACTCCCTACGGGAGCCGCGGAACGTCGGTCTGTCCGGCCGCACGGGCCGTGCCCGTGCTCTTCGGTCACTCACCCTCCTCACTCGCTTCGCGAGCACCCTCGTTCCTCAGGCGCTCACTCCGCTCGCTCGTCAGGCTCGCTCCGTGCCGGTCGAGTCGCTCACCCTCCTCACTCGCTTCGCGAGCACCCTCGTTCCTCAGGCGCTCACTCCGCTCGCTCGTCAGGCTCGCTCCTCAGCCTTGGCGCTGCTTGTGGCGCGGGTCGTCGCAGATGACCATCACCCGGCCGTGGCGCCGGATGACGCGGCACTTGCTGCAGATCT
>JBEHYF010000281.1:0-3690 GCA_048498315.1 Actinomycetota bacterium
AGGCCGCGATCGCGGCGGCCGGCCCGGACGCGCCGCCGCGGGCGCGGGCGCTGGCGTGGGACCGGCTGGCGTGGGCACACGCGAAGGCTCAGGACGCTCAGGGCGCCATGCGGGCGCTCGGAGAGGCAAGCACCGCGCTCGCCGAGTACGACGGGCGGGGGGAAGACCCGGCATACCTGTACTGGCTCGACAGCGGCGAGCTGCAGATCATGCAGGCCCGCGCGTACACCGAACTACGACGCCCGCTGCGCGCCGTGCCGCTGCTCATCGATGTGCTTGACCGATACGACGCGACCCATGCGCGGGAGTTGGCGCTGTACCTGTCGTGGCTGGCGGTGGCGCTGGCGGACGCGAACGAGCCAGAGGAGGCCGCAACCACGGCCCGGCGAATGCTCAAGCTGGGCGCCGACATCAGCAGCGACCGGACGGCAGAGCGGGCCCGGGTGGTCCTCGACCGGTTGGAAGGCTACCGGAATGTTCCGGCGGTCAGAGAAGTCCTGCAGTCCGCCCGCTGAACGCAACAGGCGGCTACACCGGCCCTGCGTGCACCAAGACACCCCGCCAGGGTTCGCCCGGCGGGGTGCATCGCAGTGGGCGTGGCGCCCATCGTCGACGCATTCCGTCTGTACGGGGCTGCGCGTGAGGCGCACCAACCCCTGAACGATCTTCTACGAGTGCTCGTACACGCGGGATCGCCCGCATGGGGACGGGTGTCAAGGGCGTGCCGGTGGCCCGGCGAGCCGTCGAGCCCGGTTCGAGGTGGCGAACCTGCCGCTCGAGCATGGGTGCAGCGGCCATCACGGGCGAGTTCCGAGTGTGGTGTGTGCGTGATCCTCGTTGATGCGGATGATCTGCTCGACGGCGTCGATGAGGTCGAAGTACGGCACCC
This sequence comes from Actinomycetota bacterium, assembly GCA_048498315.1. Taxonomy (GTDB): domain Bacteria; phylum Actinomycetota; class Actinomycetes; order Streptosporangiales; family Streptosporangiaceae; genus Actinoallomurus. The sequence goes on from JBEHYF010000281.1 coordinate 890, forward strand.
GTATCGCCTGGTCGCCGTTCGCCCAGGTGAAGCTGCCATTTCGGCACCAGATGGTCAGATGCCGCAGGGACAGTACGGAGTGGCCGTGCAGATCGTTGTGGTACATGCCGCCCAGGCCGCGGCCGATCAACTCTGCCCGGAGCTTGCGTACGGCGTCGGCCGGCGGCCGCGGCGATCGAACCGGGATCGGGGACGAAGATCTCGTCGCCGACCAGTTGGACGTGCGTACCGAGCGTCCGCGTGAGCAGACGCCATCCGCCGGCGTCGTCCTCGGCCATTCCGTCCTCGATGCTCCAGACAGGCCACCGCTCGGCCAGCATCGCGTAGCGCTCGACCAGTTCGGCTGACGACAGCCGATCTCCGGCCACGCAGTAGACGCCGTCGGCTCCGCGGAGCCGGCCGGCGGCCGGGTCGAGCGCGATCGCCACGCCGCTGGCGCCCGGGGCGTAGCCGGCGTCGACGATGGCGTCTTCGATCATGACCAGCAGCCGCTCCGGCGTGCCGGTATCCGGCGCGAACCCGCCTTCGTCGCCCAGCCCGCAGGGCAGCCCGGCGCCGGCGAGGCGGCCGCGCAGCACCACGTGGATCTCGGCGCCCGCGCGCACCGCGTCGGCCATCGACGGGGCGCCGAGCGGTGCGATCATGAATTCCTGGAACGCCACGCCGTTCGGCACATGCGCGCCGCCGTCGATGACGTTGAAGTGCGGCACGGGCAGCCGTGGCGTTGTGCCCGGCAACGCCAGCTGCTCGTACAGCGGGATGCCGTTCCGGCGGGCCAGCGCGCGGGACAGCACCATCGAGACGCCGCTGATCGCATTGCCGCCGAGCCGCGCCTTGTCCGGCGTCCCGTCCAGATCGATCAGCGCGCCGTCGACGTCTTCCTGCGCGGACCAACTACGGCTGCGGAGCAGTTCCGCGATCTCTCCGGTGACGGCCGCGACCGCTCGAAGTACGCCCCGGCCGGCGTATCGGTCCGGGTCGGCGTCCCGGAGCACGAGCGCCTCTCGCGAGTCGACGGAGCATCCGGCCGGTACGGCGGCCGCGCCCTGAGCGCCGCCCTCCAACGCGATCGTCACGGCGAGGGTCGGCCATCCGCGAGAGTCGAGAATCTCCGCGGCCTGAACGTCGTCGACGATGAAATCCACTGCAGCCTCCACCACCGTGTCGGTAGCCATCAGCGATCGTCGGCGGTTTCGGCGAGCCTCATCGCCTGAGCCAAGTGTGCCCATGGGCCTGATGGGCACGCATCGCCGGGGCCGGCCGCGTCGATTCAGCACGGAACTCAGCGCGCCGGCGCACCGGACGTCTTCCGACGCCGGGGCCGGTGCCGCGATGGGTGCGGTGGCCGCGGGTGGGGCGAGCGCCGGGCGGGTCGGCGGAGGGCGTCCGGGCGGGGCGGCTTCCGCGCCTGCTGATCGCCCGTGGTATCGCTGCTCGTCCGCGACGGCGTCGCCCGGTAGACTGGGTGCATCGCACGGTGATGACGCACCGGGCGATTGGCGATGAGGCTCGCCACAAGCGCGACTTCGCTGATGGCCTCTCCTCGACGATCGAAGGAGGGGAATGGCGGTGTTGCGCCGATTGAATGATGACGTTCGTGGTCCGGGCCAAAGTGCCGTGCCGTCGTCCGCCGCAACGGCGGCGACCGACCTGCTGGCCATCGCCCATCGGGCGGTCCGCCTGCTGCCGGCGACCGAGCGCGCCGTTGCCGACTGTCACGGCCCGGATGCAGGGCACGCCGCTCGGGAGTGCGCGCATCTCCTCGTCGACTACTACCGGCTCCGCGGTGAACTCGCCGCACTGTCGCTGACGGGGCCGCTGCTGGTATTGCGCGGGTCGCTGGACTCACAGTTGTTGTGTCACCAGTTCGTTCTGCACGAGGCCGCCGTCGCCGGATACCGGGCCGGTGGCTCACACGGCGGGACGGGTATCGATCACCGCGTGCCGGACGACCTGGAACCGTTCGGGGCGATGTTGCGGGAGATACGCGACTCGATCCTCGAGTACGTACCGCATGCCGGTACATCCCTTCCGGTCGAGGGCGACCGCCGCGGCCCCGCTCGGTGGGCGTGGTGCTCTCCGGACGCCGCCGGGCGCTCGCCGGGTGGCGCGCCCTGACTGACGTCAGGGACCGTCAGTGGTGATTCCGCGGTGGGCGGACGGGCCCCGTCCTTTGCGCCCTCCGTTCCGTTGTACCCGGCGAGGGTGTCGTCGTGTACGTGATCTTCGCGAGGCGGTTGGTCACCGTTGGCCGGGCGCACACGCCGGTGTGCTTGACCACCCGTTCGGTCCCTTGCTTCACTTGTGGCTGGCGATGGATCCCGCCAGGGCATGCGCCCGAACCGCCCACCAGGGCTGATGGTTCCTGACTGCAGGTCAGGCACAGGGCGTGATCCGATGAAGCTGCACGGTCCGGCGATGCGGCTCACGGTCTTCGTCGACGAGACCGACCAGTGGCATCACCGTCCGGTTTACGCTGAGATCGTCCATCGGGCACGCGACGCCGGGCTGGCGGGTGCGAGCGTGTTGCGCGGCATCGAGGGTTACGGCGCCTCGACCCGTATTCACACCAACGGTCTGCTCACGTTCGGCGACAAGCTTCCGGTCGCCGTGATCATCGTGGACAGCGAGCCGGCGATCCGGGCGTTCTTGCCGCAGCTGGACGAGGTCGTCGACGAAGGCCTGGTCATGCTGGATGAGACCGAGGTCTACCGGTACGTCGAGATCGATCCGGACCGGATGGTCGAGCGGCGAGCGCACCGGAGCCGGGGGCACTGGCCGCGGCGCGCGTCCCGCCAGGA
>JBEHYF010000282.1:0-3617 GCA_048498315.1 Actinomycetota bacterium
TTGGCGATAGGGTTGCGCCAGCCGGGCCGAACCCCCCACCCGGCCCGGCGCAGTCCGGCCCGCTCAAGCGCGGCGCAGACATGGCGCGGCGCAGCCCGGCCGGCCCGGCCTGGCGCAGTCCACGCCTGCCCGGCCTGGCGGGCCGGGGGCCGGCACGGCCCGGCGAGGGCGGCCCCCGGCGGACGCGGCGGTCTGCTGGCGGTGAAGAGGGCCTGCTGGCAGTGAAGAGGGGCCCGGCGTGCTCGGCCGGCGGGGCGCCGGACCGGCCCGCCGGCCGCGCCGGCCCTCGTGCGGAATCAGGCGTCTGTGTTGAATCGGGGTCCGTGCGCAATCAGGCGTCGGAGTCGCGTAGGGACGCCGACCAGCGCTGCTCGATCCGGCCGAACCGCCAGACGAGCAGGGCGCCCGCCCAGATCGCCAGCAGCATGCCGGTGACGACGAACCCGGCGACGTTGAGGTCGAGGCCGGCGATCCAGTTCCAGAACCGCCCGTGCAGGCTCAGCCGGTCCTGGGCGACCTGCAGCAGCTCGGTGCCGCCGATGACGAAGGCGAACGCCACCGAGACCCCGGTCAGCACGACGTTGTAGAAGATCTTCCGGACCGGGTTGGAGAAGGCCCACCCGTAGGCGAAGTTCATGAACGTTCCGTCGGCGCTGTCCCACAGCGACATGCCGGCGGCGAAGATGACCGGCAGACACAGCACGGCGTACCAGGGGAGCGGGCCGGCGGCGGCCGCCGAGCCCGCCAGCGCCAGCAGGCCGACCTCGGTCGCGGTGTCGAAGCCGAGCCCGAACAGCACGCCCAGCGGGTACATCTGCCAGGGCCGGGTGATCGTCCGGGTCAGGCGGCCGAGGAAGCGGTTCATCAGGCCGCGGCTGTTCAGCTGCTCCTCCAGCGCCGCCTCGTCGTACGCGCCACCGCGCATGTCGCGGAACACCCGCAGAATGCCCAGCAGTACCGCCAGGTTGACCAACGCGATGACGGCCAGGAAGGTGCCCGAGACGGTCGGGCCGATCGTGCCGGTGATCTGGTGCAGGCGGGACTGGTCGTCGGCGATCCCGTGCGAGACCGCCTTCAGGCCCAGGCCGAGCAGCACGCAGGCGACGAAGACCACCGAGGAGTGGCCCAGGGAGAACCAGAACCCGACCGAGACCGGGCGGCGGCCATCGGCCATCAGCTTGCGGGTGGTGTTGTCGATGGCGGCCAGGTGGTCGGCGTCGAACGCGTGCCGCATGCCGAGCGCGTAGGCGGTCAGCCCGATCCCGATCCCGAACACCTTGCCGTCGCCGAGGCGGTAGTGCCCGGGGAGGACGGTGAGCAGCAGGATGCCCCAGCCCACGGCGTGCAGGAGCGCCACGAACCCGGTCATCCCGGCCAGCCGGGCCCACTCGACACGGCCCAGGCGGGTGGGCGTCGCGGTCGGTGCCGTCGTCATCGGTGTCGTCATCGATCCCCCATTCACGGGCCTCGCCGACAACCGCCATTCAATCTTTGTTGCAATCAGTTCGCAACAGCTCATCGCATGCTGCGGGTCACGTCGCATATCCCTCACCCGCAGGAGTGGTCCCGCCCACCGAACCAGGGGAAGGATGAGGGCATGCGCGATGTGATCTATGTGGGCGGCGCCTGGGCGGACTCCTCCGCCGCGGAGACGATCGACGTCATCAACCCGGCGAACGAGCAGGTGATCGATCGGGTGCCGGCCGGCACCGCGGCCGACGTCGACCGTGCCGTGGCCCAGGCACGGCGGGCGCTGCCGGCCTGGGAGGCCACCCCGCCCGGCGAGCGCGCCGCGTACCTCCAGGCCGTCCTGGACGCGCTGACCGCCCGCGCCGACGAACTGGCCCGCATCGTCGTCACCGACCTCGGCGCGCCGTACCGGCTCGCCGCCTCGGTGCACGTCGGCACGCCGATCGCGGTGCTCGCCGGCATCCTGGAGATCCTGCGCGACTACGACTTCGCGGGGGAGCAGGTCGGCAACTCCCTGATCGTCCGCGAGCCCGTCGGCGTCGTCGGCGCGATCACGCCGTGGAACTATCCGCTGCACCAGGTCGTCGCCAAGGTCGCGCCCGCGCTCGCGGCGGGCTGCACCGTCGTGCTCAAGCCCAGCGAGGTCGCCCCGCTCGCCGCGTACGCGCTCGCCGACATCATCGACGAGGCCGGCCTGCCGCCCGGCGTCTTCAACCTCGTGTCCGGCCACGGCCCGGTCGTCGGCGAGGCGATCGCCGCGCACGACGGCGTGGACATGGTGTCGTTCACCGGCTCCACCCGGGCGGGCCGCCGCGTCGCCGAGCTGGCCGCCCGCTCGGTCAAGCGGGTCGCGCTCGAACTCGGCGGCAAGTCGCCGAACATCATCCTGCCCGACGCCGACCTGGCCACCGCGGTCAAGGCCGGCGCCGCCAAGGCGTTCGTCAACTCCGGCCAGACCTGCAACGCCCTCACCCGCATGCTCGTCCACCGCGACGCCTACGACGAGGCGGTGGCCCTCGCGGCCAAGGCGGCCGAGAAGTACGCGCCCGGCGACCCGCTCGCCGAGGGCACCCGGCTCGGGCCACTGGTGTCCCGCGCGCAGCTCCGGCGCGTCCGTGAGTACATCGAGAGGGGTGTCGAGGAGGGTGCGCGGCTGGTCACCGGCGGCGTCGACACGCCGATGTCCCCGGGCTACTACGTCCCGCCCACCGTCTTCGCCGACGTCGACCCGGCCATGACCATCGCCCGTGAGGAGATCTTCGGCCCGGTCCTGTCGATCATCGCGTACGAGTCCGAGGACGACGCCGTGCGCATCGCCAACGACACCCCGTACGGCCTGGCCGCCGCCGTCTGGTCGGCCGACCACGAGCGGGCGGTCGCGGTCGCCCGCCGGGTCAAGGCCGGCCAGGTCGAGATCAACGGCGGGCGGTTCAACCCGCTCGCGCCGTTCGGCGGGTACAAGCAGTCCGGAATCGGCCGCGAGCTCGGCCGATACGGCCTGGAGGAGTTCCTGGAGATCAAGTCACTGCAGTCGTGAACCCCGCGGCGGCATGACGGTCGCGCATGAACGGGCCTTCCGGCGGGGCACCGGCCGGGTTAGGGTCCGGCCATGCCCCGGACGCGCGTAGTCGGCTCGGTCCTCGGTGGCGTCGCCGCGATCGTCGTGCTGACGTTGGCGTTCGGCAACCCGTGGTTCGTCGACGTCACCGTGCGCCACGAGTACTACGCCAACCACAAGATCGGGCCACTGGTCGGGGCGCTGATCTTCCCGGGCTGGCGCGTCAGCCCGGTGACCGTCCGGGCCCTCGCGCCCGAGGACCCGTCCACGCTCGTGCTCTACGGCTTGGTCGCCGCCCTCATCGCGGCGGCCGTCCGGTCGCTCGGCCCGGCGCGGCGCGGGTTCGCCGTGGTGGTCGCCGGCTGGTGGGCCACGGTCGTGGCCGCCGCGGTCGCCGGGCTGCTCCGGGGGCTGCTGCTCGCCGCCTTCGAAGGCAACGTGCCGAGCGAAATAATCTGGCAGGTCACCTGGGACGACCTGGGCGGCGGCCTGCGCTTCGGCCTGTTCTTCGGCTGGCTCGCCGGCCTGGCGGTCCTCATCGCCGCCAGGCGTACGGCCGCCGCGGAGGGGGGGGGGAGGCGGCCGTGCT
>JBEHYF010000283.1:0-3593 GCA_048498315.1 Actinomycetota bacterium
GGCACCGGTCGCCGAGCACCGGTCGCCGGGCACCGCTCGCCGGGCGATGTTCGCCGGCGGGCGCTCACCGGGTGGCGGCGCGACGTCCATCGCCGCGGTCGGCTCGTCGAGCAGCAGCAGGTCGGGGTCGCCGGCGATGGCCATCGCGAACCGCACGCGCTGCGCCTGGCCGCCCGACAGCCGGTCGCTGCGGCGCCGCGCGATCGCTTCGAGGCCGGCGTCGGCCAGCAGTTCCCGCACGGGACGGGAGCGCGGGCGGACGCGGCAGGCGAGTTCGACCAGCGCGCCGACCGTCGTGCCGGGCATCAGCCCGGCGTCCTGCAACATCGCGCCGATCCGCCCGGCGGCCACCGCGCGGCGGGGCGCGTCGCCGAAGACGTTCACCCGTCCGGCCGTCGGGTCGAGCAGGCCCACCAGCAGGTTGATCACGGTGCTCTTGCCGGCGCCGTTGGCCCCCAGCAGGGCCACCGTCTCGCCGCGGCCGATCCGCAGGTCGAGCCCGCCGACCGCGCGTACGGCGCCGAACGCCCGGCTCACGCCGGTGAAGCGGATCACGTCTGACATGCCCACAACGCTAGGAATCCGCGGGCTGCGCCGTTGGACGCATCGGTCACGGCTTCCGTATGACAGGAGTCAGGCCGCGTCCCCATGACAGAAGTCAGGCCGCGACGCCTCGTCCGGAGCGGCCGCGCGGGGCGGCACCGCCTGGTCCGGCTCGCAGGAGAACAGCAGCGCCACCAGCAGCGCCGGCAGGGCGAAGGCGGTAGGTTCGGCCCGGGGACACATGCCGCACCGGCCCCGCCCGGCGATCCCGCCCGAGATCCACCTCCCGCGGCGCGGCGGCGGCCTGCCCGCGAGGACCTGGCGGCGACGGCCGTCATCCGTCAGATCAGGGGACCGTGTGGTCCTGCGGACCTCGGTGGTCCGTGCCGGGTGCCGGGCTCCGGCCGGCGAGGCGTTCGGCGTGCTCCCGGTAGCGGGCGTACGCGGCCTCGTGGTCGCCGGAGACCGGCCGGATCGGCGGCTCGGCCGTGACCGGCGGCCGCGGCGGTGGTAGAGCCGCGGCGTTCGCGGCGAGGAGGGCCGCCCCGACGGCGGAGGCGCTGCGCACGGTGATCGGCTGGAGCGGGATGCCGAGCACGCCGGCCAGCAGGCGCCGGAACGCCGGGTGGGTGACGCCTCCGCCGGTCACGCGGGCGTGCGCGGGCGCCGGGCCGGGCAGCGCCTCCAGCGCGTGCCGGATCGAGAAGGCGACGCCCTCGACGGCGGCGCGGGCGAGCTGCGCGCGGCCGGCGGCGAGGTCGAGGCCGAGCCAGGCGCCGCGCGCCCGGGTGCTCAGCACCGGGGACCGCTCGCCGGTCAAGTAGGGCACGAACGTCACGCCGCCCGCGTCGTCCGCCTCGTACAGCTCCTGCCAGGTCAGGCCGAGGACGCGGCGCACCCAGCCGAGGGCCAGGCCGGCGTTCTGCACCGCCGCCATCGCGTACCAGGAGTCCGATGCGGCGGCGCGGTACAGGTGCGTGCGCGGCCGGTCGGCGGCCCGCGGACGGTGCACCGGCCGGACGATCTGCGCGCCGGTGCCGACGGTGATCTGCACGTCGCCGTAGCCGCCGCCGTCCGGGACGGCCAGGCCGGTGGCGAGCAGCGCGGCGGCGGTGTCGGCGGCGCCCACGGCGACCGGGACGCCCGGCCGCACCGGCCCGAGCGCGCACGCGAGCTCCCCCGCGCACGCGCCGGAGGGCAGCACCGGCGGCAGCAGGCCCGGGTCCACGTGCGCCGCCGCGGCGGCCTCCTGCGACCACCGGTCGCCGGGCACGTCCCACAGCAGGGTCGCGGAGGCGTCCGACGGGTCGGTGGCGAACGCGCCGGTCAACCGGTACCGCAGCCAGTCCTTGGGCAGCAGCGCCACGCGGGCCCGCGCGTACGTCTCGGGCTCGTGGCGCCGGACCCACGACAGGAGCGGTCCGGTCATCCCGGGCACGAGGGGATTCGCCAGCCGCGCCCGCGCGTCCGCGGGCAGGCCTTCCCAGGCGGCGAGCTCGCCGGTGGCGCGGGAGTCCGCCCACAGCAGCGCCGGCCGCACGGGAACGCCGTCCGCGCCGGTGAGGACGAGCCCGTGCATCTGCCCGTCCACGCCGATGCCGGCGACCTCGTACGGGCCCGCGGCGAGCACCTCCGCGACGGCGGCCACCGCGGCGTCCCACCAGTCGCCGGGCCGTGACTCGGCCCATCCGGCCCGCGGGCTGTGCACGGGGTGGTCGCGGGCCGCCTCGGCGAGGATGGCGCCGTCCAGGCCGATCGCGACGGCCTTGACCCCGCTGGTGCCGAGGTCGATGCCGAGCAGGACGCGGGTCGCCACGCTCAGGCCCGCGCGGCGGCCAGGCCGTCGACCACGAACGCGCGGGCGTGGCGGGCGAGGGCCGGGCCGTCGTCCCACAAGTCGCGCCAGACCGCGAGCGTGGTCGACAGGACGGGATCGACGACCGTCGACGAGAAGCTCTCGAACGTGATCACGCCGTTGTAGCCGGTGCGGTTCAGTGCCGCGAAGAAGGCGGGGAAGTCGACGGTGCCGGTGCCGAGGTGGCCGCGGTGGCTCTCTCCGACGTGGACGTAGCCGAGCCGTGATCCCGCCAGCTCGACCGGAGTCGCGAAGTCCGGCTCTTCGATGTTCATGTGGTAGGTGTCGAGATGCACCACCACATTGTCGGCACCGATGTCGTCGATCAGTGCGAGCGCCTGCTCGGTCGTGTTGACGACGTTGCTCTCGTACCGGTTGACGATCTCCAGGCCGAGCGTGATGCCGCCGGCCTCCTCCGCGAGACGCGCGAGGGCCTCGACGCAGTTGCGCCGGCCGCGCGGCGTGACCGGCACCGCGTACTTGCCCAGCGCCGAGTACAGGACGCCGCCGAGGTAGCCCGCGCCGAGGTCGCGGGCGACGGCCAGCGCGCCGCCGAGCAGTTCCTCGCCGCGGCGCACGACGTCCGGGTCCGGGCTGGAGATATCGGCGTCGAAGCGCAGGCCGAGGGAGCAGGTCGCCTCGATGCCGTGCTCGTCGAGGAGCCGCCGGGTCATGCCGGTGTCGATCGCGGACGGGTCCATGACGGGGATCTCGATCAGGTCGTACCCGGCGGCCGCGGTCTGCGCGATGGCGTGCCGTGCCTCGGGCTCGCTCCAGCCGCCCGTCCAGACCAGCGCGTGGATGCCCAGCCTGTTATTCACCGTGCCACTCCTGTGATCATCGATACGAGCTCGTCGCCCGAGGTTTCGGAGGTGCGCCGGCCGCCGGCGAGCCGGCCCGCCCGCATGACCCAGACCTGGTCGGACAGCCGCAGCACCTGGTCGAAGTTGTGGCTGATGAGGATCACACCGACCCCGTCGTCGCGGAGCCTGCGGATGAGATCCTCGACGTTCGCGGTCTCCTGGACGCCGAGCGCGGCGGTCGGCTCGTCCATGATGACGAGCTTGGATCCCCAGCCCGCGGCGCGGGAGATCGCGACGGCCTGCCGCTGACCGCCGGACAGGCGCCGTACGCGGGACCGGACCGGCGGGGCGTTCACCGTGAGACGCGCCATCATTCGCTGCGACTCCCGCCG
>JBEHYF010000284.1:0-3519 GCA_048498315.1 Actinomycetota bacterium
GTGACCTTGGCGCATGGGGTGCGCCAAGGTCACGGCGGGGCGGCGCCCTGGCCGGCCGGGGAGCGGGTGCGCTCGATGGCACCGCGCTGCCACTGGGCCGGCGGTGCCGGCCCTCGCCGCGTGCCGGTGCGGTACCCGCTCAGAAGCCCCGGACGCGGGCGAGCACCAGGCCGCGGGGCGCTGCTGCCGTTCGTCGTGTCGGTGGCGGACGCCGCGATCCGCGCGGCCAGAAGAGCCGGCCGGCGTGCGCGACGGGCGAGCCCGGCGGCCGGCGTGCCGGGCGGCCCGCGCCGGTGGCGGGCGCTCACTGCCAGCCGAACGCGCGTCTGGCGGAGGCCTCCATCATCTCGGGCGTCCACGGCGGCGAGTGCGTGATCGCGACCTCGACGCGGTCCACCGCACCGGTCTCCAGCAGCACCCGCTCGACCTCCTCGCTGATGTAGGACCCGAGCGGGCACGCCGGCGTGGTCGTCGTGATCAGCACCGCGGCCACCCGGTCGTGCACCTCGAGGCCGTAGACGAGACCGAGGGAGACGATGTCGACCCCGAGTTCGGGATCGATGACGTCGCGCAACATCTCGCGCAGTTGGTCGGCCTCCGAGCCGGCGCCGAGCAGTCGGGTGATCGACATCGCGTGGGTGGTCATGTCTTGTATTTTTCACCAATTATGCTGTAAAAACAAGCATAAACGTAAGAAGCCGCCTGCAGTGGAGATCCGGGCATCGCCCGGCACCGCAGTCGGCCGCACGTCGTGGCGGCCGCGCCGATCGGGGCCACCACCTACGAGACCTCAGGAGGTCATCGCCGTGGAGACGGAGAACTCGAAGGAAGCGAACGGTTCGCTGGAACTCGACGTGCGCACTCTGCCGCACGGCGCCCGGCACGAGATCATCTTTACCGCGCTCAACCGGCTCGGCCGGGGCGACTCTCTGGTCATCGTCAACGACCACGACCCGAAGCCACTGCGCTACCAGACCTCGTCCATGTGGCCGGGCCGGTTCGACTGGTCCTACCTCGAGTCGGGGCCGGAGCAGTGGCGCGTGGCGATCACCCGTGCGAACTGAGCACGATCTCATCGAGACGCTGACCCGTGTGCTCATCCGTGCCTGCCGCAGGCTCGGCGAGGCCGGGTGCCCGCAGGAGGCCGGGAGGCTCGCCGCCGACGCCTGGGTGGTGCTGCGCACGGCGCATCCCCGGCAGGCGCGGCACCTCGACGGCGCGATGCACTACATCGCGCGGCTGGAGCAGAAGCTCGAGACGGCGTCTCCGCCTGTGATTTCTCCTGCTGGAAGAGGAGCCGCAATGCCGACCGAAGACCGTATCCTCGACGTCCGCGCCGAGATCCCCAAGAGGCGCCACGAACTCATCTTCGAGGAGTTCGAACGCCTCGCGCCGGGCAGCGGGTACGTCCTGGTCAACGACCACGATCCCAAACCGCTGAGGTACCAGTTCGAGGCGGAGAACGCCGGCGAGTTCACCTGGGAGTACCTCGAGGAGGGCCCCGAGGTGTGGCGCGTCCGGATCGGCCGCGTCGCCCGGCCGGGGGCGAGTGCCGCCGGCGGCGTCTGGCCCGACTGGCGCGGCACCGTCGAATTCTCCGATGACGGACCCGGCGTCACCGTGCTGCACGAGTCCGCCGAGCTGAAGGTCGTGCTCGTCGGCCTCGGTGCCGGGCAGGCCCTTCCGGTGCACCCGGGCCCGGCGGCGTCCTTCCACATCCTCGACGGCAAGGGCGTCGTGGTCGTCGACGACGAGGAGATCGCCGTCTCCGCGGGTGCGACGGTGGTCGCGCCGACGGGCTCCCGCCGCGCGGTGCGCGCGAACTCCGCAGTCGTCTTCCTCGGCAATCTCGGCGATCCGGCCTCCGAGGACGGGCCGTACTGATCGGACCGCGCCCGGCGGCGGCGTGCGTCGTCGCCGGACGTCGCCGCCGGGCGCGGAGCCGCGTGCCGGGGCCCGCCGGCAGGACGACGGCCGGCAGCATCGACGCGGTGCGGATCCCGAACGGTCCTGATCCCTCGTGCCCGCAGCCTGCTCACAGCCGCCCGCGCGCTCGCCCGGCGGCCGGAGGGTGTCTTCGACCGGCCGCCGGCGATGTCCGGTTCCCGGGTCAGCAGATCCCGGCCAGGACGCGGTCGAGCCCCGCGCGGAAACGGGCGTCGTGGTCGACGTCGTCGGGCGCGGTCACGGCGGCGCGCTCGCGCGCCTCCAGCGCCACCTCGCCGAGCAGGTAGCCGATCAGCGTGTGCGCGCCGACGGCGGCGTCGGCCTCCGGCAGGCCGGTCGCGCGCAGCGTCTCCTGGACCGACACGGTCGTGGCCGTGAGCGCGCCGGGATTGCGGCGCGTGACGATCAGCGGCATCACACCCACGTGCGCCAGCAGGCGGTCGCGGTACGCCTCGGCCCACGCCCGCAGGCGCTCGCGGGGCTCGCCGTCGCCGGGCGGCACCGGGTGCGCCGCGACGTGCGCGATGAGCTGTTCGAGGAGCTGCTCCTTGCCGTGGGGGAGGTGATGGTAGATCGCCATCGCCTCCACCTCCAGCGAGTCGCCCAGGCGGCGCATGGTCAGCCGGCTGAGCCCCTGGCCGTCGATGAGGTGGAGGGCGGTCTCGATGATGCGCTCGCGGGTGAGCGGCGGCCTTGCGGACATGATCGAACCTTACTGTGTAAAGGCCGGCGGCGGGAAGCATTCCACGAACACTGCGCCGTGTCATACCCTCTACGCTTGGCTCGGAGAGCATCGAGAAAGGGGAGCCGCCATGGTCCTGGGTCGCAAGGCGAGTCCGGAGGTCGCCGAGCGCTACGCCGCCGACAAGGAGCTCGCCGCCGAGCTCCACGATCGGCTCGCCGCCGCACAGGACGCCGAGCAGAAGTTCCGGACCGCGCAGGCGGAGTACCGCCCGCTCGACGAGCTCCGCTCCCTGGCGGCCGCCTACGACCGGGCGCTGTACGACGCGATCACCTCGGCGGAGGCCGCCGAGCGGGCGGCCATGGGCCCGAAGACGTACGAACACGGCGACGCGAAGCAGCGCCGGGCCGCGCAGATCGCGGCGCGCAAGGCGCGGGCCAAGCCGTCGGTGCGGCCGTACAGCGACGAGGTCGACCGTCTGCGGTCGCTGCGCGAGGCGCACAAGCTGTCGATGCGTACGACGCCGCCCGCGCACGTCTGAGCCCCTGCGCGGCCGGCCGTCCGGACACCGCGTCGGCCGCCGCCCGGCGCGGCGACATCGCCAAGGCGGCCAGGGGCTGGCGACGGGTCGGCCGTTCCTCCATGGACCGGCCCGGGGCGGCGCGCGAAGGGCGACCGGAAGGTGCGAGGCGGTCTGGGGAGCGTGCCGGGACGCCGGCCGTCCGGAGGCCGGCGTTCACGCAGCGGTCCCCGGCGGCAGCGAGCGGAAGCCGGACACGGACGCCTTCTTCGCGCCGGGCGGGTGCCGCGGCGCACGGCGCGGGGTGCCGCACTCCGCGCGCACGACCGCCGGCCGGATCCGTCCGGCGCGCCGCGACGGTGCGTCGTGC
>JBEHYF010000285.1:0-3509 GCA_048498315.1 Actinomycetota bacterium
TTCTCTTCTGCCCCTTCCTCCCCGTCCCCCCCCCCCGGAGCGCCTTCCCGCGGTAGGCGGCACGGTGCGCTGTGCCGCGACGCGCCGTCACGGCGGTGCGGCGGTGCCGTCAGGCCTGGATGACCTTGACTCCGGCCTCCTCGAACGGCCGTACGTCGGCTCCGGTGTCGGTGACCAGCGTGTCGATCTCGCCGATGCCGCAGATCTTGGCGAACGCGCGGACGCCGAGCTTGGAGCCGTCGGCGGCGACGACGACCTGCTCGGCGCGGAGCGCCATCTGGCGGTTGGTGTTCGCCTCGTCCTCGTTGTGGCACGTGGCCCCGCGTTCGACGTCGAGGCCGCTCACGCCGAGGAACGCCACGTCGAGCGTCACCTGGCCGAACACGCCGTTCGCGAGCGGGCCGACCAGCTCGTAGGACTGCGGCAGCGCCACCCCGCCGGTCAGCACGATCTTCACGTGCGGGCGCACGACCAGCTCGTTGGCGATGTTCAGCGCGTTGGTCACGATCGTGATCGTCGAGCCGCCGCCGTGCAGGTCGGCGCGGGTGGCGAGCGCCCGCGCGACCTCGGTCGTGGTGGTGCCGCCGTTGACGCCGATGACCGCGCCGGGCCGTACGAGGTCGGCCGCCGCGGCGGCGATGCGCTGCTTCTCCGAGACGCGGCGGGCGCTCTTGTAGCGCAGCGGCAGGTCGTAGGTGACGGTGTGGGCGACCGCGCCGCCGCGGGTGCGGGTCAGCATCTGCTGCTGTGCGAGCTGGTCGAAGTCGCGCCGGATGGTCGCCGCCGAGACGCCCAGCTCGGCCGCCGCCTCCTCCACGCTGAGCCGCCCGCTGCGCGCGAGCAGGGACAGCAGGTCGTTCCACCGCTCGTATCGGCTCACCCGCACCTCCCGCGACCGCCGTGCTCAGTCGTTCAGGCAGGGTGCAGGTCAACGATTAGACCAGATGCCGCGGCTGAGCTTTACTGATCGTACATCGCTCTCACCGTGCACGAATGTGCAGTGAAAACGGGGTGAAACGGGGACCGCGCGACACCGCGTCCCCGCCGATGGTTCCGGCCGTCCGCGACCCGCGGGCCCGCGCCGGCGGGCGCGGTCCGCCCGGATCGCCGCGGGCCCGCGCGGCGGCGGCCGGGCGCCGGTGCCGTCAGGGCAGCAGCCACTCGCCGGTACTCATGCTGACCAGGCCGTGCCGCGCCGCCGCGATCACCGCCTCCCGCTGCGAGTGCACGCCGAGCTTGGTGAGCACGCTCTGCACGTGGCTGCGCGCCGTACTCCGGGTGATCTTCAGGGCGCGGGCCAGCGTCGCGGTGTTCTCCCCGCGGGCCAGGCGCACGAGCACCTCGCGTTCGCGCGGCGTCAGGTAGCCGGCGAGCCGCCGCGCCTCGTCGCGCGGGCGCGGCTCGTCCGGCCGCGCCGCGCCCGGCTCGGTCGCCACCTCGCCCGCGGCGACCCGGGCCAGCAGGTCGATGATCTCGTCGGCCTGCCGGCCCTTGTGCGCGAAGCCGCGTACGCCGGCGGCCAGCGCCGTCTCGATCGTGCCGGGGTCGAGCGCGCCGGTGAGCACGACGAACCTGGTCTCCGGCGCGGCGGCGACCAGGCCGGGCAGGGCGCCGAGCGCCGAACCCGCCGGAAAGCCGAGATCGATCAGGCAGATGTCCGGAGCGGCCGTCGGCAGCAGGCGCAGCGCCTCTGCGGGGGAGTAGACGACGCCGACCACGTCGTGGCCCCGCTCGCGCAGCACCAGCGCGAGCGAGTCGGCGAACATCACGTGGTCGTCGCAGATGAGGACCCTCATGGGCGCTCCGCCGCGGGCAGCATGACGCGCACCCGTGCCCCGCCGAGCTCACACCTCCCTATCTCCACGTGCCCCTCGTACTCCGCCATCAGGTCGTGCACGATGCCCAGCCCCAGCGAGGCGAGTCCGCCGGGCGCGGCGCCGAAGCCGGGACCGTCGTCGTCGACCTGGACGACGGTCCGGCCGGCGGCCGTGTGCACGCGCACCTCGACGCGGTCGCGGGCGACGCGGCAGGCGTTTCCGAGCACGTTGCGCACCGACCGCCACAGCGCGAGCGGGTCGACGTGCGCCCACGCCGCCCGGGCGGTGTAGCCGACCCGCAGCGGCGAGCTCACCCGCAGCCCCGTGACGATGTCGCCGACCATTTCGTCGACCCGGACCCGCTCCGGGCCGGCCGGCGCGGGGAGCGCGTCGTCCGCGTCGAGTTGCCGGATCAGGTGGTCGAGCCAGCGCGTCTCCCCGAGGAGCGCCTCGATCCGCTCTCGGCTTGCCGGGCCGACGTCGTCGGAGACCGCGATGGCGGAGGCGAGCATGATGATCGTGCCGAGCTCGTGCCGGATGTCGTGGCGTACCTGCCGGCGCCACAGCGCCGGGTCGCCGGCGCAGGTGGCCCGGGACGGGACGGCGCCTAAGCCGGCGTTGCGGCTTTCACGGGCGGGCGCCTCCAGCGGTGACGACCGGACCTGTGCGTCGATCATCAAGACCCCCGTCTTTCTGAAGCGATAACGGTATCGACGGTCACCCGGTAGGACGCGGGTGTCCAGCCGGGTGGCCGCAAGCAGACCGATGCTGGCCACAGGTGGTCAGTCGATCACACTGTGTGATCTGATATGGCGTGAACAGCGTCTGATGTCCGATCGGACGTCATAAATGGGATTCGTCGCCCGGATCGGCGGGCCGGATCCCCGACCTCATGGCGATGGTGACCGCCTCGAGCGCCGAATGCGCGCCGATCTTCGCGAGCAGGTTCTGGGTGTGCGTACGGACCGTGTTCGCCGACAGGCCGAGGCGCGCCGCGATCTCGGCGCGGCCGGACCCGTCGACCATGCCCTGCAGCACCTCGCGCTCGCGCGGGGTCAGGCCGGCCAGTACGTCGGCGGTCGGCTCCGACGGTCTCAGCAGGCGGCGCAGCACGTCGCCCAGCACGTCCGGAGGGATCCACCCGCCCCGCGCCGCGGCGCTGCGGACCACACGCACGACGAGGTCGGCGCTCTCGGTCTTCGGCACCCATGCCACCGCGCCGCGCCGCAGCGCGTCGACCATCGGCTCGATGTCGGTGATGCCGCTGAGGACCACCACCCGCACTTCCGGGTGCCGGCGGTGCAGGAGGTCGAGGGCGTCCAGCCCGCTCTGTTCGCCGAGGACCAGGTCGAGCACGACGACGTGCGGGGCCTCGGTCGCGATCAGCACCGCCGCGCGCCGCACGTCGCGCGCCACCGGTAACACCTCAAGGTCGGGTTCCGCGCCCAGCCGGGCGGCGAGCGCCTCGGCGAACAACGCGTGGTCGTCGACGATGAGGACACGGATGGACCTCATGGGACGAGCATGCCCGATGGTGCGCCCGTACAGATCCTGCATTCGACGGAGGACGACCGGGCCGATCGGCCCAGAAGGGCCCAGAACAGGGCCAGGAAGGGGTTCACGCGGCGGCGCCGCGCTCGCGCAGCGCGGCGATCTCCTCCTTGGTGAGGCCCAGCTCGGCCAGCACCGCGT
>JBEHYF010000286.1:0-3454 GCA_048498315.1 Actinomycetota bacterium
GGAACCCGTCCGGGAGCCGGGGTGTGCAGGGCCCCGCGGACGGACTACATCAGGCCGTGATCACATCCAGGTTCGCGCCGTCGAGCTCGGCGGTGAAGCCCAGATCGAGCACGGTCTTGAGCAGTTCGTCGGGCGTGGCCGGGTCGGCACCGCAGCGCAGCAGCGCGCGGGCGAGCGCGCCACGGGTGGCCTTGGCCATGTGGCTGACGACGGTCCGGCGGCCGTCCCGCTCCCGGAACACCCGGACGCGCACCGACGGGGCCTTCCACGCGGCCGCGTACGGCGCGGAGCGCATGTCGACGACGAGGCGGCCGTCGAGCGGCAGCGCGGCGGCCAGGGCGGGCCGCCAGACGGCCGCCAGGGCGCCCAGCGGCGGCAGCGTGACCCCCATGGCGAGCCGGTACGGGGGGACGCGGTCGGCGGGCCGCAGCGCACCCCACAGCCCGGAGAAGATCAGCAGCGACCGTGCGGCGTGCTCCGGGTCGAGCGTGGCCAGGTCGAGGTGATCGTAGAGCACGCCGGTGTACAGCCGGGCGGCCGGCAGCGTGGGAGCCGTGCGCAGCACGCGGTTGCGGGCGAGCGCCTCGATCTGCCCGTGAGACACGCCCAGCACCTGCCGGGCCCGTTCGGCCGGCCCGGAGCACAGCTCCTCCAGCGCGCGCAACACGCGCTCGCGCGTGGGCGTCAGCGCGGGCAGGCTCAGCCCGGCCAGGTCGAGGGGCGGCCCGTCGCCGGCCGTCGCCTTGCCCTCCGAGGGCGGCAGCAGGATCAGCATTGTTCTCCTCCGTCGCCGGCGCCGGGTGCGGCGGGGCGGAACGGGTGCCGGCCGTCCGGAACAGGCGTTCGAGGGCGCGGGGAACAGGCGACGGCGACCACCCTGCCGGATGGCCGCCGTCTGTGCTTATCGGTACGGCTGTTCGGGCCCTACCGGTCGTCCTCGCCGGGGGTCGCGGGGGTCTTGAACAGCCGGTCGGTCTGGTCGTGAATCTCCGCGCCCGCCGCGCGCAGCGGCTCGCCGTACTTGCGGCCGTGGTGGGCGCAGAACAGCAACTCGCCGCCGCCCGCGAGGAGCGCTCGGACGTACGCCTGGGCGCCACAACGGTCGCAGCGGTCTGCGGCCGTCAGCGGCTTGGTCGGGGCAAGAACTCCAGTCACGTCGCCTTCCTCGTCTCGGGGTCGGTCGCTTAGAACAACATCTAACCTGACGCGAGCGTTCCCATGCGGGTTCTGTGTACGCCCAGAGCGGAATATGCCCTCAGGTGACAAAGGTCACCTTTCGATCCGGTTGTCAGATTTCGTCCCAACGAAAGACTCGTATCGCGATCAGCGTGGCGACCAACGTGAAGCCCAGCAGCACGCCGATCTGCGGTAGTACCGACGCCGGTCCCTGACCCCGGACCATGACTTTGAGCATCCCGTCGTTGAGATGCCGCAGCGGGAAGATCTCGGAAAGGATCCGCAGCCACCTGGGTCCCTGGTCGATCGGGAAGAACGATCCCCCGAGGAAGGCCATCGGCAGCACGACCATCTGCGTGACGCCCTGCGCGGCCTCCTGGCTCTTGGCCCAGGCCCCGATCAGCATGCCGATCGCCAGGAACGACAACACCCCGCACAGCACCACCGGGATCGCCATCCACCAGTAGTGCGACAGTTTCAGGCCGAAGGCCGGCGTGGTCGCCACCCCGATGAACAGCGCCGTCTGCGCCGCGGCGACGCCCAGGCTGACGATCACCCGGGCGGTGAACACCGTCCGGATGGGCACGGGGGAGAGCCGGAGCCGGCGCAGGATGCCCTTGGTCCGCCATGTCACGAGTGTGGTGGACGCGCCGAACGTGCCGGCCGAGGCGAGCGCCCAGCCGAGCAGGCCCGGGGTGATGTACTGGATCGGCTTGAGCGACTTGTCCTCCACCTGCTGGGCGACCAGCCGATACTTCGGCGGGTGCCCCGACTCCGCCTGGTTCGCCGCCTGCACCAGCGCCTCGATCTGCCCTTCGGTGCTGCCGGCCTTCACCTGGTCGGCGGCGGAGTAGTGGATGACCACCTGGTCGCCGTTCTGCTCCAAGGCCGCGGCGAGGTCGCCCTTGCGGACCTTCTGCAGCGCGGCGTTGCGGTCCGTGTACCTGGTGATCTTCAGGCTCTTGCCCACGTCGGCCCGCATCTGCGCGGGCATCTGGTCGACGACCGGCACCGAGCCCATCTCGGCGATCTTCGACTTCGGCGTCGACTGGCGGGCCAGCAGCCCGCCGATGAGCAGGAGGAAGAACAGCGGAAGCGCGATCGTGAAGAACAGCGCGCTACGGTCCCGGCGGAAACCGAGGAACATCGCCCGCGCCAGGCTGCGGAAACTGTCGCTCATGCGCGGTACTCCCGTCCTGTCAGCTCGAGGAAGACGTCCTCGAGGGTGCCGCCCTTGATCTGCACGCCGTCCAGCGCGCCACGCTGGGCCAGCGCGGCGACGACGGATGACGGGTCGTGCGTCGAGATGATCAGCGAGACGCCGTCGTCGGTCACGTCCTCGGCGCCGGGCAGCGGCCGGGCCTCCTCGACGCTCAGCGTCCCGGCGGCCACGCTGATCCGCGTGGCGGCGTCCAGGTCGCGGACCAGCGCGGCCGGCGGGCCGCAGCGCAGCACACGGCCACGGTCCATGATCGCCACACGGTCGCAGAGCGCCTCGGCCTCGTCCATGTAGTGGGTGGTCAGCACGATCGTGCGGCCCTTGGTGTTGATGGCGTGCAGGACGTCCCACAGGTTGCGGCGGGCCTGGGGGTCCAGCGCCGCCGTCGGCTCGTCGAGGAAGACCAGCTCCGGCTCGTGCACGAGGGCGCAGGCGATCGACAGCCGCTGTGCCTGGCCGCCGGACAGCTTCTCCACCCGTGTGTCGGCCTTGTCGGTGAGGCCGACCGTCTCCAGCATGGCGTCCGCCTTGTGACCCGGCACGCCGTACAGCGAGCCGAAGGTCCGTAGTTGCTCGCGGGCGGTGAGCCGCTCGAAGAACGACGACGCCTGCAACTGGACCCCGATCCGGGGCAGCAGCTCGGCGTTGCGCGGCCACGGCGACCGCCCGAGGACGGAGACCTCGCCGCCATCGGCCTGTCGCAGGCCCTCGATGATCTCCAGTGTCGTGGTCTTGCCGGCGCCGTTCGGGCCCAGGATGCCGAAGAACTCGCCCTCTTCGACGGTCAGGTCGACGCCGTCGACCGCTTTCACGTCGCCGTAGCGCTTGCGCAGCTCCGTGGCGACAATCGTGTTCGACATGGCGGAAACGATATGGACGGCGTATTCCGCCGACCACCGCCTCATGGTGGATATTCGCAATCGTGATCACGAGCGCGGCCCTCCATCCGTCGGTGGACCGACCGTCCGTACGGCGGGCCGCACCGGTCCGCAGGCGGCTCGCGCCGTCCGTACGGCGGGGCTCGCCGGTCGGCAGAGCGCGCCGGCACGCGGGGTCGCG
>JBEHYF010000287.1:0-3440 GCA_048498315.1 Actinomycetota bacterium
GGCCATGTCGTCGACGATGCGGCCGTCGGCGAGGAAGACGACGCGGTCGGCGTAGGAGGCGGCGACCGGGTCGTGGGTGACCATCACGATCGTCTGGCCGAGGTCGTCCACCGAGCGGCGCAGGAAGCCGAGGACCTCGGCGCCGGCGCGGGAGTCGAGGTTGCCGGTGGGCTCGTCCGCGAAGATGATCTCCGGGCGGGCGGCGAGCGCGCGGGCGACGGCGACGCGCTGCTGCTGGCCGCCGGAGAGCTGCGCGGGGCGGTGCTTGAGCCGGTCGGCGAGGCCGACGGTGTCGACGACCGTCCTCAGCCACTCCGGGTCGGGTCTGCGGCCGGCGATGTCCATCGGCAGGGTGATGTTCTCGATCGCGTTGAGCGTGGGCAGCAGGTTGAAGGACTGGAAGACGAAGCCCACCGTGTCGCGGCGCAGCCGGGTCAGCTGCTTGTCCTTCAGGCGGGTGATCTCGGTGTCACCGATCCATATCCGCCCCGAGGTGACGGAGTCCAGTCCGGCCAGGCAGTGCATCAGGGTCGACTTGCCGGAGCCCGAGGGGCCCATGATCGCGGTGAACCGCCCGGCGGCGATGTCCACGTCGACGCTGTCGAGCGCCACGACCCGGGTCTCCCCCGAGCCGTACGCCTTGACCACCTGGCGTGCCCTGGCGGCGACGGCTGATCGCCCTCCACTGCCGCCCGTCCGGGGAAGTGTCACAGCCGAAGTCACAGGGGTCTCCTACGAGGTGTCAGGTGCGGAAGGCCGCGAGAAGTGGTGCGGGGGCGGGCCGGGACGGCCTGCCCGAGCGGCCCCTCAAGGCTAGGGACACGGCGCGGCGGCATTCGTCGTCCGCCGGGAGGAAACGCAGGTAGGAGGCGGTAAGGCCCTCCCCCTAGGGGGCGGACCCCGCCGGGCGGCCCCCGTGTCGGGGACCGTCTCGGGGCCGCCCCCCGGCCCGGCCGCGGGCCCGGCGTGAAAAAGACAGTTCACGCCCCGGCGTCCGCGTGAAAAGGTGTGGTGTACACCGGTACACCGTGACGGCCGGCGCACCGGCCGGGGGGAGCCTGGGGAGGCGGCATGGCGGGTGGGCCCGTGCGGCGCGCGGAACGGCTGGCGGACGGCACGGGCGGTGCCCCGCCGACCCGGCGGGGCCCGGTGGTCGCCGCCCTGATGCTCACCATGGCGCTGGCCGCCCTGGACTCCACCATCCTGGCCACCGCCGTCCCGCAGATCGTCGGCGACCTCGGCGGCTTCTCGGTCTTCTCCTGGCTGTTCTCGGGCTTCCTGCTCGCGGTGACCGTCACCCTGCCGGTCTACGGCAAGCTCGCCGACACCCTGGGGCGCAAGCCGGTGCTGGTCGGCGGCGTGACGCTGTTCCTGGCCGGTTCGCTGCTGTGCGCGGGCGCCTGGAACATGGCCAGCCTGATCGCGTTCCGGATCGTGCAGGGCCTGGGCGGCGGCGCCATCCAGGGCACCGTGCAGACCATCGCGGCCGACCTGTACGGCCTCAAGGAGCGCGGCCGGATCCAGGCGGCGCTGTCCACCGTGTGGGCGTCCGCCTCGGTGGCCGGGCCCGCCGCCGGCGGCTTCTTCGCCGCCTACGCCGGCTGGCGCTGGATCTTCCTGATCAACCTGCCGCTGGGGGTGCTGGCGCTGCTGCTGGTCACCCGCCATCTGCACGAGGAGGGCGTGGAGCGGCGGCGGCACCGGGTGGACTGGCCGGGGGCGCTGGGGCTGTTCGTCTCCGGCGGGCTGCTGCTGTTCGCGCTGGTGCAGGGTGGTGTCGCCTGGCCGTGGCGGTCGGCGCCCTCGCTGCTGCTGATCGGCGGCTCGGCGCTGTGCGCCGCGGTGACGGTGTGGATCGAACGGCGGGCCGCGGAGCCGGTCATCCCCGGCTGGGTGTGGCGGCGCCGGGTGATCGTCGCGGTGAACCTGGCGCTCGGCGCGCTGGGCATGCTGATGATCGCGCCCACCGTCTTCCTGCCCACCTACGCCCAGTCGGTGCTGGGGCTCAGCCCGGTGGCCGCCGGGTTCGTGCTGTCGGTGATGACGCTGAGCTGGCCGATATCGGCCGCCCTGAGCAACCGCGTCTATCTGCGGATCGGGTTCCGCGACACCGCGCTGATCGGCATGGGCTGCGCGACGCTCATCCTGCTCGCCTTCACCCTGCTGCCCTATCGCGGCCCGGCCTGGCAGCCCGCGGCGATCATGCTGGCGCTCGGCGCGGCGCTCGGGCTGTTCCAGCTGCCGCTGATCGTCGGGGTGCAGTCCACGGTCGGCTGGAGCGAGCGGGCGACCGCCACCTCCTCGATCCTGTTCTGCCGTCAGGTCGGCCAGAGCGTGGGCGCCGCGCTGTTCGGCGCGGTCGCCAACGCCGTGCTGTCCCGGCGGCTCGCCCCGCACGGCGCGTCGGCCGGCCTGGACCGGGTCTCCTCGGCGCTGAGCGGGTCCGGTGCCCTGCCGGCGCACACCACCGACCTGATCCGGCACGCCATCGCCGACGCCGTCGACGATGTCTACCTGGGCGCGGCGGCGGCCGCGGTGCTGGCCGTGGCGATCCTGCTGTTCGTCACCCCGCGCCGCTTCCCCGTCCGGCCGGACGCGGGGTAGGAGCCGCTCAGGACTTCTCCGGCGGCTCGGGCTTCGCGTCCGCCGCCTTTCCCTCCTCCTCGTCGTCATCCTCGTCGTCCAACGGCTCCACCCGGCCGGTGAGCGTGGCCAGACTGGTGCGGACGTGCGCCAGGTGCGCCTTGATCTCCTCGCGGCGCGCCTCGTGCTCGCGCAGTTCACGCTCGCTGTCGCGGCCGATCCGCTCCTCCGTCGCCCGCGCCTGCGCGAGGATCACGGACGCCTCGGCGTCGGCGTCCGCCTGGCGGTGGGCGGCGGCCTCCTGGGCGTCGGCGTGGGCCTGCTGGGCCTCGGCGACCAGGCGTTCGGCGTACTCGGTCAGGTCGGCGATGTGGTTGTCGACGGCGGCCTCCCGCTCGGCGGTGTCCCGGTCGAACTCCTCCAGCCGCTCGCGGTGCGTCTTCTCCTGCTCGGCGGCGGCCCGGGCGCGCTCACGGCGCACCCCGTCCAGGACCGCCTGGCCCTCGGCGCGGATGCGGGTCGCCTCCGCCGCGGCCTCGGCCCGCAGTTCGTCGCCGCGGGTGCGGGCCTGCGCGACGTGCTCGGCCGCCCACTTCTCGGCGGCCTCCCGGGCCCGTTCGCCGTCCTGCCGGGCCCGGTCGCGCAGCGCGCGGGCCTGTGCCTCGGCCTCGTCCGCGATCCGCTGCGCCTCGGTGTCCGCGCGCTTCCCGACCCCGGCGGCCTCCGACTCGGCGAGCCGCAACAGCTCGGCCGCGCCCGGGCCGAGCGCCTCGAAGTTCGCCGGTCCGAGTGACTCCAGCGCCGCGGGGGAAGGCGTGGAATCGGCTGCTCTGTCGTTGGCGAGGACGGTGGGGAGG
>JBEHYF010000288.1:0-3415 GCA_048498315.1 Actinomycetota bacterium
CCCGAGCCCACCCCACTCAAGATCGATGAGCCCTGATAAGCTCGAAATTCACATCGTCCCGGCGATTCGAGCTCCTATCCGTCATCTCCCTTCGGCGGCATTCCGATATATGACGACCTACGGTTTCCTGGTCCTTCCTTCGCACAATCGCGTGTACTCACGCGCGGCCGTGCAGATGGTCCGCGGCGAACTCGCGGTTTTCGCCGCGACGGCGCTGGGCGGCCGCATCCATGACATCGCCGAGACGGCAATCGGCGGCGTCCCGTACATCACGTTCTCGGCGGACGCGCTGGACGACCGGGACATCCGGCTGCTGTCGAACCTGTCGTCGCTCTACGCGCTGTTCGAGATCGACGACGACCGGCGCACGCTTCAGCCGATCGATCTGACGCCGCTCGACCTTTTCGGCAGCGACCTGCTCACCATTCAGAAGTATTCCGGGAAGACCAACGAGGACTTCACGAAACTGCTCCTCAACGTGACCGCCATGGCCACCGACGGCCCGCTGGACCTCATCGGCCGGAAAATGCGGGTGCTCGACCCGATGTGCGGCCGCGGCACCACGCTCAACCAGGCGATGATGTACGGCTTCGACGCCGCGGGCGTCGAGGTCGACGGCAAGGACTTCGAGGCCTACTCGGCGTTCATCCGCACCTGGCTGAAGAACAATCGGGTCAAGCACCGGTCCGAGACCACGAACGTCCGCCGCGACCGCGAGAACCTCGGCCGCCGGCTGCACGTCACGCTCGGCGCGTCGAAGGAGCTGTACAAGAAGGGCGAGGTCATCGAGCTCACGATGGTGAACTCCGACACGCTCGAGGCCGACCGCTTCTTCCGCCCCGGCTCGTTCGACCTGATCGTCACCGACGCGCCGTATGGCGTGCGGCACGGCAGCCACCCGCACGCTGGCCGGGCGGGCCCCCCGCAGTCCGGGCGCGGGAGCGAGGGGCTGTCGCGCAGCCCCGTGCAGCTGCTGGAGGCGGCGGTCCCGGTGTGGGCGCGGCTGCTCCGGACCGGCGGCGCCATCGGCATCTCCTGGAACACCTATGTCGCCCGGCGCAACGACCTCGCCGCGATCCTCACCGCGAACGGCTTCACGCTATCCGAGCACGAGGCGTTCGCGTCCTTCCGGCACCGCGTCGACCAGGCGATCATCCGTGACCTGATCGTCGCCCGGAAGACCTGACCGCCGGTACCCGGCCGGGATGCCGTCGCGCGGCGTATGCGCCGACGCCAGGCGGTACCGCCGCCGCGCCAGCCGGGCACCCGATCTGGATGCCCGGCGTTCTCCCCCGGACCGAGTGGGCCGTCGCCCCGGTGGCGCGCCCGCCGGCGCATCCACTCCCACGGCCGCCGGGGCGCCCGATGACCGGACGGCACCCGGTTCGTTTCGCTTCGGTCACGGTCCGTCGCGTGATCCGTTTCGTCGTCGTTGGCGTTCTTTCTCCCGGTTGTGCCATCGACACAGCGGCTGGCCGTTGTCGAGGTCGGTGCGGCCGCCGTCAGCCCAGGCCCTCTTGTGGTCGATGTCAGTCCAGGCCGGCGGCCGGTCACAGCCAGGAGCGGCGCATCCGGCGTGCAGGGTAAGAAAGACGTCGCGCTGAGCAGGGGTGAAGTATCGGCGGGTGCGACCCCAGTTGAGCGGTTGCCCGTCGGCCGTGGTCGTGTCGGTGATGCGGCCGTTGTGTCCGATGGTGATCGTGGTGGTCGTCGCGTTGTGGCCCTGGATCAGCTCACGTGCCTGGGCGGCGGTCAGGATCGTGCCGAACTCAGTGCGCGCGGGTGGGGCCTTGGTGGCCGGGACGGTCGGGTCGACGGTCGCCTGGCTGGCGATGACGTGTACGCGCACCGGTGCTCCACCGCGTTCGCGGTGCCCGTGCCGGCCGGCGGCGGTCAATGCGATCTGGCAGGCGGTCACCAGCCCCCGGAGCCGGCGTTGCCCCGCCGCGTTGGCCCATCGGGGCCGGTCAGGGTCGGGCAGGGGAGCGAACGTCTCGATCGCTTTTTCGACGATCGCCTGGTCGGCGGCGCCCATTTCGGCGCGCAGGACACCGATGCCGTCGATCGTCTGGTCGAGGTTCAAGAACGCCTGGCGTTCGATCTGGCGGCGCCGCCGTTCGGCGTCTTCGCCGTCGAGGGTCAGCGCGATGCGCAGGGCGGCCTTGCGCAGTTGCCCGGGGGTGACCCGGAGGGCCGTCTCCAGCAGGATCGGCTGGGCGGCCGCGGCGACCCGTTCGGGGCTCCACTGCTCGGCCATGGTGTCGGCGGCGCGGTCGATGCCCTCCGCGATCGTGGCGACATCGCCGAAACCGACGTCTCCGGCGGTGAAGGCGGTCACGGTGTCCCCGAGCAGGTGCAGGCGCCGCGCGGTGGCGGCGAGCTGCCCGGCCTCCCAGGGCCGCAGCCGGCACCGATGCCCCAGCCAGGCGGTCACCGAGGCCATGCGTTCGCGAGCCGGACCGCCCAGCGCGGTGAACCGCGGCAGGCGCCGTGCCACCTGCATCTGCAACTCACCGACCACCCGCAGGATGTCGGCGCACTCGTCACCGAGCGCCGCGGCTGGAAGGCCGTCGACGTCGCAGGCCGCCAGCGTCTCCAGCCCGGCCCGGATCAACTCCAGGGCCCGGGCCGCCGACGCCTCTCCACCCGACCGCACACGGCAATCCTCCAGCCCGCGACCACCTGATCACAGCACCCGGCACGATCCTGTGGACAACGGTGGCGACGCGCACGGCGGCCGACGAGCCGGAGGCTCCCGGCGGGTGGGGTCCTTCCGCCCACCCACGATTCCTGGCCGAAGATGCCGCGTTCCGTCGCGGCCTGAGCGGTCTCTCCGCCCCGGACCGCACCCGACCTGACCGCCGTAAACAGGAGGAGGACCAGCCGTCGTGACGCTACCCTCGGTTCATGACCACGTCCGCGCACCAGGTGATGATGCCCCGCTCCCGGGGCCGCTGACACCTGCACGGACGTTTCGCTCGGGCCCCGACACGGGGCCTCGACTCGTGGCGATGCCCGGGGCCCCGGCTCACCCGGAGGTTGCCATGACCGCACCGCACATCTACATCACCACCACGATCCCGTACGTCAACGCGCGACCGCACCTGGGCTTCGCGCTGGAGCTCGTGCAGGCGGACGTCCTCGCCCGCCACCATCGCCGGCGCGGTGAGAACGTCAGGTTGCAGACCGGCACCGACGACAACTCACTGACGAACGTGCTGGCCGCCGAGGCGGCGGGCGTCGGAGTCCAGGAGTTCGTCGACCGTAACGCGGAGGCGTTCGTCGCCTTGTCCGGCCCGCTGTCGCTGTCGGTCGACGACGTCATCCGCACCAGCCGTGACCTGCGGCACCGGGTCGGCGTCGAACGGTTCTGGCGGGCCTGCGCCGACGCGGGCGACCTCTACCGCCGGCACTA
>JBEHYF010000289.1:0-3414 GCA_048498315.1 Actinomycetota bacterium
CCCGGCGGGTGAGCGACGGCCCGGCGGGTGAGCGACGGCCCGGCGGGTGAGCGACGGCCGGGCGAGCGCCGCGAGGGTCACCGCGGGCGCCCGGCCGCCCGACGAACAGACGCCCCCGACGGCGGAGCGGGCTCGGCCGGACGAGGTCTGATCCACGGGCGGGCGCTCGGTCGCCCCAGGTGAGATCGCGGGTCGGATCGGCGGGACGGGGGTGGGCCATCCGGAGGCGGGCCGGCCGGGACGGGATCGGAGAGAGATCGGGAAGGCCGGGTGGCGATGCGGCAAGACCCCATTCGCTTCGCGTTCACCGGAAGTGGGGACGATATGCCCATGGGCGTCGAAGCCGGTCATTTCTCCGCCGGTGCCGAGGAGGACCTTCCGGACGACCGATTCCTGGACCGGGAGGAGAGCTGGCTGCGCTTCAATCAGCGCGTCCTCGACCTCGCCGCCGATCCCCGGCTGCCGCTGCTCGAACGCGTACGGTTCCTGGCGATCTTCGCGACCAACCTGGACGAGTTCTTCATGGTGCGCGTCGCCGGCCTGGCCCGGCGCATGGCCACCGGCATCGCCGTGCAGAGCGCCAGCGGACGCCAGCCCCGCGAGGTGCTCGCGCACACCTCCGAGATCGCGCACGAGCTGATGCTGGCGCATGCCGCCTGCTTCCACGACGAGATCCTGCCCGCCCTCGCCAAGGAGGGCATCGAGATCCTGCGCTGGGACGACCTGGTGGAGACCGAGAAGGAGGGTCTGAACCGCCTCTTCCGCAGGCGCGTCTACCCGGTTCTGACCCCGCTGGTGGTCGACCCGGCGCACCCGTTCCCCTACATCTCCGGGCTGTCGCTCAACCTCGCGGTGCTGGTCCGCGACCCGCAGACGGGCGCGACGATGTTCGCCCGCGTGAAAGTGCCGCCGCTGCTGCCGCGCTTCCTGGAGGCGTCGCCGTCGCGGTTCGTCCCCCTGGAGGACGTGATCGCCGAGAACCTGCCGCAGCTGTTCACCGGCACCGAGATCCTGGAGCACCACGCCTTCCGCGTGACCCGCAACCAGGACCTGGAGGTCGACGAGGACATCGCCGAGAACCTCCTCCAGGCCCTCGAACGCGAGCTGCTGCGCCGCCGCTTCGGTCCCGTCGTCCGGCTGGAGGTCGAGGAGTCGATCACCCCCGAGGTACTCGACCTGCTGATGGCCGAGCTCGACCTGGACGAGCGCGCGGTCTACCGCGTGCCCGGCCCGCTCGACCTCGGCGGCCTGTTCGCCATCGCCGACCTGGACCGCAGCGAGCTGAAGTACCCGCCGTTCGTGCCGTCGGAAGCGGCCCTGCCGCACGACGCCGACATCTTCGCCACGCTGCGCGACCACGACGTTCTCGTGCACCACCCGTACGACTCGTTCACCACCAGCGTCGAGCGGCTCATCGAGGACGCCGCCGCCGACCCACAGGTCCTCGCGATCAAGCAGACCCTGTACCGCACCAGCGGCGACTCGCCGATCATCGACGCGCTCATCGACGCGGCCGAGGCCGGCAAGCAGGTCGTCGTGGTGGTGGAGATCAAGGCGCGGTTCGACGAAGAGGCCAACATCTCCTGGGCGCGCAAGCTGGAGCAGGCCGGCTGCCACGTCGTGTACGGCTTCGTCCGCCTTAAGACGCACTGCAAGCTGGCGCTGGTGGTCCGGGAGGAGTCGGACGGGACGCTGCGCCGCTACTGCCACATCGGCACCGGCAACTACAACCCCAAGACCGCGCGCTGCTACGAGGACTACGGCCTGCTCACCGCCGATCCCGACGTCGGCGAGGACGTCACCGGCCTGTTCAACCATCTGACCGGCTACTCCCGCGACACCGACTACCGGCGCCTGTTGGTCGCACCGGACTCGCTGCGGGCCGGCCTGGTCGAGCGCATCGAGCGCGAGGTCGAGCACCGCCTGCAGGGCCGGCCCGCGCGCATCCGGTTCAAGTGCAACGCGCTGGTCGACGAGGTGGTCATCGACGCGCTGTACCGCGCATCGCAGGCCGGCGTGCCGATCGACGTGTGGGTGCGCGGCATCTGCGCGCTCCGCCCGGACGTGCCGGGTCTGTCGGAGACCGTCCAGGTGCGCAGCATCCTGGGCCGGTTCCTGGAGCACTCCCGCGTGTACGCCTTCGAAAACGGCGGCGACCCCGAAGTGTGGATCGGCAGCGCCGACCTGATGCACCGCAACCTGGACCGCCGCGTCGAGGTGCTCGTGCGCGTGACCGACCCCGCGCACCGCGCGGACCTCGCCGGCCGGTTCGACCTGGCGATGGAGGAGGACACGCAGTGCTGGATCCTGCGCGAGAACGGCGTGTGGACCCGGCACGACGGGCAGGTCGATGTGCAGTCGTACCTGATGCGAGCCCGGTGCTGGAGGACCGTTGACGGCTGATCCACCTGACATCGTCCGGGCCGCCGGCGCCGTGCTGTGGCGCCCCGCCGATGACGGCCCGCGCGTCGCGCTGGTCCACCGGCCGCGCTACGACGACTGGTCGTTCCCCAAGGGCAAGGCCGCTCCCGGCGAGCACCTCCTGCGCACGGCGGTCCGCGAGGTGTGGGAGGAGACGGGGGTCTGGCCGGTGCTCGGCCGCAGGCTCCCGACGGTCCGCTACCGGCGGAACGGCCGGCTCAAGCGGGTCGACTACTGGGCCGCGATCGGCGACGACGGCGCATTCACGCCCGGCGACGAGGTCGACGACATCGCCTGGCTGCCGATCGCCGAGGCCGAGGCGCGGCTGACGTACGCACGCGACGTGGACGTGCTGCGCGCGTTCGCGGCCGGGCCGCACCGGACGGCGCCGTTCGTCGTCGTGCGGCACGGGTCGGCCGGGGAGAGGCGCGACTGGCAGGAGGACGACCTGCTGCGGCCGCTGGACGCCCGGGGCCGGGCACAGGCCGTCGAGCTGGACGACCTGCTCGCCTGCTTCGGCTCGGCCCGGGTGATCAGCTCCGTCACCGCGCGCTGCCTGGAGACGGTGCTGCCGTACGCGTCGCGGACCGGCGCCGACGTGCGCGGCGACTGGGCGGTCACGTTCGGCACGTCCAAGCGGGCCGGTGACCGGTTCGCCGAGCTGCTGGCCGAGGGCCTGCCGTCGATCGTGTGCACGCACGGCGAGCTGGTGCCCGAGCTGATCGAGCGGGCCTGTGACGAGCTGGGCGCCGCGCCGCCGGAGGAGCCGCGGCTGGGGAAGGGCGCCTTCTGGGTGCTGCAGGTCGCCGACGGTACGC
Source organism: Actinomycetota bacterium (assembly GCA_048498315.1). GTDB lineage: Bacteria > Actinomycetota > Actinomycetes > Streptosporangiales > Streptosporangiaceae > Actinoallomurus. The sequence continues at coordinate 3,240 of JBEHYF010000289.1, forward strand.
TCGCCTCCGCCGAACGACATCACGTCCTGCCCTGAACGGGACACCGCGTCCCGCCCCGAACGGCCGGCGCCGTCGGGCTCCGACGGCGCCCTCCCGGGCGCGCCGGCGGGGTCATGGCGTCTTGTCCTACACGGCGGTTCGTCCCACATGGCGGTTCGTCCCACATGGCGGTTCG
>JBEHYF010000290.1:0-3315 GCA_048498315.1 Actinomycetota bacterium
GACCTGGCGCTGTTCCTCAACGGCATCCCGATCGCCACGGCCGAGCTGAAGAACCCGCTCACCGGCCAGGGCGTCGAGGAGGCCAAGAGGCAGTACCGGATCGACCGGGACCCGACCGAGCTGATCTTCACCCGCCGAGTGATCGCGAATTTCGCGGTCGACCCGGACCTGGTCTTCGTCACGACGCGGCTGCGCGGCGCGAAGACCGAGTTCCTGCCGTTCAACACCGGTTCCAACGGCCCCGGCCGGCCCGGCGGCGCGGGCAACCCGCGCCCGGCCACCCCCGGCACGTACGCCACCTCGTACCTGTGGGAGCAGATCTGGCAGCCGGACAACTGGCTCGATCTGCTCGAACGCTTCGTGCACCTGAGCAGGTCCAAGACGCCGGGCGGGCAGACCACCAAGACGATCATCTTCCCGCGCTACCACCAGTGGGACGTCGTCACGAAGCTCACCGCGCACGCCGCCCGCCACGGCGCCGGGCACACCTACCTGGTCATGGCGTCGGCCGGTTCGGGCAAGTCGAACACGATCGGCTGGCTGGCGCACCGGCTCAGCGACCTGCACACGCCCACCGACCCGCGCGAACTCGACCCCGAGGCGGCGAAGAACGGCCTCAAGCCCGGCGAGCCGGTGTTCGACAAGGTCATCATCATCACCGACCGCCGTAACCTCGACGCGCAGCTTCGCGAGACGGTGGGCGGCTTCGAGAAGACCGCCGGCCTGGTCGTGAAGATCGACGAGAAGCACGGCGCGAAGTCCGACCAGCTCGCCCGCGCGCTGTCGAGCGAGGCCGGGAAGATCGTCACGGTCACGCTGCACACCTTCCCCGCGCTCGTCGACTACCTGCGGCGCAACCCGACCGAGATCCGGGGCGGCCGGTTCGCGATCCTCGTGGACGAGGCGCACTCCTCCCAGTCCGGCGACGCGGCGGCCGCCGTCCGCGCCGTGCTGCGTGACCTGGGCCTGGACTCGGACTCCGACGACGCGGGCGCCACGACCGTCGAGGCGAGGCTGGAGGAGCGGGCCGCGCAGCGCGGCCGGGCCGCGAACCTGTCGTACTTCGCGTTCACCGCCACGCCCAAGGCCAAGACCCTCGAACTCTTCGGCACCCTGGAGACGGTCGACGGCAAGCCGGCGTACGTGCCGTTCCACACCTACTCGATGCGGCAGGCGATCGAGGAGGGCTTCATCCTCGACCCGCTGCGCAACTACGTGACGTACGCGACGTACTGGAAGCTGGTCAACCAGAATCCGGACGAGCGGGAGGTCGACCCGTCGAAGGCGAACCCGCTGCTCGCCCGCTTCGCCGTCACCCACCCCTCCACCGTCGCCCAGCACGCCAAGATCATCGTCGAGCACTTCATGGCGCACACCCGCGGCCGGCTCGGCGGCCGGGCCAAGGCCATGGTGGTGACCGCCTCACGGCAGTCCGCCGTGCAGATGTCCCGCGCGATCAAGCAGCACATCGACGACATGGGGTACGGCATCGGCGTGCTCGTCGCGTTCTCCGGCAGCCTCACCTACGAGGGTGAGGAGACGACCGAGTCGAAGGAGAACGGCGGCCTGCCTGAAAGCGCCCTGCCGAAGGCGTTCGCCTACACCCGCGCCGACGACAAGGCGACCCGCTCCGGCGGCCCCGGGCAGCCGGAGTACCGGATCCTGGTCGTCGCCGAGAAGTACCAGACGGGTTTCGACCAGCCGTTGTTGACGACCATGTACGTCAACAAGAAGCTGACCGGCGTCTCGGCCGTGCAGACCCTGTCGCGCCTCAACCGCACCGCCGAACGCAAGAGCCAGACCGACCTGGCCGTCCTCGACTTCGTCAACGACGCCGAGGACATCCAAGAAGCGTTCCGGCCGTACTTCGAAGAGGCCGAGACGCTGCCGTCCGACCCGAACCTGCTGTACACGGCGCAGAGCCGGGTGATGTCCCCGCCGATCCTCGTCGAGAAGGAGATGCAGGAGTTCGCCGAGGCGTACCTGGCGGCCGAGGAGAAGGCGGCCGGCTCGGCGGCGAAATGGGCGAAGCTGCACGCCGAGCTGTACCGGCACCTGCGCCCGGCCGTCGACCGCTTCACCAAGCTGGCCGATAGCGAGGAGGAGGACGACCGCGAGACCGCCGAGCAGTTCCGCGCCGACCTGAACGACTACGTCCGCAAGTACGGCTTCCTCGCCCAGATCGTCCCGTACCACGACGCCGAACTCGAACGGCTCTACCTGTACGGCCGCCACCTGCTGAACCGGCTGCCCCGCCGCGCCGACGGCGGCGTCGACATCGGCGAGATCGACCTGAGCCACCTGCGGGTGGAACTGACCGGCGAGCACGACCTCGGCCTCGTCCCCGAGGGGGCCGCGGTGCTGCCCGGCTTCGGCGACGGCTCCGGCGGGGCCAAGGAGCCGGAGAAGTCCCTGCTGTCGGAGCTGATCGAGCGGTTCAACGCGAAGTTCGGCACCGACTTCACCGAGCAGGACTTCGTCCGGCCGTTCAACGAGGTGATCGCCGACCCCAGGGTCCGGCAGGCGGCCGTCGCCAACAACAACCCGGAGAACTTCGGGATCGTCTTCGACGAGCACTTCGAAGACAAGATGGCCGAGCACATCGACACCATCGCCGACCTCGGCCGCCAATACTTCGGCCCGGACAAGAGCTTCAAGAGCTCGCTCAACAAGAGCGCCCGCAACGCCGCCTGGCGGCTCATCCGCCAACAGGAAGGCGTCATCGACGACGTGGCCTGACGGCGCGCCGCCCGCCGGTCGCAGCCGTGACGGCCACGTGACCGGGCGAGGGGCGCGTCCACGCCAGGGATATCGCCCTTACCAGGGTCACTCGCCGCGCAGCTCCTCGACGCGCACCTCTACGCAGTTGGAAATGTCGCCCTGCGAGTAGCTGGCCTTCCGCCATGCCGTCTCGGGACTGGACATCGGACTGGACCCACCCTTCCTTTGGTAGCTCTGAGCCGGCTGCCCGAGGCTCTATTCCATGGGTTAACGGTCGACGACGGCGACTTCCACACACTCGGTGTTCTGGCCGCTGCGCGAGCTCTTCCGCCAGTCCGAACCTGCCAGATCGATCTCGTCCATAGGGCACACGTCTCCTGGGTGAGTCAGGTACCCGCTACTTCTGCAGCGATCATTGCCAGGGTATCCATCGGACTGAGGGCCGCTCCGACCAGATGGCGGAACGCGAGATGGAAGCGCCCGACTTCCTCCGGTTCTTCTACGAACAACTCGCCGGCGAACGTATCGACGTACACCGCATCTTGATCGGCTGCATCCGGGAACTGCAAGATGGTGAACGACCCTCCGGTGACG
>JBEHYF010000291.1:0-3299 GCA_048498315.1 Actinomycetota bacterium
ATGATGATCGGCGCGGCGGGCGCCTTCTGCCCGGTCGCATTGTCGGCGTTGGAGCCCGCGGCGTTGACGGCACCGCTGTTGTCGATGGTCCGGTACTTGTAGCTGAACCGGGCCGAGCGGCTGGTCTGTCCGCTCACCGTCGCGTTGCCGCGGCTCAGCAGGTTGAGCGGGGTACCGGTGACGGTGATCGGGGCGGTGATCGGGGCAGTGATCGGGACCTGGACCTGGTTGCCCCGCGCGATGCTGTTATTGTCACTCGTGGAGTCGGCGTTGGCGACGCCGGCGCCCGCCGCGGCGAAGACGACTCCGACGAGCACGGCCTGGGCGGAACGAACAGTCCACTTATGCATGTTTCCCCCAAGGGTTGTTTCTTCGCTGGTGATTCGTGTGGTCCATCGCGATCCCGCGGTATACGCGGTCACGCCGACTCGGGAAAATGAGAAGATTCACCTGTGCTGATAGGAGGGACGGAGAATCGAGTTCCGCTGGGTTGTCCGTACGGAATCCCGCACCTATTGGCGACGCCCTGCGCGCCGCCAGGTCGTACCGTTTCACACACCCTCCAGATGGCCGGTGATCTCGGAAACGTTCGAACCTCGATGCTGACCGGTCGAAAGGCTAACACCGCCTTTCCGGGCGGCCCGGCGAGGCGAATGTGCGACGTAAAAGCACCGTCTTGCACACCGGCCGATTTCCCACTACATGGCCGCCGGCCGATTCAACCGTCGCCCGCCCAGGTCAATCGACGGCAACGGCCGATTGTGCCGCGCTGCCGGATTATTTGACGTCCGCCTTACCCGACACGTTGCGGGTGCGACCGCGCGGGCACACCACCCTGATACCAGGGCTCCGGCGTTCTCGCGTTATGTGGCTTGATGTCCGATCATGAGAGACGGTCCGGTCGGACTTCCAGCCGCCCGCCGGCGGGAAGCTGCACGTGCGGCCACTGACGACGTCCGCCGGGCACCTCCGCGGCGTGTCCCACCCCCGGCGGATCGAGCCCGGCCACGCGGTCGTCCCCGCCCAGGACCGCGCGGCCGGGCCACTCCCGTCCACCCGGCACCGCGCGGCGGGACCAGGCCCCGTCCCCGCCCGAACCGCCGGGCCACTTCCGTCCCCGGCAGGACCGCGGCCGGGGCTCCCCGTCCCCGCGGCTCCCCGTCCACAGCCGCGGTCGCGGGCCGCCGGTGCCGGACGGCCATGAAGTAGCGTGAGACCCGGGCCGTGCCCGGTGGTGTCCGGCCGCCGGGAATCCGCCGTCGCACCTGGGAGGACGCATGTCGATCGAGACGGCCGAGTTCGGGCGTACAGGTCACCTCAGCACGCGCGTGTTGTTCGGCGCGGCGGCCCTCGCGGAGGTGCCGCAACGGGTCGCCGACGAGACGTTCGACCTGCTCCGGGAGTACGGCGTGAACCACATCGACGTGGCCGCGGGATACGGCGAGGCCGAGGTACGGCTCAAGCCGCTGCTCGCCCGCGACCGCGACGACTTCTTCCTCGCGACGAAGACGGGGGAGCGCACCGCGGCCGGCGCCCGCGAGGAGCTGCACCGGTCGCTGGAGCGCATGGGCGTCGACCACGTCGACCTGTGGCAGCTGCACGCTCTGGCCGACCCCATCGAGTGGGACATCGCGCTCAGCCCGGGCGGCGCGATCGAGGCGGCCGTGCAGGCGCGCGACGAGGGCCTCGTCCGCTGGATCGGCGTGACCGGCCACGGCACGCAGATCGCCGCGACCCACCGACGCAGCCTCGAACGCTTCGACTTCGACTCGGTGCTGCTGCCGTACAACTACGTGACCATGCGCAACCCGTACTACGCGGAGCACTTCGAGGCACTGTACGCCACGTGCCGGGAGCGGCGCGTGGCGATGCAGACGATCAAGTCGATCGCGCTGCGGCCCTGGATGGGCCGCCCGCACACCCGCTCGACGTGGTACGAGCCGCTGGAGCGGCAGGACGACATCGACCTGGCCGTCTGGTGGGTGCTGAGCCGGCCCGGCATCTTCCTCAACAGCGTCGGCGACGTCGACCTGCTGCCCCGCGTGCTCGACGCCGCCGCCCGGTACGAGCGTGCGCCCGACGACGCCGCCATGGACGCGCTGGCCGAGCGCACCGAAGCGATACCGCTGTTCGTCTGATGCTCTTCTCCGACCTGTGAGCCGGTGTGCGCCCGGCCGCCTTCGGGGCGCGTCGGGCGCACGCCGGCCTCATGAAATGGTCAGACGAACGCGGCTGCTCGACGACCTCTCCGGCTGCGTGAACGCGGCTACGCGCAGGGCGATAGCTGCCCGCTGCCGCGCGGCGTAACCGCGGTCGCCGCCCCCAGCGCGAGGACGCCGCCGTCGGCGCGGCCGTTGCCCACGCCGGTCCGCGCGACCGGATCGCCGAGCGTTGGCGGCAACCCGTCGCGTGTGCGAGCCCTCAGACCGGGAAGGAAACCCTCGCCCCCAGCGGCGAGAGCCGAGATCTAAGGACGGGGGGAGTCCAGATGAGAGAGGGACTCATCGCCGGAGCGGTCGTCGCCGCCGCGGCACTCACCGCGACCGGCGTCACCGCGACCGGCATCGGCACGGCGGCCGGCGCGGCGACCACGCCCCGCTGCCACGCCGCCGACCTGGCCATCAGCCTGAAGCCGGCGCCCGGCGAGGTCGGCATGATGCACATCGGCGACATCGTCAGCGCGACGAACCGGTCGCGCCACGCCTGCTACGTCGACGGCTACGCCGCGCTGCGGCTGCTCAACGCCCACCACACCGCGATCCACACCGACACGCACCACGGCTCCACCTACTTCGTGCCCGACCCGGGCGCGCACAAGGTCCTGCTGAAGGCGGGGAAGACGGCCGTCGCCGACCTGGAGTACTCCCACATCCGGCAGAGCGACACCGAGCACGCGAAGTACGTGCGGGTCACGCCGCCGGGCGAGGCCCGTGGCACCACCGTCACCCTCCCCGACCCGTACGTCTGGCGCGGCCGGCTGACGGTCACCGCGTTCGCCGCCCACCTCGCCTTCTGATCCGCACCGGCGGGCGGACCGTCACCCGGCCCGCCCACCGCCCGGAAGAACCACTTCCACGTACGACCTGACCGTGGACACGGCGGCACACCGTACGCCGGATCACGCCGCGCGACGACGGCCTACGCTCGTCGATCATGACGACGCCGGAGACGTGGAAGACGCCGGCGACGGTAAACGCTCGCTCGGCGATCCCGCTATCTCCTGTGGCCGCCCCTGACCGCTGGATACCCGCGGACCAGCACCGACGAGGTCGCCTACCCCGGGTCAGCGGCTACCGCGG
>JBEHYF010000292.1:0-3266 GCA_048498315.1 Actinomycetota bacterium
TTCCTGTTTCCTTCCCCTCCTATCCGACCACCCCCCCCCCAGGACCCGGCGGGACTACGCCACGCCCGCCGGCTGGGCGTCCCCGACGGGGGTGAAGCGCACCGGGACGGACTCCGGCCCGCGGGTGAACACCCCGCGCTCCACCGGGGTGAAGCCGTCCGCCAGCCGTACGTCCGGCATGCTGTCGAGCAGCTGGTTGATCCCGATCTCCACCTCCGCCTTCGCCAGCAGGGCCCCCACGCAGAAGTGCCGGCCGAGCGCGAAGGCGAGGTGGTCCGCCGCGGCGGTGAAGGCGTTGGTGACCGTCAGGTCGGTGCGGAAGATGTCGAAGGTGTCGGGATCGGCGTAGCGCCGCGGGTCGCGGTTGGCCGAGCCGATCAGGCAGGTGATCGTGGCGCCCTCCGGAATGACCTGGCCGTGCATCTCCACGTCGGTCGACGCCTGCCGCATGATCATGTGGACCGGGGGCGTGAAGCGCAGCGTCTCGGCGAACGCCCGGGCGATCAGCGAGCGGTCGTCCCGCACCGCCGCCAACTGCACGGGGTTCTGCAGGAGGTTGGCGAAGACACCGGCGATGGCCTTGTCGGTGGTCTCGCCGCCGGCCGCCAGCAGCAGGCTGCAGAACGCCTTGATGTCCTCGTCGCTCATCCGGGTGCCGTCGACCTCCGCGGCGCACAGCACGGACAGCAGGTCGTCTCCGGGGTGGGCGCGCCGGTCCTGGATGATCGGCAGCATGTACGCCGCGAACTCCTCGCGGGTGCGCACGCCGGCCGCCGCCACCTCGGGGTCTCCGCTGAGGTTGCCGAGGAAGGCGATGACCGCGGTGTACCAGCCGTGGAACTTGTCGTGGTCGCCCTTGTCCAGCCCGAGCATGTCGGCGATCACGTTGACCGGGAACCGGGTGGCGAACTGGGACACCAGGTCGGCCTCCCCCACCGCCCGGAAGCCGTCGATCAGTTCGCGGGCGTTGCGTTCGATGACCGGCAGGAACTTCTCCTCCAGTTCCCGGCCGCGGAAGGCGGGTGCCACCAGGGCCCGGCGCACGGCGTGCTCCCGCCCGCTCATCTGCAGGATGGTCCGGCCGTGGACGGGTTCGAGCTGCCAGTCGTAGTTGTCGGTGGTGAAGACGGAGTCCTTGAAGACCCGGGCCACGTCCTCGTAGCGCGAGACGATGTAACTGCGCGTTGCCTCATGCCAGAACAGCGGTGTCTCCTCACGCAGCACGCGGTAGACGCTGTACGGGTCCGCCGCGAACTGCGGTGACAGGATGTCGGGAACCTGGTCCATGGTCGTGACGCTCCTCGGGCTCGGTAGCACACCTGGAGCAAGGCTAGGGACCAACGATCAACGATTCCAGAGGGGTTGGGCCACAGACATCCGACGTCCGGGTGGACGGCACCCGTGGCCGGGGGCGCTCGCTCCCCCGGCCGGCGGGCGCCGTCAGGCGGCGTCGAGCGGCCGGACCGCCCGCACCCAGTGCGTCCAGGGGTGCAGCTCACCGGTCTCGACCTGCTCGAATCCGGCCTGCCGTACCAGGGATTCCAGCGTCCGCACCCGGTTGTCCCGCATCGCCGGGCCGGTGACGGCGCCGACGAGGTGCCGCGCGAGCCGTCCGCGGGGCGGGCGGAAGTCGGCGACCAGCAGCCGGCCGCCGGGGCGCAGCACCCGGAGCATCTCGCCGATCGCCCGGGCCCGCACGTCCTCGGGCAGGTGGTGGAACACCATGGCGGTGACCGCGGCGTCGAAGGAGGCGGCGGGCGCGTCGATCGCCTCGGCGATGCCGTCGCGGTAGACGGCCTGGGGCGCGGTGGTGGCGGCGCGGGCGTGCCGCAGCACCCCGGGCGACGGGTCGATGCCGGTCACCCGGCCGTCCGGGCCCACCACGTCGGCCATGCGGCGGGTCAGGTAGCCGGTGCCGCACCCGACGTCGAGCACCCGGTCGCCGGGCCGGGCCCCGCTGAGCCGGGCGAGAGCGGTGTAGACGCGGCGCCGGCGGCCGCCGAAGAAGACGGCGCTGAACGCCTCGTAGGCGCGTCCGTGGTCGATGGTGAGCCCCCCGGTGCGGTGGTCCGGCGCGCCGTGCAGAAAGCGGGCGAGTTCCATGTCCTGCCCCGACCTTTCTTAGTCGTGACTAAGTTACCCTCGGGGCTTAACTTAGTCCTAACTAAGTTATCGGCGCAAGCGGGTCCGGCGGCTTCGGCGGCCGCCCTAGGATGAGGGCGTGCCTCGTCCCTCTTCGGCCGCCGGGCCGCGCCGCGTCCGCCTCAGCGCCGCCGACCGCCGCGCGTCGATCCTGGCGGCGGCCACCGAGGTGTTCTCCGAGGCCGGCTACCACGGCGGCAGGGCGGCCGAGGTCGCCCGCCGGGTGGGCGTCAGCGAGCCGGTGGTCTTCCAGAACTTCGGTTCCAAGGCCGCCCTGTACGCCGCCGTCCTGGACGACGCCGCGGAACGGGTGAGCGCCATGCTGCGCGACGAGGCCGCCGGCGCGCCCAGCGTCGGCGCCTGGCTCGCCCGGTTCCTCGCCCCCGAGCACCTGACCGCCGTGCACGCGCGCGGCACGCTGGGCGTCCTGTTCTCCGACGCCACCACCCTGCTCACCGAGCCGGACGTCGCCGCCGCGGCGCGACGGGCCAACCGGCGGCTGGCCGCCACCTTCACCGGTCTGCTCACCGAGGGGCAGGGCGACGGGTCGGTGCGCCGGGACGTGGATCCGGCCGCCGCCACCTGGTGGATCCTGTCCCTGCTGGCCTCCCAGCGGTTCCGCGGCGCCATGGCCGACAACCCCGGCGAACTGGAGGGCAGCCTCGGCGAGCTGACCCTGCGGCTGCTCTCCCCGGACGCGGCGGAGCGCTGAGGGACCCACGGGTGCCCGGCCGGGCAGCGGGTACGCCATGAGCGAGTACACACCGCGACACGGCAGCGCGGGCCGCGGCGAGCCGGACGCGGAACACGAGCGCCGCACGGAGGCGGCCGAGGAGGCCCTGGAGGCGGAGCGGGAACGCGAGCAGGCCCGCCCGTTCACCTACCGCCACCCCGAGCGCCGCGCGGTCGATCGCGCCGGGCGCCGGATGAGCCGCGAGGAGGCCGACGCCGACATGCCGCCGGGCGTGCCGGGCGGCCATGGGACGAGGGAGGCGGGCAGCCGGGCGGCACGGGCGCCGGCCGGCCGCCGGAGCACGGCGACGGTGGGCGGCGCCCCGGCCGGGGCTGACGCCCGCCGCTCCCGGACCCCCATCCTCCCAGAGGTATATTTCCGGATATGTCGA
>JBEHYF010000293.1:0-3247 GCA_048498315.1 Actinomycetota bacterium
GCCGGACCGGTGGTCCTGTGCGCCGCCGCCCTGACCACCGCCGCTGCGGCCCTGGCGGTGCGCACCGGCCCGCTGCGCACCGCGCGACCGGCCGGCGGGGGGACCGCCGCCTGGGCGTGGACCTGCTGGCTGCTCTGCCACGCGCTGTGCGGCCCGCGGGCCCACGCCGCGCTGCTGCGGCCCCGGCCCGGCGCCGGCTCCGGCTCTGTCCTGGCCGCCCTGCTGCGCCCGGACGCGGCGGCGACGGCCGCGTTCCTCGGCTGGACCCTGGCGCTCCCGGCCGCCGCCTGGTGCGCCGGCCGCTTCGCCCGCCTGGCCCGCGGCCGGCTGGCGGGCAGCCGCGGCCTGGCCGAGTTCGCCACCCGGGCCCGGCTGCTGCTGGCCGGCACCCTCGGGGCGTCCACCGCGCTGCTGGTGGCGCTGCTCGCGGCGGCCTTCGCGGCCCTGGGCGTCCGGCCGGACGGCACCGGGCTCGCCGGTGCCGCGGCGCTCGGGCTGCTGCTCCTCACCGCCCGGCTGCTGGCCGCCCACGGCGCGCGGGGCGCCGCCGCGGTCGGCCTCGGAGCGGCCTGCGCCGTCGAGGCCGCCGGACTCGCCGTCGCCGCGGCGGCCCGCTGGTGCGGCGGCGGCCCGGCCGGCCCCGCGCTGCGCGCCCTGGCCTCGTTCACCGGCCCCGTGCCGCTCCAGGCCGCGGCCTGCGGGCTCGCCGCCGGCGTGCTGACCGTCCGCGCCCTCGCCGTGCTCGGCCGGGCCGGCACCCACTGCTTCGCGGCGTCCGCCGCGGATCCCGCCGTACCACCGGATCAGGAGAACCGTTGATCACCTTCCAGTCCGCCGGGCGGCCCGCCGCCGCCCCCGCCGCCGCACGCCGCCGGGACGGCCGCCGATGAGGGTGCTGCTGCTCGGTGCCGATGGATTCCTCGGCCGCCACGTGGCCGAACGGCTGCTCGCCGATCCCGCCGTCCAGCTGACCGCGCTCGGTCGCCGGGACGACTCCGATGTCCGCTTCGACCTGTCCAGCGGCAGCCCGGGCGCCCTCGCCCGGTTCCTGGACGCCGTCCACCCCGGCGTGGTCGTCAACTGCGCGGGGACCATGCGCGGCGGCGCCCGCGAACTGGTCCGGCACAACACCGTGGCCGTGGCCACCGTCTGCGAGGCGCTGCGCCGCAGCAGCTGCGGCGCGCGCCTGGTCCACCTGGGCTGCTCCGCGGAGTACGGCCCGTCGCCGAGCGGGGCGTCGACCCCGGAGGAGGCGGTGCCGCGCCCCGGCGGCCCGTACGGGGTGAGCAAGCTCGCCGCCGCGGAGCTCGTGCTGGGCTCGGGGCTTGACGCCATCGTGCTGCGGGTGTTCACCCCCGTCGGCCCCGGCACCCCGGCCGCCTCGCCGCTGGGCCGCCTCGCCGAGGCGCTGCGCCGCGCCATGCAGAACGGCGAGAACGAGCTGAGAACCGGCAACCTCGGTGCCCGCCGCGACTTCGTGGACGTCCGCGACGTGGCCCGGGCGGTGCACGCGGCGTCGCTGTCCGCCGCGCAGGGCGTCGTCAACATCGGCACCGGTCACGCCGTGCGGCTGCGGGACGTGCTGGCCGGCCTGGCCCGGGTGGCCGGCTATCCCGGGGCGCTGCTGGAGCACGACGAGGTGAACGGGGTGCCGCTGCCGCCCGGCCCCGGCCCGGCCCCGTACCCGGACGGCTGCGGCCCCTGGCAGCAGGCCGATGTGCGGACCGCCCGGGACCGGCTGGGCTGGCGCCCCCGGATCGGCCTGGAGGAGTCGCTCGCCGACATCTGGATGGAGGCGGCCTGCCGGGTGTGAGCCGTGTCTCGGACGGGCTGTCCGAAGGGTGGGCAGACGGCGGCCGTACCGTTGGTGGCAATCCACCGAAAACGGGCGTATCACCGCGAGGGTGGCACCCCTGCCCGGCATATGAGCCGGAATCGTCTCGACCCCCGGAACGGGTGTCTCGGAATATCGACGGGCGTGGCAATGTTGACGGAGGCATCACCTCCCGCTCGCGCGGGGGCGTGCCCCATCGCACTCCCACCGATCTACGGAGTCCCCGTGTCGCTGCCACCCCTGGTCGAGCCGGCTGCCGAGCTCACCGTCGACGAGGTCCGCAGGTACTCCCGTCACCTGATCATCCCGGACGTCGGGATGGACGGGCAGAAGCGCCTGAAGAACGCCAAGGTGCTCTGCGTCGGCGCGGGCGGCCTCGGTTCCCCGGCGCTGATGTACCTGGCCGCCGCAGGCGTGGGCACTCTCGGCATCGTCGAGTTCGACGAGGTCGACGAGTCCAACCTGCAGCGCCAGATCATCCACAGCCAGTCCGACATCGGCCGCTCCAAGGCCCAGTCGGCGCGCGACTCGGTGCTCGGCATCAACCCGTACGTCAACGTGGTTCTCCACGAGGAGCGTCTCGACTCCTCCAACGTGATGGAGATCTTCGCCCAGTACGACCTGATCGTCGACGGCACCGACAACTTCGCGACGCGCTACCTGGTGAACGACGCCTGTGTGCTGCTGAACAAGCCGTACGTGTGGGGTTCGATCTACCGCTTCGACGGACAGGCGTCGGTCTTCTGGAGCGAGTACGGGCCGTGCTACCGCTGCCTGTACCCGGAGCCCCCGCCGCCCGGCATGGTGCCGAGCTGCGCCGAGGGCGGCGTGCTGGGCGTGCTGTGCGCGTCCATCGGGTCCATCCAGGTCAACGAGGCCATCAAGGTCCTCACCGGCATCGGCGAGCCGCTGGTCGGCCGGCTGATGATCTACGACGCCCTGGAGATGACCTACCGCACGGTCAAGGTCCGCAAGGACCCCGAGTGCGCGGTGTGCGGCAAGAACCCGACGGTCACCGAGCTCATCGACTACGAGGCGTTCTGCGGCGTCGTCTCCGAGGAGGCGCAGGCGGCCGCGGCCGGCTCCACGATCACTCCGGCGCAGCTGAAGGAGTGGATCGACAACGGCGAGAACATCGAGATCATCGATGTCCGCGAGCCGAACGAGTACGAGATCGTCAGCATCCCGGGCGCCCGCCTCATCCCGAAGAACGAGTTCCTGATGGGCAACGCCCTGCAGGACCTGCCGCAGGACAAGCGCATCGTGCTGCACTGCAAGACGGGCGTGCGCTCCGCCGAGGTGCTGGCGGTGCTGAAGAACGCGGGCTTCGCGGACGCGGTGCACGTGGGCGGCGGCGTGATCGGCTGGGTGAACCAGATCGAGCCGCACAAGCCGGTGTACTAAACAGCCGCC
>JBEHYF010000294.1:0-3173 GCA_048498315.1 Actinomycetota bacterium
CTCGACCTGGCATGCGGGCCGTCCGGCGCCGCGCTGGCGGCCGCCGCGGCCGGGCGCGCGGTGACGGCCGTGGACGTCTCCGAGGTCGCCCTCGGCCTGCTCGGCGAGGAGGCCCGCCGCCGGGGCCTCGGCGCGTCGGTCACCCTGGTCCAGGCCGACCTCGCGCGGTGGCGGCCACCGCCCGGCCGCTTCGCCCTCGTCCTGTGCACGGGCTTCTGGGACCGCGCCGTCTTCGGCCCGGCGGCGGCGGCCGTCGCCGCGGGCGGCCTGCTCGCCTGGGAGGCGTTCACCACCGAGGCGCGCCGCGCGCGATCCGGCCTGCCCGCCGAATGGTGCCTACGGCCCGGCGAGCCGGCCGCCCTGCTCCCGCCCGGCTTCACCGTGCTCGCTGAGGAGGACGTGGCCGGCGGCGCGAAACGCCGCCTGCTCGCCTCCCGCCGCGGCTGAGCGCAGAGCCGCCACCGGCACCGGACGAGGCAGGTGACGATCGCAGCCCCCTGAGCCGCCGCTCCCCGGGGAATCTGCGCGTCACCCGGTGAGCGTTTTTCGGTGAGCGTTCCGCCATCGACGTGACCTGCCCGCTCATTAGGATGAACGCGTGGACGACGCGACGTTCCGGCGGGATTTCTTCCGGAAACTCAATGACGCGGCGCTCGAACCGAGCGACGAGCGGTACGTGCGGATTTACGACGACAAACGGATCTCCGCCGACGACCCCGTCGCGATGATGCAGACCACGATCGAGTGGACCATCGAGACGAGCGTGCAGCTCTTCTCCGGCTTTCGCGGCACCGGCAAGAGCACCGAGCTGCTGCGGCTCCGGCAGCGGCTGCGCGAGGCGGGGTACCTCGTCCTGCTGTTCGACGCGGAGGATTACCTCAACCTGTCCATCCCCGTCGACGTCCCCGACTTTTTACTCGCCGTGGCAGGCGCCGTCGGCGAGACGGCGATGAAACAGGGCCTTCTCCCCGACGATCCGGTGAAGTTCTCCTACTGGGAGCGATTCCGGGAGTTCGTCAAGAAGATCAAGATCACCGAGCTGAGCGCCGAGGTCAACGCCGGCCCCGCCAAGCTCGGCGCCAAGGTGAACCTGCGCAACGACCCGGAATTCACCCGGATGCTCCAGCGGCGCATGACCGGGCACCTCGGCTCGTTCGTCGACGACGTCAAGGCCTACCTGTACGACATCTCCAGGGAGCTGCGCGGCCGGCACCCCGATTCGCAGGGCGTCGTCCTCATCGTCGACTCGATCGAGCACATCCGGGGAATCTCCAACAACGCCGAAGACGTGCAGCGCTCGATCGAGAGCCTGTTCGCCGTGCACGCCTCGAAGCTGCACTTCCGCGGTTTCCACACCGTCTACACGGTGCCGCCCTGGCTCAAGGTGCTCTACCCCGGCCTGAGCTCGCTGTACGAGCCGGGCGGCGTGCAGGTGCTCCCGACGCTCAAGGTGTCCGGCCGCGACGGCAGCGCCCCTTTCGAGCCGGGTCTGGAGATCATGGAGCGGGTGGTGGCCTGCCGTGGTGACTGGCGGCGCCTGCTGACCGGGGAGCAACTGCGTCGGGTGTGCCTGCAGTCCGGCGGTCACCTGCGCGACTTGTTGCGCATCCTCGCCGACCTCGTACGCCGCGCGACGAGTCTCCCCGTCACGGACGAGACGGTCGAGCGCACGCTCTCAGGCGCGCGCAACGAGTTCCTGCCGATCGCCGACGACGACGCGCGCTGGCTCGCCCAGATCGCCGCGGACAACACCGTCGCGCTGCCCGACATCGACCGGCTCCCGACTCTCGCCCGCTTCCTCGACACCCACCTGGTGCTCTGCTACCGGAACGGCGAGGAGTGGTACAACGTACACCCGCTGATCCGCGACGAGGTGCTGCGCAAGGCGGCGCAGGGCTCATGACCCTGTGGGTGCCCACGCGAAGGACGGTGCTCTGGTGACCGCACCGGAATCCCTCGACCCGGCGATCGAGGACGAGTGGCGCCGCCTGCGCGCCCAGCTCGACCTGGCCGACGGCTTCTGGCTGGGCTTCGCGTTCTTCATCTCCCCTCAGGTGGCCCGCACGTTCGAGCAGCGCACCGAACGACTCCTACGTCAGCGCGCCCGCCGGTCGACCGTCGTTCCGGTACGGGCCGTCGCCGACGTCGACGAGGTGTTCCCGGCCCTGCTGAGCGGCGGCGCCGAAGCCGGCTGCGTCTGGGTGGACTGCGTGCACGCCCCGCGCGGTGACTGGAACGACGCGATCTGGCGCCTGTTCCTGCGGCTGAACGAGCGCCGCGACGCGCTCCGCCGCCGGCTCACCGGCGGCCTGGTCTTCGCCCTTCACCCATCCGCCAAACCCCGCGTCCGCGACGCGGCCCCGGACCTATGGTCCGTACGCTCGATCGTCCTCGAACCGGCGGCCGTAACGCCTCCCGCGCCGCCGGGCCGGGAGGAGCGGAGGTACACGCCGCCCAGCGAGCCCACCCGTGAGGTCGGCGACTGGGCTCCGACGCGGGTGTCGTCGGCCGAGCTGCGCGCCCAGCTCGACAAGGTCGCCCGCCGCCTGGGTACCGGTGACGTCGAGGACGCCGTCGCCGAGGCCGGCCGTGCGCTGGCCCTCGTCGACGGCGGCACTCCGCCGGGCGACGTGGCGGCGATCCTAACCTGGGCCAGCCGTGCCGAAGAGGCCGCGGACGACGACGGCGCCGCGACCGACCACGCCGAACGCGCCCTGGCGCTCCTCCCGCAGGACGCGGGGCCGCTCCGGCGCGAACTCCTGACGCGCATCGCCGACCTCGCCGAACGCCGCCAGGACCTCGACGCGGCGCTCCCCGCCCGCCACGCGCTGGTCGAGCTGGCCCGCGCTCGCCTGGCCGACCAGCCGGACGCCGAACCGGACGCGTACCCTCTCCGAGAACTCTCCTCGGCGCTGACCAACGAAGGCGATGCGTCCCGAGGCATCGGCGACCTGGACCGCGCACGCGACGCGTACGCGGAGGCACTCCGGATCAACCGGCGCATTCTTAAAGCTCATGGTGAGACGGCCGTCGCCCTCCGCCACCTGTCCATCACCCTTGAAAGGGTCGGCGACACCGCCTACGCCACCGGCGACCTCAACACCGCACGCAACGCCTACACCGAATCCCTCACCCTCGCCCGCCGCATCCTCACCACCTACGGCGAAACCCCC
>JBEHYF010000295.1:0-3040 GCA_048498315.1 Actinomycetota bacterium
CCTCCCGGTGGTAGTCGACGAGGTCGGCGCGCCGCTCTTCCAGGAGGCGCATCGACTCCTCCCAGTCACCGCGATCGAACGCCTCCCAGCTCGCGTCGCCGGGCTCGGCGAACTCCTGGCCGCGCTCCAGCTTCCAGAAATCCCTGGTCGTCGCGAAGTTCCGCTCGAAGTCGGCGTAGTAGTCGTCGAGGGCCATGAGGCGGCCCACGGCATCGTTCAGAGGGCTACTCATCGGGGATGTCCGTCTTCGCCGCCACCAGGGTGCTCCGTGGAATCACGACGAGGCTCTCGCCTGGATCCACCGAGACGCCCTCGGGCAGCCGTGTCCGGTACGCGGCGGAGAGCTCCGTGCCGATCACCGCGATGTCGCCGTTGTCCAACTCCCAGATGTCGGGACAACTCGCATTACCGCCGGTAGTGCCCAGCTCATGCGCGGATTTCCCGAGTCGACGCTTCAAGTTCGCCGCCGGATCGGCGTGCCATTTTCCCGCCATGTAGGAACCCCTATTCACGCCGGACAAAACCCGGAGTGCAATCCAGCCAGGCGGTTCCTCAGCATAGGCCCGATCATTGATCGCGGTCAACCGCGCCGAGCAGGCGGTATCACTCCTTTTCCGGGATAAGATCGACCAATCGGAGCAGCAGTCACATGAGATATGTCGGCCCCCAGTCGGCTCTGATCCGTTAAACGTCGGCGACTTTGTGGATAGCCGTTAATGTGGCGATGTGTCGCCTGGTACCCGGTCTGTGCGGCCGTTCGCCGGCGGAGGAGCGCCGGTGAGGTACGCGCGCAGCTCGTCGGCGGTCATCGCGTCGAAGCGTGCCAGCGCGGCGGCGAGGAACCGGAGGAGATCCGCGTCCTCGGTCGCGACGTAGACGGAGCCGTCCGCGCGCATCCAGACGGGCACCTCCTCATCGGGTGCCGACACCGCGAGCCAGTCGGCGAGACCGGCCGGCGCAGGGCGGGGGATCCGCCGGAGCAGCCGAAGGCTCATGCGGGCGGCGGCCGGGTACCGGCGCACGAGCCGGTCGAGCTGCATCAGTGCGCAGGCCTCCGAGACCGCGGGCAGGCCCTGTGCGTCGATGAACGCGTACAGCGTCTCGACGGACCGGCGGAGCCGCTCGTCCACGCGCTCCGGCTCCCTGTGCGCGGTCATGATCGCGCCGCCGGGAGCGAGACGACGTCCCGGATCGCGGCGACGAGGTCGGCGACGTCGTCCGGCGTCAGCACGCGCGCCGGGTCGCGCAGGTCGGTGATCCGGGCTCCCCACGACCACCACCAACGGAGCTCGCCGTCGCCGTCCTCGGCGCACCGGACGCGTTCGGATAGGTGGTGGTCGGCCGCGATCACCAGGACGGTCTCGCCGTGGTGCTCGGCGTTCAGCCCGGCGGCCTGGCACTCCTGGGTCAGCCACCGGGCGTAGGCGCGTATCTCCGCGCTCGTGTGCGAGGTCATTCGTCGTTCTCCACATCGTCGGGATTTCGCTACACAGCGTGGCCGATCGTGATTAGAGTGTGAAGGGATGACGGTCCGTCACCTGCCGGTGTAGGCACGGCCGGAATTCACGCGAGGATGTGAACCCCTATGGCACCGAAACGCGACACGGCGCTCGACGCATGGGGTAAGGAACTGGCGCACGCCTGCGAGGCGGCGGGAATGACGGGCCGCCAGTTGGCCGAAGCCCTCCACGTCGCCCCATCCACCGTCAGCCAGTGGATGAACGGCCGCCGCACGCCCCACGTCGAAGACGTCGAACGCTGCGACGCCGCTCTCGCCACCAACGGCTACCTCGCGCGATACTTCGAGAGATGGGTCATGCGTGAGGTGCCGACGGTGTGGAGCGACAAGTGGCTGGCGGCCGAAGCGCATGCCAATGTGATCCAAAACTTCGAGCTTTCCGTGATCCCCGGGCTTCTTCAAACGGAGGACTATGCGCGGACGGTTATTCGTTACAATCAGCACTCGTTGATCGACGCAGAGGAGATTCTGCGCCGCCGGATGGACCGTCAACGGATCCTCTGTGAGGATAACCCGCCGATGTGCATTTTCGTCATCGACGAATACGCGCTTCGCCGTAACGTCGGCGGCGCGAAGGTGATGGCCGGTCAGTTGGCCCGGCTGTGTGAACTCGCAGAGCAAACGAACGTCGTCGTCAAGATCATTCCTTCGGGCACGGAGTACTACGCCGGTTGCCCGTTCATGATCGCGAGGCTTGACGGTGCGGAGATCGTGAACCTGGACACCGCGCTCAGGGGGCAGGTCATAGAGGGGCGGCAGGAAGTCGGCGAGATCACAAGAATCTGGGAAGACATTCGGGAAGTCGCGTTGTCGCCGAGGGAATCGGCTGAATTGATTGAGAAGGTGATTGAGGAATGGAAGACGTGGCCTGGCGAAAGTCGTCACTCAGCGGATCTAATGGGGAGCAGTGCGTCGAGGTAGCTGTCTTCGATCACGGGCGTAGAGGTATCCGGTGAGTCGGGGGAGTACGACGTGGAGGAAGTCATCCCGTAGCGGGCCAAACACGAACCAGTGTGTCGAGGTTGCTGTTATGGACAAACTGCGACCTGGGAGCTGAAGGACGTCCGGGTTGGGAAATCTTTGAGTGCAGGTGGGCCGGGCCGACCAGTCGGCGCGGCCCACCTGCCTGGCTAGACTGGTGGGGTGTCCACGAACGTTCACCGGGTCGGCGGCCGGGGCCACCACATCGGCCACGCCGGCGGCCGGTGTGTCGTGCGCGAACCTTCCCTGAGCAGGAAGAATTTCCTGCTCAGGGAACGAGCTCGGTAAGCCCCCCGCGACCGGCCGGCTCCGGATCGGGCCCGGTCAACCCATGTGGTCACGGCACTATAGTGCGGTTCCATCAACGTTCATCGGGGTCGGCAGCGCACTGTGACCTGGCTGGAAGGTCGTGAGTGCCCCGGCAAAGGTATGTGGTCATCACACTAGTGTGGCGTAATTGATACTACTTTACTTCGAGTTGTTTGCGATCAGCTTTTTGAAGTCGCGGTGAAGGATTCTGACCTTGGCGATGATCTCGCC
>JBEHYF010000296.1:0-2996 GCA_048498315.1 Actinomycetota bacterium
TCCCCTGGCAGGAGCCAATGAGCGAGCAGGCCGCCGCCCTCGTGACCGCAGCCGACATCTCCCGGCTGGCCGGCGTCACCCGTGCCACCGTGAGCAACTGGCGCCGCCGGCACCCGGACTTCCCCGCCCCGGTGGGCGGTACGGACTCCAGTCCCGCCTACGACCTCGACGCCGTGCGCGACTGGCTGTCCGCCCGCGGCCAGCTGCCCGAGGGGTCGCCTGGTGAGGAGCTGCGCATCGTGCTGCGCGCTCGGCCGGACAGCGGGCGGGTCGCCTCCTCGCTGTTCCCCGTCGTGCTGGCCGCCGCCGGCCTGCGCCGAGAAGAGCTCAACGGCCTGCTCGACCTGCCCGACGAGGACCTGATGCGCTGGTCACGGTCGGCGACGAGCACGTTGGCCGAGGATGTGCCAGGCGTTGCGGAGACCGTCGGCGACAGCGTGGGGCCCGGCCTGCTGAGGGCTGTCCTGCGCCACGTACTCGCCGAGGGCGCGGAGGCGGCGGCCGATGTCCTGGCCGAACGCCTACTCGAGGACAGCGGCGCCTCCGGCACGTACGTCACACCGACCCAGCTGACCGACCTCATGACCGGCCTGCTCGTCGACGAGCCCGGTGCCTTCCCGAAGAGCGTCCTCGACCCCGCCTGCGGGAGCGGATCCCTCCTCGCCGCGGCGGCCCGCGCCGGCGCGACGGAGCTCTACGGCCAGGACATTCTCACCGGCCAGGCCGTGCAGGCCGCCGTACGGCTGCATCTGGCCGCGCGCAGCGCGGACATCACCGTACGGGCGGGCGACAGCCTGCGCTCCGACGCTTTCCCGGGTCTCGTCGTCGATGCCGTGCTGTGCAATCCGCCGTACGGGGACCGTGGTTGGGGGCACGACGAGCTGGCCTATGACGAGCGCTGGGCGTATGGGTTGCCGCCCAAGAGCGAACCCGAGCTCGCGTGGGTCCAGCACTGCCTGTCCCACCTCGCGTCCGGTGCCCGCGCCGTGCTGCTCATGCCGCCCGCCGTCGCTGAACGCGCCGCCGGCCGGCGGATCCGGTCGCAGCTCGTACGCGACGGAGCCCTCCGCGCCGTCATCGCCCTTCCGCAGGGCGCCGCCGCCCCGCTGCACATCGGCCTGCATCTGTGGATCCTGGAACGGCCCGGCCGAAGCAGCGACGCCCCCGAAAGCGTCCTGTTCATCGACGCGGCCACGAGCCACGCCCCTGCCTCGACCAAACAGGCCCTCGATTGGGACGCCCTCACCACGACGGTGCTGGCGACCTGGCGGGCGTACCGCGAAAGCGAGGACTTCACGGCCATCCCGGCTACGGCTCGGGCGGTTCCGGTGGTCGACCTTCTCGACCAGGCCGTGGACCTGACGCCGCTGCGTCATGTTCCCGCGGCCCATACCGCCGCCGATCCCGTTCAGTTGGCCCGGCAGGCGGTGGAGTTGCACAACCGGCTGCGCCAGGCGGCGACAGATCTCGGAGACCTGAGCCGGAACGACGGCTGGCAACCTGCGGGCGAGCGGCCCCGCGGGTGGCGTACGGCCACTGTCGCCGACCTGCTGCGCGGGGGTGCCCTCGAACTGCTGCACACGCTCCCGAGCCGCCGCACCCGCGCAGGGGAGCTGGAGTCGTCCTCTACCCTCGAGAGCGGCGGGCGGCCGGTGCTGACCGTACAGGACGTCGTCGAAGGCCGGGCGGCATCCGGCGTGCCCACGGATCTCACGACGGGCGGGACCACTCACCCGCTACGACAGGGAGACGTGGTGCTGCCGGAGATCGTCCGCAGCGAGAGCCCGACCGTCGCCCGGGTCGTGGAGGCCGATGACGCCGACTGCGTGCTCGGCCCGCACCTGTGGCTGTTCCGGCCCGACCCGCAGCGGCTCGACCCGTGGTTCCTCGCCGGGTTCCTCGCCGCGGAGGAGAACGTCAACGCGGCCACCACCGGCACGTCCATCGTCCGCGTCGATCCCCGGCGGCTCCGCGTCCCGCTGCTCCCCCTCGCCGAGCAACGCCGGTACGGCGCGGCGTTCCGGCACCTGCACGCGCTGCGCACGTCCGCCCGCCGCGCACGGCAAACCGCCGAGGAGGTCTCGCGCGTCATCACTGCGGGGCTCACGGGCGGAGCGCTGTTGCCACCTGGTCACGAATCCCCGTGAACCCGCGACGGCGCCACAGCGAACGACCAGACTGATGAACCCCGCTCGGCCCGACGAGTGAGTGAAAGGACCCCGTTGAACAGCAACAAGCACACGGAGCTGGCCAACCATGCCTGGTCCGTCGCCGACCTGCTGCGCGGCGACTACAAGCAGTCCGACTACGGCAAGGTGATCCTTCCGTTCACGGTGCTGCGGCGCCTCGAATGCGTGCTGGAGCCGACGCGGGACAAGGTCCTCGAAACCTTCGACCGGTTCAAGGACCAGGGCTACGACATGGATCGCTTCCTACGGAAGGCGTCCGGCCATGCCTTCTACAACACGAGCGGCTACCGGCTCAAGAAGATCGCGAACGACCCGGCGCACGCGGCGGCGAACCTGAACGAGTACGTCGCGGCGTTCTCCGACAACGCCCGCGAGGTGCTGGAGAAGTACGAGTTCGCGCGGCACATCCGGCGGCTGGACGACGCGAACCTGCTCTACCTGGTGGTCGGCAAGTTCGCGGACCTGGACCTGCGGCCCGAGGTGGTCTCCAACCACAACATGGGCTACATCTTCGAGGAGCTGATCCGGCGGTTCGCCGAGCAGTCGAACGAGACCGCCGGTGAGCACTTCACCCCGCGCGAGGTCATCGAGCTGATGGTGAACCTGCTCGTGGCCCCCGACGCGGACATGCTCGCCGTTCCCGGCACCGCGCGCACCGTGCTCGACCCGGCCTGCGGCACCGGCGGCATGCTGAGTGCGACCGTCGAGCACATCACCGCGCTGAACCCGGACGCCATGGTCAAGGTGTACGGGCAGGAGCTCAACCCCGAGTCGTGGGCGATCTGCCGGTCCGACCTGATGATCAAA
>JBEHYF010000297.1:0-2982 GCA_048498315.1 Actinomycetota bacterium
CTACTACGCCAACCACGTCTACTACGTCTACTACGTCACACGGGGGCTTTCGTGAACCTCGATTTCAGCGCTGATCCGCTTTTCTCCTGGTATGTGGTACTGCTGCTGTTCAGCGGTGTCGCGATGGTGGTGATGGGGGCTGCCAAGGCCGGCGGGATGAGCACCGGCTGGCGGGTCTTCAACGTGCTCGCGGGCATCGCCTTCGCCGGGTACGGCTTCTACCTGGGATTCCTCTTCCAGGGCGGCCACTACATCATCTTCTTCAAGGCGTTCATCCTGCCGGTGCTGATGGTCGTCAACTTCATCCGCTCCATAGCCGCCAAGCGCAGCGCGGCGGCGCCGCAGCCCGCCCCGTACCAGGGCGGCTGAGCGGCCGGTCACGGCAGGACGTAACAGGGGGCGCCACCGGGGGCGGTGTCGGTACGGCGGATGCAGCCGCGTTTGAGCATCATCCGCAGGCAGTCGCGGACCCGCCCCACGGTCAGCCCGGTGTGGGCGGCGATGGCCTGCGGCGAGTGGCGGCATTCGCCGTGCTCGGCGAGCTGATGGGCGAGGTGCACGGCGACCGCCCAGGTGTCGCCGGTCACCACCAGGTGGCGGGCCTTCCAGCCGGCGAGCAGGTCCTCCGCGGTCGGCGGGGCGATCTCGCGGCCTGGCCGCTCCGGGAACGGGCGGCGCGGGGTGACGCGTTCCAGGGACTCGGCGATGCGGCCCAGCAGGTGGGCGATCGTGCCCTGCATCCGGAGCGCCTCCTCGCGCAGGGCCAGCGCCTCGCGCCGGGAGGCGGCGAGTTCGTCGCCGAGGTGCAGGGTGCGTTCCTCCAGCCGGACGATGGCGTCGGCGATCTCGCGAGGCATGGCGTACGCCGGGGCGCCGGCCGCGGCGGGCTGCACCTCGGCCTTCTCCAGGGTGTAGGCGCCGGCCTTCTGCACGGTGGCGACCACCTCGGTGACCCAGCGCCGGAAGGGCTCGGCCTCGGGCTTGGTGCAGGCGGCGACCAGGTGGATCACGCCGTGCAGGTTCAGCATCCGCATCGACTTCCGCAGGCCGCGGCCCGTGATCCGGCGCGCCGCGTCGCCTCCGGCGAGGGTGCGGGCCAACTCCTCGAAGGTCGTCACGCACTCGGACGGCACCCGCTTGGCGATGGCGTCCCGGGTGTTGGTGTAGCCGAGTTCGGCGGCCACGTCGACCGCGGGGAACCAGTGGCTGCCGTCCGGCATGGTCAGGCGGCGCACCCGCGCCCCGGTGGCCGCGTAGACGAAGTCGCTGACATCGATGGCGTCCCGCGAGGCGGTCCGGCCGGGCGGCATACCGTGCTCGTTCATAATGAATGTCACCTCCAGGAAGGACGGTATGGCCGCTGATGGTGCAAACCTCCTTTGTGGGGCGAAAGTTCACCCGGACGAGTCGTTGCGGCGGGGCATGAACCGCGGTCCAACGGCAGGTCGGCGGCGTGGTGTTGTCAGCTGGGGCGCCGTGCCAGCAGCTGCACCGCGTCGCTGTTGAGACGGCGCGGGCGCCGGGTGAGCCGCAGGCCGGTGAACCCGGCGGCGGTCGCGTCGGCGAGCAGGCGCTCGGGCGGGAAGTCCAGGACGTGCCGGTGCACGGTGAGCACCAGCCGGCCGCCGGGGCGCAGCACGCGCAGCACCTCGCGGAAGCCCGCCGGCCGGTCCCAGAGCATCACGTTGTTCACCGAGATCACCGCGTCCACCGAGGCGTCCGGGCAGCCCGTGCGCTCGGCGGCGCCGTCGCGGACCAGCACGCCGCCCTCCCGGATCCACGGCGCGCACCGGGCGGACGCCATGGCGCGCATCGTCCCGGAGGGATCCACCCCGATCACCTGGCCGCCGGGCCGCACCGCGTCCGCGGCCAGGGCGAGGCCGACCCCGGGGCCGTGGCCGACGACAAGCACCCGCTCGCCGGGCCGCAGCCCGGCCTGGTGAACGGCCCAGCGCTCCTGCCCGGCGTTGGCCCGGGCCATCAGAGCGCCGCCGAGGCGTCCGGCCGCACCGCGCGGATGGCCGAAGAACGCGTCGAGGACTCGCAGCAGCTTCGTCGCCATGCTCCCAGGGCATCACGGCGGGGCGATCGCCGCATCAGGGGGCGTACGGCGGCCGGTTCCGCACCGTGGCCGCCTTGCGCGCCGCACATTCCGGCATATGGTCTGACCTGTGGCGTGCCCGCGCAGCCGGGCCAGGGCAGGGGTTCCGACGTGGGAGGCAAGGTGGCAGAACCGCGGGGATCCCGGCGGTGGCTCGCCGTGGCGGCCGTCGCCGCCGTGGTGGTCGGCTGGGCCGCGACGCACGGCGGGAACGGCGGCGGGAGCGGTCCCGGCGGCACCACGGCCGCCGCCTCGGCCGGTCCCGTGCCGACGACGCCCGGTGGCAGCCCCACACCCACCTGGACGGCGAACCAGAACCAGGACCCCGCCCGTTACGCGCCGCAGGTGCGCACCTACGCGCGAGCCGCGGGCATCGATCCCCAGCTGTTGATGGCGATCTTGTACAACGAGTCATACAAGCCGCATGATCCGTCCTGGGAGCGCGCCTGGCAGCGTCTCAAGCCGGACGCGGCGTTCGGCATCGCGAACATGCACCGCGCCGCGTTCGACGAGGTCAAGCAGGGCCGGGACTTCGCGGACCGCAGCTGGGAGCAGCTGCCCGACGATCCGGCGCTCGCCGTCGAGGCGGCCGCCTGGTACCTCCACGACCTGGCCCGGCAGTTGCCCGGCGAACGCTCCTCCACCTACACCAGGGACGAACTGCTGGCCCTCGGGTACAACACCGGCGCGGGCAACATGAGGGCGTTCGCGCGCGGGGCGCGGCCGGGCGCCGCCGCCCAGTCGTACCTGGACACGCTCCACGCCAACTGGGCCACAGCGGGACGGGCCGTGGCACGCGCCGGACAGTGACGCGGCGGCCGGCGAACGACGCCTCGCGAAGGAAGCCCGCGAACGGCGCCTCGCGAAGGAAGCCTCGCGAA
>JBEHYF010000298.1:0-2960 GCA_048498315.1 Actinomycetota bacterium
CGCTCCGCGGCGTGGGCGGTGGGTCCACGAGGCGACCTCGGTGGCAGGCCTCCGGAACGTCCTCGACCGTGACGGCGGCCTCTTCCGGCGTCGGCCGGCCGCGGCGGCGCTCGGTCGCCGTGCGCAGCGCCCGATCGGGGCGGTGCCGTGCCGCCGGGCGCGGTCTTGATCGTGCGGAGATTCGGCCGGCGGTCTTCCATTCGGCGAGCCGGTCCCCTATAACTAACTCACTGGTTCGAACATTAACCCCGGTCTTCGCCGAACGTCCGCCGATCCGGGCGCCGGGCGTGCCGGGACGGGCTCCGGCCGCGCGGGCGAACGGCCGCCGCCGGCGCCCCGCCGTTCCCGCACCGCCCGCGGTGGCCCGTCGCCACCGCCGAGTGCCCAGGAGGAGCCCATGCCGCAGACCGCAGAAGCCGTCCGGCTCGTGCGCCCCGCCGATTCCCGCGACCGGGCCGCAGGCCCGCACGAGGACCGCAGCGCGCCGCGCCTCCGGCGCGCCGGGGACGGCCCCGCCGCCCGGCCGGCGGCGATGGCGGGCGGGCGCGCCGGCGGAGGACGACCCGGCGACGTCGGCGGCGCGCCCGGCGTGCGCTCCCCCGGGCGGTGCGGATCCGGTCGGCGCGGCCGGGCGTCGCATGCGGGCGCTCCCGCGGCGGGGGAGCGCGCGTGAAGGCCGTGGTGCTCATGTCGCCGGACAAGGTGGCCGTGGTGGACGACCGGCCGGAGCCGTCCTGCGGGCCCGGCGAGGTCATCGTCGCGATCCACGGGGTCGGCCTGTGCGGCTCGGACCTGTCCGTCGTCGCGGGCCACCGGGACGTTCCGTCCCTGCCCTGGGTGCTCGGGCACGAGGCTTTCGGCGTGATCGCCGCGACCGGCGAGGGCGTCCGCGACCGGCACCCCGGCCAGCGGGTCGTCATCGAACCCAACTATCCGTGCCTGGCCTGTGACCTCTGCCGATCCGGCGGCACGGCAGTGTGCCGCGCCCGCCGCGCGGCGGGGATCAACGAGCCGGGACTGCTGGCCGAACGGGTCGCCGTGCCGGCGCCGTTCACCTGGCCCGTGCCGGAGACGTGGGACGACGCCGACGTCGTCTGCGTCGAGCCGTTCACCGTCGCGCGCGGTGCCGTCCGCATGAGCCGGCTGCGGCCGGGCGAGCCGTGCCTCGTGGTCGGGGCCGGCTCCCAGGGGCTGCTCGTGGTCATGGCCGTCGCGCAGGCCGGCGGGCTGCCGTACGTGACCGAGCCGCACGAGGGCCGCAGGGCGCTCGCCGCCGAGCTGGGGGCGCGCGACGCCGGACCGCGGGAGACGGGGTTCCCCGTCGTGATCGAGACCTCGGGCGTGCCCGAGGCGTTCGAGCAGGCGCTGGAGCGCACCGCCCCGGGCGGCCGCGTTGTCGTGGTCGGCCAGAGCGAGCGGCCCGCCCGCGTGCCGACCCTGACCCTGGTCCAGCGGCGCCTGACCGTGCGCGGGTGCCTCATCTACGACCACCCGGCGGGCTTCGCGCAGACCCTCGCGGCGCTCGCCGAGCACGACCTGCGGCCCGGCCGGGTCGTGCGGGAGCGCTTCGAGCTCGCGCGGGCGCCCGAGGCGTTCGCCAGCGCGACCCGCGCCGCCGGGAAGACGTGGATCAGCCTCCCCCGGACGGAGGCGGCCTCATGACGCCGCACGCCCGGCCGGCCCCCGCCCGCCGCACCGCGCCGGTCCCCGCCCGTGACCCGCACCGACCCGACCGGCACCGACCCGCTCCCACATTCCGCCCATCGAGGTGAAATCATGCGCAACCGTCCCAGAGCCTCACTGTTCGCCGCCGGTGTCCTGGCCCTCGGCCTGACCGCGGCGTGCGGCACCCCCGGCCCGTCGAAGAGCTCCGGCTCCAGCGGCACCGGCCCGATCAAGATCGCGCTCGTCGACGCGCAGAGCGGGCAGCTCAGCTCGCTCGGCAAGTGGGAGGAGAAGGGCGTCCGGCTGGCCGTCGACGAGTGGAACAAGGCCGGCGGCATCGACGGCCGCAAGGTCCGGATCGACGTCTTCGACGACCAGGGCGACCCGACCGTCGGCACGAACATCGCCCGCAAGATCTCCAATGATGGATATGTGGCGATGCTCGGCACGGCCGAGAGCGCGGTCACGATCGCGATGGCGCCCACGCTGCGCCAGGCCGAGATCCCCAACATCGCCTCCGGGCAGTCGCCGGGGATGGTGGCGCTGAAGAGCCCCTTCCTCTTCCTCAACGGCCCGACGAGCACCACCTACGACGAGACCCTGGCCCAGTACCTCGTCGGGACGAAGAAGGCCAAGAAGATCGCGATGATCACCAACAACGGCTCGTACGGCAAGGGCGAGCACGACGCCTTCCTCAAGGCGCTGGCGGAGCGCGGCGTCAAGCCGGTCGCGGACGCGGTCGTCACCACCGACCAGAAGGACTTCAGCGCCCAGCTCACCGCGATCCGCCAGAAGCACCCGGACGTCGTCTTCATCGGCGCCGAGGAGGTCGAGTCCGGGCTGATCGTCAAGCAGGCCCGCGCCCTCGGCATCGGCGCGACGTTCGCCGGTGCGGCGCCGATGGGCACCCCGGTGTTCCGTGACACGGCCGGGGCGGCGAACATCGAGGGGGCCATCGTCAGCTCGCCGTACCTCGGCAACGACGTCAGCGACGCCGCCCGCACCTTCGCCGCCGCGTACAAGGCCGCCTACGGCGAGGACCCGGAGCTGCACGGCGCCAAGGCCTACGACGGGGCGGAGATCCTGCTCACCGCGCTGAAGAACAGCCACGTGGCGACCGGCCGGAGGCTGGCCGACGCGATCCGCGCGGTGAAACGGAAGGGTCTGATGGGCGACTTCTCCTTCGACGAGACCGGAGTCGGCATCAGGAAGACCGCCATCGGGGTCATCAAGAACGGCACGCTCACCCCGGCCGGCACCTGACCGGCAGACCGGAGCACCGGCGCCGGCCGGGC
>JBEHYF010000299.1:0-2931 GCA_048498315.1 Actinomycetota bacterium
GATCTGCTTGATGGCGTTCTGGATCGCTTCGGGGCGGTGCCCGGCCACCGCGCCGAGGGTGGCGACGATCCCGCAGTCACCGATCCTGCCCTGGACGGCTTGCTCGCGGCTCGGGGGACCGTCGAAGACAGGTACCGGGTTGGACCGGTCGCGAACGAAATACCGATCTTGCGTGGTCGGTGGAATGTTCGGGTAGTAGTCGCCGACGATCTGCGGGGGCTTGACCTCGCACAGCTTGTCGCTGCGCTCTACGCGGGTCGATCGATCCGCCTCCGCATTCAGCGCATCGGCGTACTGTCGGCTCTGCCGGCGGGCGTCGAACTCGTCGGCAAGGGTGGCGAATCCGCCGTGCGAAGGCCGGTGCTCCAGGGGCGAGTCTGGCGTCTCCGCGTCCTTGCCGTCGGCCGCCCCTTCGTTCCGTTCGCCGGCGTACCGGGTCGGCTCCGCCTCTCCGGTGCCGGAGGCCGGGCGATCGGTGGCCGGTCCGTTCTTCTCTCCGGAGACCGGGTGCCGCTGCGATCCGGAGTCCTCGACGTCCGTGCCCGCGGACGCTTCGGGCGAGCCTTCGGCGGCTTCCGTGGTGTGGCGTTCGTCGTGTTCCGCGGCTGGCTCTGCCGGTTGTTCCGGCCCGCCGGGCGGTGGACGACGGTCTGGCACGGCCCGCTGATTCGCTTCGGTGGGGTCATCAGCGCTACCGGCGCGCTCGATGACCATGACCCGCCCTCGCCTATCATGACCGCCCTATCCGAAGCGTTAACAGGTAAGCGCATCGGTGGGTAAACCGTCAATGCGTCCGCAACGGCTGCTTCGGGATCACAAGGCGTGGGCAGCCGTGGTGTCGTGCCGCGGTCGCCTTCTCGCGCCCGAGGTGCCGGGCGCGAGAAGGCTCGCCGGTTGCCTACTCGGTGATGCCGCGGTCGATGACGGCGATCTCGACGCAGTTGCCGCCGTTCTCTCCGCTGCGGGCCGACTTGCGCCATTCGGTGTTGTTCAGGTCCATCGTTCCTCCGCGGTTGTCCGGATGAACTCGATCGAGTCGGGTAGAGGCATGGCGAACGCCCGGATCGACTCCCATGCGTCCGCTGTCCCCGCGCGGCGGTCGCCGCGCGTCCCGGCTCGGCAAGCGCGCGCCCGACCGGCTGAGGAGGCTCGCCGGTTGGCTACTCGGTGATGCTGCGGTCGATGACGGTGATCTCGACGCATTCACCGCCGTTCTGGCCGCTGCGGGCAGACTTGCGCCATTCTGCGTTGCTCAGGTCCATCGTTCCTCTGCCGTTCTCCGGATGAACTCGATCGAGTCGGGCTGGGGCATGGCGAACGCCCGGATCGACTCCCATGCGTCCGCGAGGATCGCCAGATCCTCTCGGCTACTCGTGACCAGTCCTCGTACGGCCGTCTCCACGTACGCCACGTCGCGGCCGTCGACGGTGGCGATGGTGAATGTGCCGTGAGATAGGGGGTTCTCCGCCGAACGTACCACCTGGATCGTCAGGCGTGGAGGGTTCACGATCTCCGCCAAGTGCATGAGTTGTGCGTGCATGACGTCGGGGCCGCCGCGGTCGTAGTAGAGAGCCGCTTCGTCGATCACGAAGTGTGTTGACGGTGGGGTGTCGCGGCCAAAAACGGTGGACTGACGGTCCATTCGCGCCTTGACCAGCGCCTCGTCGCCCTTGAGCAGCGCACGGGCGTAGCTCTCCTGCTGGAGCAGCCCCGGGATGAGTGCCAGGGCGAAGGATCGGAGGACCGTCGCGGCCCGTTCCTCTTCCAGCCACGGGCGGAACCATCCCGGAATCTGTTCCGCGTCGAGCTGCCGGAACACCTCCATCAGGACGCCGGCGGGAATGTTCAGCTCGCGCTCGATGGCGGTGACCTGCTCCTGTCGCAGCCGGGTGCGGCCGGTTTCGACCTGGCTGACCCAGCCTTCGCTGTAGTCGAGCTTGCGGGCGAGATCGCGCTGGAGGATTCCGGCCGCCTCCCGGTAGCGCCGGATGAGACGGCCTAATGTGATCATTGTCGGGCTGGGGGGTGTGCCCATATCGCGCCTTTCGTACTGATTTCATTTTTTCATACCCGGGCCTTGTGTTCCACCGCACTGGCGTAGCGCACGGTAGGGAATGGCCCAGGTCGTTCCATCGTAGATCGCAGGTGGCGAATCTAGGGGAGCCGAATCGAACCTGTGGAGGACGAATGGCTCCCTATACCAGCAGGGACATCGACGCATACGCCAAATGGCTGACCCAGGCCTGCCAGGCGGCCGGGCTGAACGCCGAACATCACGGCGAGACGGTGCTCGTCATCGCCGCCGATCACCATCTGTCCGAACGGGTCACGTGCGCACCCGATGAGAACGGCGATCTCAGGTGGCGCTGGAGCTGGGGCAGCCCGATCACGGCGCTGCGCGACCGTACCCGGGTGCTCACGGCCGACGACGTCGACGAGCTGGTCGCGGCGATCGCGAACGTCGTCGCGATCGAGGTGCCGCCGCGATGACCGCCGGGCCGGACGCGCCGCGCGTCGACGAGCAGCTCCGCCGGTCCGTCGAGACGCTGTACCGGTTCATCGACACGCGCGGCCTGCCCGCCGTTTCGGAGGCCTGTGCGCTGATGCAGCTCGACCGGCTGGTCCGCCGATATCCCGCCGCCGCGCGGAAAAGCCTCGGACTCCTCCGCCGGGTTCGCCCGTGCTTTCCGGACGGGGTTCCGGGGTGGTACGCGGTGTCGGCGCCGGATGAGG
This sequence comes from Actinomycetota bacterium, assembly GCA_048498315.1. GTDB lineage: Bacteria > Actinomycetota > Actinomycetes > Streptosporangiales > Streptosporangiaceae > Actinoallomurus. The sequence continues at coordinate 2,734 of JBEHYF010000299.1, forward strand.
ATCTCCCGGTCTGGATGCGCGCGGACGGAACCGTCTACGTCGCGACCGGCGACGCGGACCTGCTGCGCTACATCGGCGCGGCGCTGCGGCGGTTCGACCGCATGAGCGCCGACGAACTGCGCGCCTACCTGCGCGAGTGAACCTCCGTGGATGGAGTACGCACACCGCTGCACGCGCGCGCCCGGCAGCCGAGAGTCG
>JBEHYF010000300.1:0-2918 GCA_048498315.1 Actinomycetota bacterium
CGTCCAAGCACTCACCGCCGCAGGCATCGAAGTGGTCGAGCTGCCCGAACTGGCCTACGCAGCCGCCGCCATCAACGCCCACATCCTGAAGGCACAGCAGCGAGCCTGATCGTAAGCAGTGATCCGGACAGGCGGCAGCGTGTCCAGGCGCTATCGTCCCCATCGCGGCTGGGCGGCGAGCCGGGGGTAGGTGTTGCCGTGCACCTGGTCGAGGATGGCGGGTGAGGCGATGAAGTCGTGGGGGAATCCCAGGTCGACATCGCCTGTCTTGTCCAGGCGGTCGAGTTGGTCGGCAGTGAGTTCGACGTCCAGGCACCCGAGGTTGTCGTCCAACTGCGCCACGTTCCTGGCTCCGATGAGGGGGATCATCGATCCCGGCCGGTGCAGCAGCCAGGCGAGCGCGACCTGCGCCGGCGTGCAGCCGATCTCGGCGGCGACCGAGACCACCACGTCGGCTACCGCGAGCCCGCGCTCGGTCACCTGGTTGCGGGACCGGCCCGGCGTCAGCCGTCCATCCGTGCTGGAGCGGCCGTTGTACTTACCGGTCAGCAGGCCGTTCGCCAGCGGCGACCAAGGCGTGATCGTCATGTCGAAGGCTCGTGCCATCGGCAGCAGATCACGTTCGGCATCCCGCTGCACGAGATTGTATTCCGGTTGCAGGCCGGAGAATTCGGTCCACCCGCGCTGCCGGGCGATCGCATTGGCGTAGGCGACGATCCATGCCGGGGTATCCGATATTCCAAGGTAAAGGACCTTACCGGCGCGCACCATGTCGTCGAGCGCGCGCATGATCTCCTCGACCGGAGTGAGGAAGTCCCACGCGTGCAACCAGTAGACGTCGATGTAGTCGGTTCGCAGCCTGCGCAGGCTCTCTTCCAGGTTCCGCACGAGGCTCTTGCGATGGTTACCACCACCGTTCGGGTCGTCCGGGTGGAGGTTCAGGGAATACTTCGTGCCGAGTACGAACTGCTCGCGCCGGCCCGCGATGAACTCGCCGATGAACTCTTCGCTGGCGCCGTTCATGTAGTTGTTGGCCGTATCGATGAAGTTGCCGCCGCGTTCGACGAAACGCTCGAAAACCGCTCGGCTGGTGGATTTATCGGCGCCCCAGACGCGCGCCTCACCGAATGTCATCGTGCCCAAGCACAGCGCCGACACGCGCAGTCCCGTATGTCCGAACAACTGCAGGGGCATAGCCCGATCATGAGCCGACATTCGACCATTCCTTTAGCTCGGCATCCCACCGCGCGGGGATGAACTCGATTCCGAGCTTTGCCGATGGCGCATGGGAACGCTGGCAGAAAAAGGACATCACGGTCACGGTCTGCCGGCATCGGACGCGCCGCCGGCCCACCGTCACAACGCCGCCTGCCGGAGCGTGCCGCGGCCGGTCGCCGTTGCGACACCGGCCATCGTACGCCGGGCCCGGCAGGGCGGCGAGCGGCGGGTGGGTCCAGCCGCTCTCTGCTGTGAAACCGCTCGGCCCGGCCGGTGATCCTCCGGCGGCCCTTTGCTGCCCGCGCTGACCTGCGGCTCGGCTCGCCGCCCCGCAATCCGCCCATTCCCCGAACCGGCCGTCCCAAGCCGTCGCCGACGGCCGCGATCGCGGTCGGTCCGGTCGTGCCGGATCGCCGCGTGTCCGGAGCAGTCCGGAGCCGTCCGGCGGCTCGGCGAGCCTTCTCCTCGACGAGCGTGTCTCCTCCGCGAAGGCGTCGCCGCCAGAGTGCCCGGCGAGGAGGATGTCGCCGCCAGAGCACCGCCGCGCGGGTGCCGCCAGGGTGCCGCCGTTCCGGTTCCGTTGTGGGCAGGGCCGCCCGGGCGGTCCGGGAGGACGAACCGCGTTGACCGCCGTCGCGTCGGATCATTACGGTCGCGGGGAACGTGCGGCCGGGGCGGGGGCTGCGGACGGAAGGGGCGCCGGGCGTGGAAGGTGGCATCATCGTCGCTGCCGTCAAGGATCTCTTCCGGTTCGTCGACCGCGACGCCATGAAGGTCGTCGCGGACGTCGGCGCGATCGCGCCGCGCGACGCCGTCACGGCGGCCGAGCACGTCGCGCTCGACGAGGGCCGCGCGTCGGCCGCCGCCGCGGCGCGCGACGCGGAGAACCGCGCGGTCGAGACCGAGGCGCGCGCCACCACCGGTGACCCCATCGACGTCGCGTCCGGCGAGGTGATCCTGCGCCAGACGGACGTCGCGCTGGCCGGGGTGCTGCCGCTCGTCCTCGAACGGACGCACGTGTCGTCGTACCGGTGCGGGCGGTGGTTCGGGATCTCCTGGGCGTCGACGCTCGACCAGCATCTGGAGGTGACGGACAACGGCGTCTACCTCGCCGCGGCCGACGGCATGGTGCTGGCCTAACCCGCCCGCGGGCGCGCCGGAGGCGCCGCTGCTCGCCTCGGAGGGGCCGTACCTGCCGCTGACGCCGCGCGCCGACGGCTCGTACACGGTGGAGGATCCCCGCACCGGCCGGACGCTGCATTTCCGCCGTGTCGCGGGGGCGCGGGAGCTGCCGCTCGCGGCCGTCACCGACCGGAACGGGAACCGGATCGACGTGGTACGCGGTGAGCATGGCGTGCCCGTGGAGGTGCGTCATTCGGGCGGCCACCGCATCGCGGTCGACGCCGAGCGCGGGCGGATCCGCGCGCTGCGCCTGGTCGCCGGGGTGGGCGGGGTGCCGCTCGATCCCGCGACGGTCTCCGACGCACTGGTCGTGGACGGCCCGCCCGCGCCCTGTGCACCCGCGACCGGCCCGGCGCCCGGCGGCCTTCCGGACGGCGCGGCCGGGGCGCCGGCCGGCGATGTACGTTCCGGTGGCGGGCCGGGCCGGCATCCGCTTTCGGGAGACGCCGCGCCCGGTGCCGTACGCCCGGAGGGCGCGCCCGCCGCGGCCTCCGCCGCCGGCGTGGCCGCCTCGGCCC
>JBEHYF010000301.1:0-2897 GCA_048498315.1 Actinomycetota bacterium
CCCGCCTCAGCGGCGGGCGTACAGCTCCTCCAGGCCGATCGGCAGCACGGGTTCCGGTGAGCGCGTCAACTCCGGGGCGAAGCCGGCGCCGCCGTAACAGGCCAGCACCGTGTCGCGCACGTCGAAGCCGCGGCCGGCCAGCATGTCCCGCGCGCGCCGGAGGCGGTCGACGTGACGGGCGCCCATGACCTCTCCCCACGTGACCTCGCCGAGGGACAGCACCCGTCGCGGCTCGCCGTGCACGGCGGGGGCCAGGACCGCCACATCCACCTCGATCTGCTCGCGCCCGCCGCTGACGACCCCGGCGCCGACCTCGCCGGGAAGCTCGCCGAAGACGTCCGGCGGGGCCGTGGCGGCGAACTCCCGGCACATCTGCTCGAAGTGCGGCCCCAGCACCTGGGACAAGAAACGCGGCTTGGCGTCGGCCCACACCATGGGCGCCCGGCCGCTTTCCAGCAGCCCCCATCGCGGGCGCATGACGACCTGGTAGAAGGTGGTGAGCGGCTCTGCCACCCGGTAGCGCGACCGGCCGCTGCGGAACAGGTCCGCCTCCCGGCGCAGCAGGCAGGAGTCTTCCAGGACATTCAGGTGGTGCCCGATGTCGGCGGCCTTACGGCCGATGTGGCTCGCGATACCGCCGCGCGTGCCGTTGCCGTTCGCCACGGCGGCGAGCACGGAGTGGTAGAGGGCCGTGTCACGTATGTCGGCCTCCTCCTCCAGCAGGTACCGGGACTCGCAGAACAGCGGGTTCGCGGGATCGAGCACCATTCGCAGCAACCAGTCGTCGAAGTCGCCGAGCCCTTCAGGCGAGTCGTCGTGCGCGAAACGCCGGTACGCGGGCGTGCCGCCCACCACGGCGTGCAGGTGGACCGCCAGCCGCGGGTCGGTGACCTCCCAGAACCTCGCCGCTAGCGCGTAGTCGAACGGGCGGACGACGAGTTCCAGACTCGCCCGGCCGCGCAGAGGTGCGCTGCCGGCGAGCAAGCGCCGCCCATCACCGACATCGCCGAACCGCACAGCAGCAGGCGGATCGTGGTGTCGCGCGCCACCGCGCGGTCCAGCTCCCGTTGCAAGATCGACGGCAACGCGGGTGACGCCTTCGTCAGGTAGGGGAACTCGTCGATCACCACCGGTCCGCGCAGATCGTCCGCGACCGAGAACAGGTACCTGACGGCCTCGTCCCAGCCGGCGAAGCGCGGAGCGACGGGGATCGCGAGATGCTCGGCCAGGGCAGCACCGAACAGCGCCAGCGACTCGGTCTCCGTGGCCTCCGTCACCCCGAAGTAGAGCCCCCCGCACGCGCGGGTCAGAGCCTCCAGGAGGTACGTCTTGCCCTGCCGGCGCCGCCCGCTGACCACGCCCAGCCGGGGACCGGGCGCCTTACGCGACGCGAACGAGGCGAGGTGCCGCCATTCGATGTCGCGGTCGAAGATGCGATCCGGCTTGGCAATCACATCCAGGTGTTACGTTCTGCCATCAGCAGCCGACGAGGCGGGCGGCGAGGAACGACTCGACCTGGTCGATCGCGATGCGCTCCTGCGCCATCGAGTCGCGCTCGCGGACGGTCACCGCCTCGTCCTCCAGGGTGTCGAAGTCGATGGTCACGCAGTAGGGTGTGCCGATCTCGTCCTGACGGCGGTAGCGACGGCCGATCGCGCCGGCGTCGTCGAAGTCGACGTTCCAGTTGCGGCGCAGCTTCGCGGCCAGGTCACGGGCCTTCGGCGACAGGTCGACGTTGCGCGACAGCGGCAGCACCGCGACCTTCACCGGCGCGAGCCGGTGGTCGAGCCGCATGACGACCCGCTTCTCCATCTTGCCCTTGGCGTTCGGCGCCTCGTCCTCGCTGTAGGCGTCCATCATGAACACCAGCATGCAGCGGTCGACGCCGGCCGCCGGCTCGATCACGTACGGGACGTAGCGCTGCTCCTTCTCCTGGTCGTAGTACGACAGGTCATGGCCGGAGTGCTTGGCGTGCGTCGACAGGTCGAAGTTGGTGCGGTTGGCGATGCCCTCCAGCTCGCCCCACTCGCTGCCCGGGAAGTTGAAGCGGTACTCGATGTCGACGGTGCGCTTCGAGTAGTGCGACAGCTTCTCCTTCGGGTGCTCGTACAGCCGGAGGTTGTCCTTGGCGATGCCCAGGTCGACGTACCACTGGAAGCGGGTGTCGATCCAGTACTGGTGCCACTCCTCGTCGGTGCCGGGCTCGACGAAGAACTCCATCTCCATCTGCTCGAACTCACGGGTGCGGAAGATGAAGTTGCCCGGCGTGATCTCGTTGCGGAACGACTTGCCGATCTGGCCGATGCCGAACGGCGGCTTGCGGCGGGCCGCCTGCTGCACCTGGGCGTAGTTGATGAAGATGCCCTGCGCGGTCTCCGGCCGGAGGTACGCCAGGCCGGACTCGTCCTCGACCGGGCCGAGGTAGGTCTTCAGCAGGCCGTTGAACATCCGCGGCTCGGTGAACGCGCCGCGGGTGCCGCAGTTGGGGCAGACCAGGTCGGCCAGGCCGTTCGCCGGCGGCTTGCCGTGCTTGGCCTCGTACGCCTCCTCCAGGTGGTCGGCGCGGAATCGCTTGTGGCACGACTGGCACTCGGTCAGCGGGTCGACGAACTCCTTGACGTGACCGCTGGCCTCCCACACCTCACGGGCGAGGATCACCGACGAGTCGAGGCCGACGATGTCGTCGCGGCCCTGCACCATCGCCTTCCACCACTGGCGCTTGACGTTGTTCTTCAGCTCGACGCCGAGCGGGCCGTAGTCCCACGAGGCGCGCAGGCCGCCGTAGATCTCGCTGGACGGGAAGACCAGGCCCCTGCGCTTGCTCAGGTTGACGATGGTCTCCATCAGATCGGAACGACGGGCCATGAGTGATCTCCATCCGGCTGGCGGTCGGCGGT
>JBEHYF010000302.1:0-2817 GCA_048498315.1 Actinomycetota bacterium
CGGCGGCCGGCCCCGGAAGCGGCCGCCGTACCCGCGCCGGTACCGCACGTCCCCGCCCGGCCCCTGCAACGCGGTGGCTCACTGGCGCTACGCTGCAAGAAACCGCTGGTCACGGGGATTTAGGCGGAGGAGTTCACTGGAATGCCGAGGTGGCGGGCCGAGCTCCTGCTGCGCCTGCTGCCGCTGGCCGTGATGGCCGCCGTCGCGGTGATCGACATCGCGGACGGCCGCCAGGTGGACTACCTGCCTCTGCTGGCGCTCGGCCCGGCGTTCGCCAGCCTGTCGCGCGGTGTGCCGCACACCGCGCTGGTCGGCCTGCTGGCGGTGGGCATCAACATCTGCCTGTCCCTGTACGACGGCGTGTTCGGGACGCAATGGAACACCTTCATATTGCCTGCCACGGTCGGCGTGACGGCCGCGGCGATGCTCGCCAGCGTCGGGTGCCGCGAGCGCGAGCGCGAGCTGGCGAACGTCCGGAACGTCGCCGAGGTCGCGCAGCGGGTGCTGCTGCGGCCGGTGCCCCGGGCGGCGGGCCCGGTACAGGTGACGGTGCGCTACACGTCCGCATCGGCCGAGGCGCGAATCGGCGGCGACCTGTACGAGGTGGTCACCACCCCCACCGGGGTGCGGATCACCGTCGGCGACGTCCAGGGCAAAGGGCTGGACGCGGTCGAGACGGCCGCGACGGTGCTGGGCGGCAGGGGGGTCCCATGAGGAACGCGGGCCGGAGGCGGGTCCCGGAGTCTGCCGGGCCGGCGAGCCGCCGGGCCTTGGAGGCCCGTGCAGGCCGAGAGCGCGCGGCGGTCAGTCCCAGCCCGGCATCATCGCGCCGCCGATCGGCGCTCCGACCGGGGGCTCGCCGCCGGCCTCGGTGAACGCGCGCAGCGCCGTGACCAGCCCGCGGCGCTCGTCCGGCGACATGGCGGCGACGATCGCGGAGACCTCGCGGCGCCGCCGGGCGGTGACCTCGTTGACGAGCTGCCGTCCGGCGTCGGTGAGCCGCAGCAGGATCTCGCGGCGGCTGGCCGGGTTGACCCGACGGTCGACCAGGCCGGCGGTGGTGAGACGCTCGACCATGCGCATCGCGGTGGACGGGTTCACACTGAGGCGCTCGGCCAGCGCGACGAGCTTCATCTCCTGGTAGGTGTCGAGCACGACGAGCATGCGGAACTGGGGGAGGGTCACCCGCTCCTCGACCGCGGCGAGCGAGCGTGCCGCGATCGCGACCAGGAGGCGCGAGGCGGTCAGGACCGCCGCGGTGACGGCCTCGACATCCTCGTCGGGCGCTTCGGCGGCCGGCTCGGGCTCGGTGGCGTGCTCTGCCATGGCTCAGTTCTACCTGGTTCGCGACCAGGAGGCGCACTGTTGCGTAATGCAATTGTATGCAATCTTCGTATAAATCGGACCGCTCCACCATGCCCGCGGCTGGGACGATCCCCACCCAGCACGGCATCGCCGCCACCTTCAACACCCCGCTCGCCGGGGTTTTCTTCGCGATGGAGCTGATCCTGCGCGACTTCACCGCCGAGTCGTTCGGCGCGGTCGTGCTGTCGAGCGTCACCGCCTCCGTCGTGGGCCGGGCGGTCCTCGGCGACGGCGCGTTCCTCCAGCTCCCGCCCTTCCACGTGGGGCACCCGGTCGAGTACCTGCTATACGCCGTGCTCGGCCTGGCCGCCGGGGCCGTCGGCGTCGGTTTCCCGGATCCTCTACCTGATCGAGGACGCCTGCGACTGGGCGTGGCGCGGGCCGGAATGACTCCGTCCGGCCGTCGGCGGGCTGCTGCCGGGCGGCCTGCTGCCGGCGCTGCCGCAGATGTACAGGCCGTCCGCCGGCTCGCGCTGTCCGAGCACGGCGCCCTGCCCGTCACCGACGCCGGCGGCGCGTACCGCGGCACCGTGTCACCGCACGGGCCGCCGCGGAGGCCCTCAGCGAGGACGAGGAGGCGCCCGAGACGGTCGGCGACCTGGCCCAGTTGCCCGCTGCCGGTCACCGGCGAGCAGACCCTCGCCGACGCGCTGCAGGTCCTCGTCGGCGCACAGGGCACCGGCCTGCCGGTCCTCGACGCGGAACAGAACGCGCTCATCGGCTGGATCACCCACCAGACGGTGCTGTCCGCGCTCCGTCCGGCACGGCGTCCGGAGGCCGGCGAAGCTCCGGACGACCGGTGGCGCGACCGGGCGGCGGCGCGGCGTGGACGCACCTCTTGACAGACCGGTCAACTATACGGGATGGTCGGCGCGTGACCCGGACGAGCGACGCGCGCGAACGGCTGGTACGGGCGGCCGCGCGGCTGTTCCTGACGCGCAGCTACCAGGCGGTCGGCGTCGACGAGCTGTGCGCCGCGGCCGACGTGCGCAAGGGCAGCTTCTACCACTTCTTCCGCGCCAAGTCCGACCTGGCCAAGGCGGTGATCGACCGGCACGCCGCGGCACTGTGGGCACGGCTCGACGAGGCGGGCGCCGTCGCGGACGCCGCAGCCGAGTCGCCGAGCGGAGCGTCCGACGCGGCGGCCCGCCTGCACGCGGTCGCCGACGCGATCGGCGCGATCCAGGCCGCCTTCCAGGAGCGTTTCGGCCGGATCGTGGGCTGCCCGTTCGGCAACCTGGCGGCCGAGCTCGCCACGACCGACGACGCGCTGCGCGAGCACGTGGCCGCCGTGTTCGACGAGTGGGAGCGCCGCCTCGCCCCGCTGTGCCACCAGGCCGCGGCGGAAGGGTCGCTGCGGCCCGGCGTCGACCCCGACCGGTTCGCCCGCATCCTGATCGCGCAGTTCCAGGGCATGATCCTGCTCGGCAAGACCGCCCGCTTCCCGGCGGC
>JBEHYF010000303.1:0-2807 GCA_048498315.1 Actinomycetota bacterium
CAACGTCCCCTCCGCGCCGGACCGGCCGCGCGCCCATGGCATCACTCCCCCCGCTCGGCGGGCACCCCGCCCCGCGTGTCGTCCCCTCGGACGCTAGCCCGTAAAGACCCGGTTCGGAGCCGCCCGGCCGGATCGTGCCATCGAGACGTGAGCGGGCGACGGCCGTCTTCGTGCACGCCGGGGCAGGACCGTCGTTGACCCGGCGGCCGCCGGAACCGGCCGGGTTCGCCGGGACATCACCGGCGAGGCCCGTCTGATCATGCCTGCCGGTCGAAAGCCTAGACTGCGGAGAAAGACGAGAAATGCAGGCTGCGTCGACAGAGGCAGGGGTTGGGCATGCCCTTGATCACCGAATGCACGGGCGCTGTCCGCGTCGAACCTCCCCTCAATCGATACGAGGTCGAGTATCTGACCCGATTCGCCCATTCGCCGCGGCGGCATCGCCGCAAGGGGCCGTATTACTGCAGTCCCGACGACTTCTTCCGCGAGTCGGCACGGGCCGACTATGCCGACGTACGGCACGGTCGATGGCGATACGGACAGCCGCCGGGCACGTGTGAATGGACGCCGACGCCGGACGGGACGGCGTTCGTGCATACGGAGAACCCCGTCCGGTTCACACACGGACCCGAGTGGATGGCATATCTGATCGACACCTTCGTGCGACCGGGCGCACGCCTGCAGTCCGAGTTTCCACGCCGATACACGATGCACGACGGCCGGTACTGGGCCCCGGAGTTCACCTACTTCACGTTCGACCACATATGCCAGGGCGTGATACGGGTCAAGCCCGAGGCGAGCGACCCGTACCTCCTGCGCGTCATCGCCAACGAGGTCGGCCGCGAGCCCGTCCAGTGAAGCGCCGGTCCGGCGGGAGTGCACGATCCGGGGATGCGCCGGCTGCGGGGCGGCGTCTCGATCGGGGCGGCATGTCCAGGATCCGCGTCGCCTTGCCGGGCCAGTGGCCCGCAGTGCCCGCCCCGGCCGGGGGTACGGGCGCGGCGTACCCGGCCGCGTCGCCCCGGCGCTTGACCGCCGGGCGCGCGAGCGGCGGTGTGGGTACGCCGCGCATGGCGAGGCTGTGTTCACTCGCGCAGGTAGGCGCGCAGTTCGTCGGCGGTCATGCGGTCGAACCGCCGCAGCGCCGCGCCGAGGTAGCGCAGCAGGTCCGCGTCGCCGGTCGCGACGTAGAGGGTTCCGTCCGCGCGCATCCAGACCGGCAGATCCTCATCCGGCGCCGACACCGCGTACCACCCCGGAACCTCGTCCGGAAACCGGCGAATCCGGCGGAGGAGTCCGAGGCTCTTCCGCGCGGCGGCGGGATATCTGCGGACCAGCCGGTCGAGCTGCATCAGCGCACAGGCCTCGGAAACGGCGGGCAGGCCGCGCGTGTCGATGAACCTGTACAGCGTCTCGACGGACCGGCGGAGTTGCTCGTCGGCGCGCGGCCCGTCCGGCTCGGCGGTCATCGCGGCGGCACCTCGATCGCGACGACGCCCGCGATCGCCGCGACCAGCTCGTCGACGTCGTCGGGCGTGAGGACCCGGGTACGGTCGCGCAGCGCCGTGATCGGGCTGCCCCAGCTCCAGCGCCACCTGAGATCGCCGTTCTCGTCCGGCGCGCACGTGACCCGCTCGGACAGATGGTGATCGGCGGCGATGACGAGCACCGTCTCGCCGTGATGCTCGGCGTTCAGCCCGGCCGCCTGGCAGGCCTGGGTCAGCCATTTGGCGTACGCATCGATGTCCCTGCTCGTATGGGGAGCCATTCGTCCTCCACAGGTTCGATTCGGCTCCCCCAGATTCGCCACCGCCGACCTACGATGGAATGACCTGGGCCATTCCCTACCGTGCGCTACGCCGGTGCGGTGGAATACAAGGCCCGGGTAGGAAAAAATGAAGTCAGTACGAAAGGCATAATATGGGCACACCCCCCAGCCCGACAATGCTCACATTAGGCCGCCTCATCCGGCGGTACCGGGAAGCGGCCGGAATCCTCCAGCGCGACCTCGCCCGCAAGCTCGACTACAGCGAAGGCTGGGTCAGCCAGGTCGAGACGGGCCGCACCCGGCTGCGACAGGAGCAGGTCACCGCCATCGAGCGCGAGCTGAACATCCCCGCCGGCATCCTGATGGAGGTGTTCCGGCAGCTCGACGCGGAAGGGATTCCCGGGTGGATGCGCCCGTGGCTGGAGGAGGAGCGTGCGGCCTCGGTGCTCCGCTCCTTCGAGCTGGCGCTCATTCCCGGGCTGCTCCAGCAGGAGGACTACGCCCGCGCGTTACTCAAGGGCGACGAGGCTCTGGTCAAGGCACGGATGGAACGGCAGGCCGCCGTATTCGGCCGTGACGCGCCGTCCGCGCACTTCGTGATCGACGAAGGGACGCTCTACCGGGAGCGCGGCGGGCCCAAGGTCATGCATGCGCAGCTCATGCACCTGGCGGAGATCGTGAACCCTCCTCGCCTGACGATCCAGGTGATACGTTCGGCGGACAACCCCCGAGCTGCCGGAGCGTTCACCATCGCCACCGTCGACGGCCGCGACGTGGCGTACGTGGAGACGGCCGTGCGGGGGCTGGTCACGAGCGGCCGGGAGGATTTGGCGATCCTCGCGGACGCATGGGAGTCGATCCGGGCATTCGCCATGCCCCTACCCGACTCGATCGAGTTCATCCGGAAAACGGCGGAGGAACGATGGACCTGAGCAACGCAGAATGGCGCAAGTCGGCCCGCAGCGCAGAGAACGGCGGTAACTGCGTCGAGATCGCCGTCATCGACCGCAGCATCACCGAGTAGCCAACCGGCGAGCCT
>JBEHYF010000304.1:0-2693 GCA_048498315.1 Actinomycetota bacterium
GCGCGTCGTCCCAATACCCGGAACGGAGCAGGAGCCGCGCCGGATCCGAACCTGCCACACTGTAGGCGGCGTCAGTCATCATGACGCCTACTATCGGGCGTAGGCCGCCGGAGCCGCCACCGCCGCCGCTACCGTCCAGCCCGAAGAAGGAGATGGCCATCGCGGCCATGCCGCTCAGCGGGAGCTGGTGTCCGACGCCTTGGACGCTGATGGCCTCGACCGGCGCCTGGGTGCCGGTGCCGCCGTAGCAGGTGCGGGTCCAGCTCGACTGCGGGTGGTCGGTGAAGGACGGCGTCTGGCTCACGCCCGGGACGTTCGTCCACTGCTTGTGCCGGAGTAGAAGGCCGGCCCGGACCCGGTGCAGTAGTGCACGGCGACCAGGAGCGGCGGGTTCGCCTGCACGCTGCTCGGAACCTACTCGTACATCGGCAGGTTGCTGGGGTTGCTGCCGAAGTTCGTCACTTCGACGAGCGACGCCGCCGACGCCGGACGGGCCGGCGTGAAACCGCCGGCCAGCGCCAGCACCAGGGCGAACAGGAACCCTAGCGCTTTGGTCTTCTGCCTCATGGCTGGATCTGATCTCCTCCCGAGGTGCGGCCGTACGGGGTGGTACCCGAGGCCGTGAACCGAGAGCACCAGACGATCGGCGTCGTATTCGTTCCGGGCGCTTTCCTTGCCCGCCGAACGCTAGGAAGCGGCCGCGAACCCGGTCAACGGATCGCCCGTGGGACCCGCCGTCACCTCGCCTAACGGCTGAAAGTTTCATCGCCCGCACCCGGCCGGGCGCCTGGCGTTCCGGCGCCGTCCCGTGCCGGGGCATCCGATCCCGGACCAGGCACGACGGGCCGCCCCCGGCGAGCCGCGCGCGGCCACGCACTCGCCGCGCCGCACCCCTGCGCCGACCAAGATCGGTTGACACCCCTGAGACGGAATCCCAGCATGAGGCCGATTTGACCGCCGACCCCTGATTGGACCTGCGATGCGGACTCGCCTCCGTCCCGCCGCCGCGGCAGTGGCCGTGCTTCTCTCCGCCGTGACGCTCGTCGGGCTCGACCCGCCCGGCGCGGGCGCGGCGACCACGCCGGTGAAGGTCACCGTGAACGCCCGTGCCGGCCAGGCCACCGTCCCCGGCACCGCGCTGGGCGTCAACGACGCGGTCTGGGACGGCGAGCTCGGCACCGACCAGACGTCGGATCTGCTCAAGGGCGCCGGGGTCCGGGTGATCCGGTACCCGGGCGGCTCGTACGGCGACATCTACCACTGGAAGGACAACACCGCCCCCGGCGGGTACGTCGCCCCCAACACCGACTTCGACACCTTCATGGCCTCCGTGAAGCGGATCGGCGCGCAGCCGATGATCATCGCGAACTACGGCACCGGCACACCGCAGGAGGCGGCCGACTGGGTGAAGTACGCGAACGTTACAAAGGGCTACAGCGCGAAGTACTGGACGATCGGCAACGAGAACTACGGCAACGGACACTACGGGTCGAGCTGGGAGGCCGACGACCACAGCGACAAGAGCCCGACCGCGTACGCGAACGGCGTGGTCGCCTACGCCGACGCGATGAAGGCGGTCGACCCGTCCATCAAGGTCGGCGCGGTGCTCACCATGCCGGCGAACTGGCCGGACGCGCTGGTCGCCGGCGGCGACTCGGCGAGCTGGAACCAGACGGTGCTCTCCATCGCCGGATCGAAGATCGACTTCGTGGACGTGCACTGGTACCCGGGCGGCGGCACCGCCGCCGAGTCGCTGACCAAGACGGAGCAGATCAACGACGCCATGTACCTGCTGCGCCGGCAGATCGACCAGTACGCCGGCGCCAACGCCTCCCGCATCGGGATCAGCCTCACCGAGACGAACGTCGGCGTGGGGCAGGACACCCAGCCGGCCGCGCTCTACCTCGCCGACGCCTACAGCGGGCTGCTGGCGAACGGCGTCTTCACCGTCGACTGGTGGGACGTGCACAACGGCATCGGCGCGGTGTCCACGGTGGCCGGCCAGACCGACTACGGCGACTTCGGCATGCTCTCCAGCGCCGGCTGCACCTCCGACGGCACGACCTGCGAGCCCGCCCTCAACACGCCGTTCGCGCCGTACTACGGGCTGTCCATGATGAACGACTTCGTGCGGGCCGGTGACCGGTTCGTCGGGGCGGGCACCGACGAACCGCTGGTCACCGCGCACGCCGCACGCCGCCCGAACGGCGACCTCGCGGTCCTCCTGATCAACAAGGATCCCGGCAACGCCCACCCGGTCGACATCTCCTACACGGGTTACACCCCGGCCGACGGCGCGCCCACCGTGTACTCGTACGGGAACGGCGACACGTCGATCTCTTCGTCCCAGACCGGCAGTGCGACGAGCCAGACCCTGCCGCCGTACTCGCTGACCACGCTCGTCCTGCACCCGGCCCGCTCGGACGCCGCCGCCCCGGCCGCGCCCGGGCAGCCGGCCGCGTCCGGCGTCACCGACCGGTCGGCGACCATCTCCTGGCCGGCGTCCACCGGGGGCGGTCACGCCGCCACCAAGTACGAGGTGTACCGGCAGGACGGCGCGATCAGCGAGGAACTCGGCGAGACGACGGACACCTCGCTGACGGTCGCCAACCTCGACCCCGGTACCCGCTACACGGTCAACGTGCTGGCCCGGGGGGGGGGGGGTGGAAGGGTCTCATAGGCGCCCGCTCGCC
>JBEHYF010000305.1:0-2681 GCA_048498315.1 Actinomycetota bacterium
CGCTCTGGTCAGTGGGCCGCTCGCGCGGACGAGGCTCAGCAACTCTCCGAGCCCGCGCAATCTGACCTCGGTGGTCTCCGGCACCCCGCACCCTCCCCGCTCTTCTTACCAACGCGAGACACACAATACTGCGGAAACTTTTGATTGACTGACGTCATAAGTCCACTATGATGCTGCCGCATTGGAGCGGAAGTCTGCTCCTGTGCTGGTCAAGGAGGCACGTCATGGCTCCACGCTGGAAGCAGGGCACTTACCCGGCGGCGGTGCTGGCCGCCGCCGTCGCGCTCGCCGCCGCCTGCTCGAACGGATCGGGCGGCTCGGGCGGCGGCCGGACCGCCGTCGTCATCAAGGGCCTGGACAACCCGTTCTTCCAGGCGATGCGCCAGGGCATCGAAGCGCAGGCGAAGGCGCAGCGCACCAGCGTAACGGTGCAGGCCGCGGCGTCGATCACCGACACGACCGGCCAGGCCGACAAGCTGAACGCCCTCGCGCTGCAGAACTACGGCTGCTACCTGGTCAACCCGATCAGCGGCTCCAACCTCGTCCAGGCGCTCGCCCGGGTCGCTCGCGCCAGGAAGCCGATCGTCAACATCGACAGCCCGGTCGACGCGCCGGCCGCCAAGAAGGCGCACGTGAAGATCGCGACCTACATCGGCACCGACAACAACCAGGCCGGGCAGATGGCCGGCCAGGAGATGCTCAAGGTCATCCCGGCCGGCTCGAGCGTCGCCCGGATCGGCGGCATCGCCGGTGACGTCACCAGCCAGGCGCGGCTCGACGGGTTCGCGCGGGCGGCCGGCGCGAAGCTGCGGATCGTGCAGACCGTGGCCGCGGACTGGGACCGGCAGAAGGCCCTCACCGCCGCGCAGAACGTGATGCGCGGCCGGCCCGGCGTCAAAGGCTTCTTCGTCGCCAACGACGACATGGCGCTCGGGGTGGCGCGCGCCATCGCCGACGCCGGCAAGACCGGGAAGATCGCCGTGATCAGTGTCGACGGCATCCAGGACGCGCTCAAGGCGATCGGCGCCGGGACCCTCACCGCGACCGTCTCGCAGTACCCGTACACCATCGGCGCGATGGGTATGGAAGCGTGCAAGGCCGCCGCCGGGAAGACGTTGCCGGCCGACGTCAAGGCGCCCGTGCTGCTGGTGACCAAGGCGAACGCCGGTCAGGCGCTGGCGCACTTCCCCAAGCCCTTCCAGTCCTACCCCGACCCGTTCGCCTCCCAGGCGGGTTGACATGGCGGTCGCTCAACCGGACACCGACGTCGAGCAGGCCGAGCCGGTCACCGCCCGTCTGCGCGACATCGGCTTCTGGGCCGACTGGGCGGCGGTCGTCGGGCTCGTCGCGGTCGTGGCGGCGTTCGGCCTGGCGAACGGCACCTTCCTCAGCGCCGGCAACATCGAGGCGCTGCTCGTCTCCGCCGCGCTGCTCATCGTTCTCGCGGTCGGCCAGGCGTTCGTCATCGCGACGGCCGGCATCGACCTGTCCGTCGCCTCCTCGATGACGTTCGGTGCCGTCGTGCTGGGGTGGGCCTCCGCCCACGGCTGGGGCATCGCGGCGAGCTGCGCCGCGGCGGTCGTCGCCGCGGGCGTCGTCGGCCTGGCCAACGGCCTGCTCGTCGCCCGCGCCCGCATCACCGACTTCGTCGTCACGCTCGGCACACTGTCCGCCGCGTCGGCGGGCGCGCTGATCCTCTCCGGCGGCAAACCGCGCCAGGTGGACAGCTCCTTCCTGCTCGACCTGGCCACCGGCGGCGTCGGCCCCATCGGCTATCCGGTCATCGTCGCCGCGGTCGTCGCGATGATCGCCCACGTCGTGCTGCTCCGCACCCGCTTCGGCGTGCACCTGCTCGCGACCGGTGGAGACCGGGAGGCGGCCCGGGCCATGGGCGTCGACACCGCGCGCGTGAAGACCGCCGTGTACGTCATCTCCGGGATGCTGGCCGGGCTCGCGGCGATCCTGCTCGTCGCGCGCATCGGAGCGGCCGAGCCCGCGGCCGACACCACCTATCTGCTCAACTCGGTGGCCGCCGTCGTGCTCGGCGGGGTCAGCCTGTTCGGCGGCAGGGGGAGCATCGTCGGACCGGTGATCGGGGCGGTGCTGCTCACCAGCCTGGTGAACGGCCTGACCCTGCTCGGGGTGTCCCAGTTCTACCAGCCGCTCGCGGTCGGCATCGTGGTCGTCGCCGCGGCGTTCCTCGCGAGGTACCAGCGATGACCGACGCGCTGCTGTCCGTCGAGAACCTGTCAAAGTCCTTCGGGAACGTGCAGGCCCTCGTCGGCGTGTCACTGCGGGCCCGCCAAGGGGAGATCACGGCGCTGGTCGGCGACAACGGCGCCGGCAAGTCGACGCTGGTCCGCTGCGTCGCGGGGGTGCACGCGCCGGACACCGGCCGGATCGTGCTGGACGGCCGGCCCGCTCGCTTCGAGTCGCCCGAGGACGCCCGCCGTGCCGGAATCGAGACCGTGCACCAGAACCTCGCCCTGGTCGAGGACCTGACGGTCTGGCAGAACCTGTTCCTGAACCGCGAGCTGGTCCGGCGGTACGGGCCGGTCGCCTTCCTCGACCGCACGGCGATGCGGCGGGAGTCGCAGCGAATGATGGCGCGTCTCACGGTGAACGCCCCGCCGGTCCGGTCCCGCGTACGGCGCCTGTCCGGCGGTCAGCGGCAGGCCGTC
>JBEHYF010000306.1:0-2660 GCA_048498315.1 Actinomycetota bacterium
CCCGTCATGTCGGCCTTCCACGCCACGTACTCCGTCGGCGGGCTGCTGGCCTCGCTGGTCGGCGCCCGCACCCTGGCCTGGGGGTGGAGCCCGGCGCGGACCCTCGGTGGCGCCGCGCTCCTCGGGCTCGCGGTCTGCGCGCTCGCCGCCCCGGCGCTGCTGCGGCACGACCGCCCCCGTCCCGCCGGGCGAGCCGGCCGGACGGCGCCCGGCGCGGCCCCGGCCCGCAGGCCCATCCCCCGCCGGATCCGGGCCCTGGCCGCACTGGCGTTGATGATCATGTTGTGTGAGGGTGTCGCCGCCGACTGGAGCGCGCTGCACCTGCGGGACGTCCTCGGCGCCCCCGCGGCGACGGCCGCCCTGGGCTACGGCGCCTTCTCCACCGCCATGACCGGCGGCCGGCTGGTCGCGGACCGGCTGGCCGCGTCGTTCGGCCCGGTGGCCGTCCTGCGCTACGGGGCCGGCGCGGCCGGGGCGGGGCTGACGCTCGCGGCGCTGTCCCCGTGGGTCCCGGCGGCGCTGGCGGGGTGGGCGGTCTTCGGGGCCGGACTGTCCGGCTGCGTCCCGCAGTTGTTCAGCGCCGCGGGCCACGCCGACCGGGAGGCCGCGGGCGCCAACGTCTCCCGGGTCGCCGGCCTGGGCTATCTGGGCATGCTCGCCGGGCCCGCCGTCATCGGCCCGCTGACCCGCCTGGTGCCGCTCAACGTGACGTTCTTCCTGCCCGTGGCGCTGTGCGCGGTCGCCTCCGCCGCGGCCGGCGTGCTGCGGCCCCAGGCCGGCGCGGCCGCCCGCCTGGAGGCCGAGGCCGCCTGACGCCGCCTGACCCGGTGGCGCGTGGGGAGGACGGCGTGTGCCGCGGCGGCGGCCGCGGCACACGGGTGCCTCAGGCGACCTGCCGGGCGGCGGCGCGGCCCGCGGCGCGGCCGGAGAACAGGCAGCCGCCGAGGAAGGTGCCCTCCAGGGCGTTGTAGCCGTGGACGCCGCCGCCGCCGAATCCGGCGACCTCACCGGCCGCGTACAGGCCGCCGATCGGCTGCCCGTCGGTGCCGATGGCACGCGAGTCCAGGTCGGTCTGTATGCCGCCGAGCGTCTTGCGGGTGAGGACGTGCAGCTTCACCCCGATCAGCGGCCCGGCCTGCGGGTCGAGGATGCGGTGCGGCGCGGTGGCCCGGCTGAGCCGGTCGCCCAGGTAGCGGCGCGCGTTGCGGATGCCCTGGATCTGGGCGTCCTTGCCGAACGGGTTGGCGATCTGCAGGTCGCGGGCCTCGATCTGGCGGCGCAGGGCGGCGGCGTCCAGCAGCGGTTCGTCGGTCAGCGCGTTCATCTTCGCCACCAGCTCCTCCAGGGTGGTGGCGACGACGAAGTCCGCGCCGTGGCGCTTGAACGCCTCGACCGGCGCCGGGGCGCCCTTGCCCAGCAGCCGCTCCCGCAGGACGGCCTTGCGGTCGCCGCTGGTGATGTCGGGGTTCTGCTCGGAGCCCGAGAGCGCGAACTCCTTCTCGATGATCTTCTGGGTGACGATGAACCAGGAGTGGTCGTAGCCGGCGATGTCCTCGGTGGTGCGCAGGTGCTTCAGCGTGCCGAGGGTGTCGTAGCCGGGCAGGTACGGGTCGGGCAGGCGGCGGCCCAGCGCGTCGAACCACATCGGCGACGGGCCCGGCAGGATGCGGATGGCGTGGCCGGGCCAGACCGGGTCCCAGTTGCGCACGCCCTCGGTGTAGTGCCACATCCGGTCCCGGTTGACCAGCCGGACCCCGGCGGCGGCGCTGATGTCCAGCATCCGCCCGTCCACGTAGGCCGGCACGCCGGTGATCATGTTCTTCGGCGCGGTGCCCAGGCGCTCGGGCCAGTAGTGGCGCACCATCTCGTGGTTGGCGCCGATCCCGCCGGTGGTGAGGATGACCGCCTGCGCGGAGAGCTCGAACTCCCCCGTCTCCTCGCGGTTGGTGGCCACGCCCCGCGGCGCCGGGTCGTCGGCCAGCAGGGTGCCGCGCACCCCGGTGGCCGCGCCGTCGCGGATCACCAGCTCGTCGACCCGGTGACGGTGATGGAACGTCAGCAGGCCTTGCGCGGCGGCGCGTTGGGCGCTCGCCGTGAACGGGGCCACCACTCCGGTGCCGGTGCCCCAGGGGACGTGGAAGCGCGGCACCGAGTTCCCGTGCCCGTCCGCCCTCAGGTCCCCGCGCTCGGCCCAGCCGACCATCGGCGTCAGCCTGATGCCGTGCCCGCCCAGCCAGGAGCGCTTCTCCCCGGCGGCGAACTCCACGTAGGCGCGGGCCCAGCGCACCGCCCAGGAGTCCTCGTCGTCCTGGCGGTCGAACTGCGCGCTGCCCTGCCAGTCGCTCCACGCGAGTTCGAAGGAGTCCTTCACTCCCAGACGCCGCTGCTCGGGGGTGTCGACCAGGAAGAGCCCGCCGAACGACCAGTAGGCCTGGCCGCCGAGGTTGGCGGGACCCTCCTGGTCGACGAGGGCGACCCGGCGGCCCCGGCTGGTGAGTTCGTGTGCCGCGACCAGGCCGGACAACCCGGCTCCGACGATGATGACGTCCGCGTCCACTGTCGTGCTCCTTCTTCCTCGACTCCCGGCTGGGCAGGTCGTTGTGTTTCCCCGGTGGGCCCTGGGTCACCGCACGCGGTCGTCCGGCCCGCGGTCGTCCGGC
>JBEHYF010000307.1:0-2637 GCA_048498315.1 Actinomycetota bacterium
TTCCCGGGCGCGCCGCCCCCGCCCGCGCCCGAGATGCGTACGGCGCCGGCGTAGTCGCCGCCCAGGCGGACCGGCGTCATGCGGACGTGCGTGCCGGACTGGAAGGCCTCGACCATCTTCCCGGCGCCGATGTAGATGGCGACGTGGTGGATCCAGCCGCGGCCCCAGAACAGCAGGTCGCCGGGGAGCAGCGGCCCGGTGCCCTGCCACGGCGCGAACCGGGCGACCGCCAGGCGGGTGTGGAACTGCGCGTTCGCCGTTCCGTTCAGAATGTCCCGGCCGGTCGCCCGGTAATAGGCGTACCGGACGAGTCCGGAGCAGTCGAATCCCTTGCGCTGCCCGTCGTTCTTGCTGGCCGGGTCCTGCCCGTCGTAGTGGCCGTACGTCGGCCCGGGAACGGGACCGTGCCCGCCGCCCCAGCTGTACCAGACGCCGATCTGCGCACAGGCGGCGGCGACCGCCCGCTGCGCGACCGGCGAGGCGCCCGGCTGCAGGACCCCGCACGCCGCCACAGCGCGGGTACGCGGCGCGGCGGTGACGGCCTGGACGGCCGCCGCACCCGAAGCGGCCACCACGACGCCCCCCGTAAGTACGCCAGCAAAATGGATGAAAATCCGTTTGGACACGAACGCGACCTCCACCTGAACAAATTCCCATGTTTGCAGTCGCGCTCATTCCCGGAGACAAGGAAATCGAATCATCGATCCTGATCCGCTGTTCAGAAAAGCCGAAATAGCATTCTCGCGGGGCGGCATGCGACATCTTTCTCGCAGGTCGTCAAGCTCCATCAAGATCGACGGACGCGACGACGACACCAGCCGATACCTGGACAAATAGTCCACACTTACGGTGAGCACGATAAGGCGTAGCGAAATAATGCAACAAACGCCTACTTTGCGGACGTATCAAAATAGCGCGGGAAACTACCAACTCTGCAAGCTATGTTATGCATCGGTATGGAGCGGCCGACCAATCCGCGACGCGGTGTTCGACCGCGAACCACTATCTGCGGCAGAGCGATCACAGGGGGTACGGTGGACGAGAATCGGCCCGGCCCGCGGCCATGGTCGGCGGAGACGATCACGGTGTGTCCCGTGGACCTGCCGGTGCAGGCGTGGATCGAAGCGTCGATGCGCTGGTTCGCCGAACAGTTCGGCGAGGAGGCGGTCCTACGTGACGTCGCGTTGCCGGTTCCGTCCTTTCTCCCCGCTGACTACAGCGGCACGGCGGACCAGATCGAGGCACTGGTCTTCCGGATCCGGGACCTGATGTCGGTCGACCCCGCACGGCGGGTGGTCGTGCGTCTCTTCGACGGATCGAGCAGCACCGCGGCGCGCAGGGCCGAGCGGCGAGCGGTCGGCCATTACCACGAGGAGAACGGCCAGGCCGTCATCAGCCTGGACCTGCGCGAGACAACGGATCCCGCCCACCTCACCGCGATCATCGCCCACGAACTCTGCCACGTCCGCCTGCTCGGCGAGAACCGCATCTCCGCCACGCGAACGGACCACGAGCACCTGACCGACCTGCTCACGGTCTACCTCGGTTTCGGCATCTTCACCGCCAACGCAGCGCTGAGCTTCACCGAGACCGCCGACGGATGGTCCGTCCAACCTCGCGGTTACCTGAGCGAAAAGGACCTCAACGGCGCACATAACGATGGCTACGCGAGACTCGGCTATCTCACCGAGGCAGAGTTCGGCTACGCGCTGGCCTGCTATTGCCGGCTACGCGGCGAAGACGACCCCGCGTGGGCGGCGCATCTCGATCCAGGGCCACGGCAGTTCCTGAAGCAGGGCTTGGCATACCTCGTCCGGAGCGGGCCGGGCACATTCCCGACGCTTCGACGCGGCGTCGGCCGGATGTCGATCGAAGTGGTGCCCAGGATGAGATCGTCCGGCGTGAGCTTCCTCATCATGGTGCGCGGATTCGAACAGCGATTGCTGCCCCGCCCAACCTGGCCGATCGCCACCTCCGTGCCGCCAACACCCGAACCGGACCCTACCGGCCCGCTCCCCGTGAATCAGCCGATCAACTGACCGACCGGCCGAGTCGCGCCCCCGCCAACGTGCTCGGCACCCTGACCACCCGAGTTCAGGCCGCCACCCGGGAGAGGCGCTGGCGGCCCTTCGTGCGGAAGAGTCCTCGTGAGCCTCTGGCCGACACCGGTCATCCCTCCAGATAGGCGCGGAGCTGTTCGGCGGTCATGCGGTCGAAGTGCCGCAGCGCGACGCCGAGGAACCGGAGCTGATCCAGGTCGCCGGTCGCCACGTAGACGGGGCCGCCGCGCCAGCGCCATCCGGGACTGCCGTCGACGTCCGGCGCCGGTGCCCACCCCGGCGGAGCCGCGGTACCGACGGGAACGGGGTGGAGCAGCCGCAGGCTCATTCGAGCAGCAGCCGGATATCTCCGCACGAGCAAGTCGAGTTGCAGCAGATCTCTCGCCTCGGATGGCGACCTGGCGGCCAGTGAGTCGATCACCGCGCGAAGCGCGGGGAGCGAGCGGACCAGCCGCTCTTCGGGCGTGCTCATCGCGGCGTCACCTCGATGGCGACGACGTTGCTTATCGCGGCGACGAGATCGTCGACGTCGTCGGGACGAAGAATCCGGCCCGGATCGCGCAAATCGGCGATCCGC
>JBEHYF010000308.1:0-2586 GCA_048498315.1 Actinomycetota bacterium
CTCCTGCTGGCCGAGCCCGCCGTCGACCAGGTGCTGATCACCGGCTACTTCGGCGGGTACGGCGAGTACGGCCCCGAGATCGCCGAGCAGGAGGTGGCCGTCGCGGCCGAGATGGCGCGGGTGGCCGCGGCCGGCGGCAAGCCGGTCGTCGCGCACACGATGCGATCCGCGAGCCGGGCCGCCGCGAGGCTGCGCGAGGGCGGGATCCCCGTCTTCGCGGCGGTGGAGGACGCGTCGGAGGTGCTGGCCCGCCTGGCCGCGCGCGCCGAGCGCCCCGAACCGTACGTCCCGGCCCTGCCCGAGCCCCGGGAGCCGGTCGAATCCGGCGGCTACTGGGAGGCGAGGGAGCTGTTCGCCGCCGCCGGAGTCGCCTTCCCCGAGGCACGCCGCGTACCCGACCGCGCGGCGGCGATCGCGGCGGCCGGGGAGATCGGCTACCCGGTCGTGCTGAAGGCCCTCGGCGTGCTGCACAAGTCCGACGCCGGCGGCGTGGCCCTCGGCCTCTCAACGCCGGAGGAGCTGGGCGCCGCCTTCGATGCCATGCACGCGCGGCTCGCCGCCCCCGGCTACACGGTGGAGGCCATGGCGGACCTGCGCGGCGGTGTCGAGCTGATCGTCGGCGTGACGACCGACCCGCGGTTCGGGCCGGTGGCCATGCTCGGGCTCGGCGGCGTGTTCACCGAGGTGCTGCGCGACGTCGCGTTCGGCCTCGCGCCGCTGCGGCCGCGCGACGCCGAACGCCTGCTGCGCGGCCTGCGCGGGGCACCCCTCATGTGCGGGGCGCGCGGCCGCCCGCCGGTCGACATCGCCGCGGCGGCGCGTGCCGTCGCCGCCGTCACCGCGGTCGCGGCCGAGCACCCGGAGATCTCCGAGCTGGAGGTCAACCCCCTTCTCGCCCTCCCGGACCGGGCGCTCGCGCTCGACGCCCGGCTGATCCGTCCCTGAAGGAGATTCGATGGAGTTCGCCTACTCGCCGCGGTTGCTCGACCTGCGACAGCGCGCGGCCGACCTCACCGTGAAGATCATGGTGCACGAGGACGCGTGCGAGGCCGGCAACGGGCTGCCGGCCGAGACGCTCGCCGCGATCCGCGACGACGTGCTGGCCGCCGGCCTCCAGGCGATCAACATGCCGGCGGAATGGGGCGGCGCCGGCCTGAGCGTCCTTGAGCAGGTGGTCGTCCAGGAACAGTTGGGCAAGCTGACGAACGCCCTGTGGGACACGGTCTGGCGGCCCGCCAACGCGCTGCGCGCCTGCACTCCCGAGCAGCGCCGGCGCTACCTCGAGCCGGACATCCGCGGGGAGCGCCGCGACGCCGTCGCGATCACCGAGCCGGAGGCGGGCTCGGACCCGCAGAGCATCGCGACCACGGCCACCAGGGACGGCGACGGCTTCGTCCTGAGCGGCGAGAAGTGGTTCGTGACCGTCGGGGACGCCGCCGACTTCCTCCTCGTCCTGGCCAAGGTGGACGGGGCGCCGACCATGTTCCTCGTCGACCGGGACCTGCCGGGCGCGGAGATCAAACGGGTGCCGCGCTATATGCACACGTTCGTCTATGAGCACCCCGAGTTCGTCTTCCACGACGTACGGGTCGGCGCGGACGCCGTGCTCGGCGAGATCGGCGGCGGCTACGAGCTGACGCGCGACTGGTTCACCGAGGAACGCCTCATGATCGGCGCACGCACGGTCGGCGCCGCCGAGCGCGCCCTCACGCTCGCGTCCGAGTGGGCGTCCGAACGCGTGCAGGGCGGCCGCCCGATCGCCGGGCACCAGCTCATCCAGGGCATGCTCGCCGACAGCGCCGTCGACATCGCGGTCAACCGGGCGTACGTCCACCAGGTCGCCTGGGAGTTCGACCAGGGCGGTGACCGCAAGACCCTGCACGCCAAGGCCGCGCTCGCCAAGCTGTCGGCGTCCGAGGCGGCGGGCCGCGTCATCGACCGGTGCGTGCAGATCTTCGGCGGCCGCGGCTACATGCGCGACTACCCGGTCGAGCGGCTGTACCGCGAGCTGCGCGTCGACCGGATCTGGGAGGGCACCTCGGAGATCCAGCGGCTGGTCGTCGCCAACGAGATCACCAAGCGCGGTGTCGGCGGGCTGCTGTCGTTCCCGGCGAGTTCGTGAGGGTCCGGACGTGAAAGGCACGGTCGAGGTCCGGCGCGACGGCGAGGTCGCCGTCCTCACCCTCAAGCGGGAGGCCAAGCTCAACGCGCTGTCGACGCATATGGAAGGCGAGCTGGCCGGCGCGCTCGGCTCCCCGGCGGTACGCGAGAGCGGCGCGGTCGTGATCACCGGCGGGCACAAGGTGTTCTCGGCCGGTGCCGATACGACCGAGCTGCCGGCCATGACACCGGAGGCCATCGAGGCGTACTACCAGGGCTCGGGCGCCGTCTACGAGGCCGTGGCGGCGCTTCCCCAGCCCACGGTCGCCGCCATCGCCGGGTACTGCCTCGGCGGCGGATTCGAGCTGGCGCTCGCCGCGGACCTGCGCATCGCCGACCCGAGCGCGGTCCTCGGCCTGCCCGAGGTCGGGCTGGGCATCCTGCCCGGCTCCGGCGGCGTGCACCGGCTGGTGCGCGCCGCCGGAC